>CAYSRY010000350.1:1514-3336 GCA_964433395.1 uncultured Armatimonadia bacterium | reverse complement strand
AAGACCTGATGCCAGCCGCTCCCAATGCGGTGCAGCCAGACGAAACTGTCGCTGCTCCGCCTGCAAGCCCTGCGCTCACGGAGAGCATCAAACGCATTGACTCAATCACGCAGTGGGGGCAACCGGTCGTTGTGGGGCAGCATGATTATGTCACTGGGGATGTTGCCTCATTCGGAGGCCCTGTCACCATTCATGGCAAGGTTGAGGGCGATGTCAGTTCATTCGGTGGCCCAATCACCGTGGAGGGTACAGTCCATGGTGACATTGCGTCATTTGGCGGGCCAGTAACCCTGAAAGACGGAGCCATTGTCGATGGCGACATCGCTACGCTCGGAGGGCCGTTTCACAAAGATACGGGCGCAACACACCGCGGCAATCACAACACTATTGGCCCCAGTTTCATAGGCTTTGGGCACAAAGCGTTCCACACTACGATGGTTCAGCGTTTTGTGGACTGGCTCGGACATGCTGCAGTCATGGCGGCATTGTGTCTGCTGCTGATTCTGCTGCTGCCCCAGCAGATGAGCAGTATATCCGACGCTATCATCAAAGAGCCGTGGCAGGCGCTGGCGCACGGTTTCATCTCAGTGCTCCTGATATTCCCGATTCTGTTTGTCCTCTTTGTCGCTGTCATCACGTGGGTCGCAATCCCAGTGGTGATACTCGTTACTATCGCCGCAGGAGTGGTCGGCATCGTCGCCATGTACCTCACAGCAGGCCGCATTGTGGCCCGACGCACGGAAGGGGCGCACGCATCGCTTCTGGCACCGGCATTTCTGGGCTTTGCGATACTCACCACCCTGGCGTTCATGCGATTCATCCCGATCGCCGGCACATTGATTTCGCTCTTCCTCGCGCTCGTATTTCTCGCCGGCTTTGGCGCCACACTCGGCACGGGATTTGGCCAGCACGCACATGGCCACTGGTTCAGCAGGCAGCACAGCGGCCCGGCCGGTGCGATCCATGCAGCCCGGGCTGCATGTCGCACCCAAGACACCACCACATCTCCTGAACCCGAGGCAGCTCCTACGAAATCACCGACAGAACCGCCTGCCGAGACCACATCTCCTGCGCAGGAAGTCCGCCACATTGATTCAATCACCCAATGGGGGAATCCCGTTACGGTCGAGGCAAATGAATACGTCGAAGGCAATGTCACCTCATACGGTGGCCCGATTTCCATACATGGCGAAGTTGCCGGCGATGTCTCTTCACTCGGCGGCCCTGTCACAGTCGACGGCATGGTAAGAGGCGACATATCCTCGTACGGTGGCCCCGTCACTATCGAAGGCTCGGTGACGGGCGACATCGCTTCCTATGGCGGCCCTGTCTCGCTCGCGGAAAGTGCCATTGTAGATGGCGACATCGCCACGCTCGGTGGGCCATTCACAGCAGCTCCCGGCGCGACATATGCCGGGCAGTCCTTCACGGAACAGGCCCCAGATGCTCCAACTGGCGAACCTGATGCCGCCATACTCGACGTTGAAATATCTGACGAAGACGTACGCGACGTGGAGCTCTCAGACACCCCGGAAGCCGATGCGTCAGCCGACGAAGACAATTCCGAAATTCCGCCGGACGCATGACAATTCACGCCATTCCCTCCAGAAGGCCGCCCTGTCCTCCCTGCGGGGCGGCCTTTGTACTGTAAAGCCAGCTCAGCGTGTCTTCCTCTTCCAACAACAAAAAAAGAAAAGGCCAGCCCCTCCGGGCTGGCCTTCTATTACTCTGCATAATCCTGCGAGATGATTAGTCCCTGTCCCACAACTCGTTACTTGTCAGGTACTCACTCGACTTCATCCATTTTGCATGACCGTCGCAG
>CAYSRY010000350.1:0-1414 GCA_964433395.1 uncultured Armatimonadia bacterium | reverse complement strand
ATAGTTCGAGCATTCAGCGATGCAGATTGTCTCTGCCGGTTTCGCGATCTCCGCCAGCGACGCCACAAATGTAACGGATGCTCCCGATGGATTTGAACCCAAGAAATAATAATTATATCCATAGCCGGTCCAAAGCGTGGCAGCACTCGGGCACCGGAACATCTGCGTATTCTTCACATACGGGTAAATCAGATCCGGCCACAAAATTAGTGCATGGCCATAAGCCGTCCAATGATTGGGATACACTACGCCCTGAATTGGCGGGTCACCCGGAACGCCAATACAACTCGGGTACATTACCTCATCATAATCGCTTACATACATGTGAGTGGCAAGCGCAAGCTGTTTGACATTGCTCAGACAGCTTGTCTGGCGTGCTTTCTCACGGGCTCGGGCGAAAACGGGGAACAGAATGGCTGCCAGTATCGCAATGATCGCGATGACAACAAGCAGTTCGATCAGCGTAAATCCCTTGCGTGACATACACTTCTCTCCTTTTTTCCCCCCTCCACCACTCTCGCACCCAAATGTAGTTCATATGCGATTAAACTATAACATAACTTTATAACATAAATTCCGTAATATGCAACGATAAATGCTCCCCGCTAAATAGCAGCAAATTGCCCGACATTTACTGCGGCTCCGCCCTGTCTCACCGATTCATAGCCTGCGAGCGAGATAGCCAGACTCCTCACACCCTCAATGTATGGAACGCTCGTCTCGGTCTCACCGGCGATGACCTGATCATATAGTTCATACAGCACGTACGATGCCCAGTCTGCCCCAGCCTCCATGCTGCCTTCTTCATCACCACTCCAGCGAGCGTTTGCCCCCTCGATTGTCACAAGCAGGCCGTCTGCCACCACGCGGAATCCAGCGTCCCATGTCCCCTGTGGGATCATCGAACAACTCAGTGTCCCCAGCGCGCCGCATTCAAACTGCATGATCAGCGCTGTCGTATCAGGGATTTCAAATTTCTCCGCATATTCGAGCATTCCCTGGGGCTCATATCCCGACGGTATGTCCGTCCAGTTTCGCACTCTCTGTACCTGCCCCATCACAGTCGCGACATCTCCAGCCAGAAACCGCCCGAGGTCAAGCATATGCGTTGCCTGTTCAACAAGCTGCCCCCCGCTCTTATCCATATACGGCCACCATGCTGGCGGCGGCAGTCCCGGCATATAATAGTGCGCTTGCACCATTGCGATTGCCCGCCCCTTCAACATATCTCGAACTTTTCGCAATGCTTCCGAAAAGCGGAACATATACCCAACCTGCGTGGCGATTCCGGCCGCTTCCACAGCCGCTTGGACATTGCGCGCCATTTCCATGTTGATAGCCACTGGCTTTTCCACGAAAAAGTGGATACCTCGTCGCGCAGCTTCGGCCTCAATCTCTCCGTGCACGAATGGTG
>CAYSRY010000349.1:0-3339 GCA_964433395.1 uncultured Armatimonadia bacterium | reverse complement strand
GAACGCGCCTCTCCAAGCGAGCAGGAAGCTTCATCAAGTGACACCACAGCCGCGTCATATGTCGTCTGAGCCGCTGTCAGTCTCGCAACGGTCTGTTCGGCTTTCCGATCCGGATCAAGCAATGCATACTGTGACTGCAACTCCAGCAGGCGGGTCTCGGTCTCATCAAGCTGCTTCTGCACTTTTCCACGTGCCTCAGCCACAAATTTTCGGTCATCCTGCGCTTTTTTGACGCGCGTCTTCGCAAGATAGTCTTCGAGTTCAGCCACGTAATCATTGGCCAGCGCAGCGCTCAACTCGCGGGCATCATTCCATGCCAACGGACCCCAGAAAGCCATCCAGGGCGCGCGATAGCCACGACATCGCACCTCAAGTGATAGGCCGCCGCCAATCTGCTCAACACTAGTCATGCGCCCCAGTACAGCCACAGCCTCGTCAGGTGCCAATCTCATTCGTTCAGCGAGATTGTATCTGTTCGCGAGGCGGCTGCGAATCTCGTAACTGCTGAGAATGGTCAGCAACATTTCCTTCTCGGCTGCCGCGTCATTCTCTTTCGCGGCACCACTCACGGCCTGAACTACGTCCGGCCCTTCGTCCAGCAGAATTGAACTGCTGGCGCGGAAGGTACCCGGTCGACCATAGTAGACCAGCAGGCCTGCAAAAAGACTTGCAAACAGGCTGATCGCCAGCACGTGCCACCATAGCAACCGATCAGGCACGCCACGTCTTCTACTGCTGCGTATCAGCGCCACCGGATATCCCTCCTGTCTTTAAAATACCAGAGCCGCTGTCGCGAGTGAAACGATACCCTTGAACCACTGGCTCCACGTGCTCTCCGTTCTGACTGTACGGACGATATGCTTCGTCGGCACGACGATCACATCACCCGCCTGGATATTTGCACTGTCTTTGACCGGTGCAGCCGAACCGTTGGCATGCACTACGACCATCCGATCCTGTGCAGCATCTTCGCGGTAACCACCCGATGATATGATGTAGTCTTTGCAGCTCTGCCCATCAACATAAGCAACTGCTCCGGACCGGGGCACGGCCCCCAGCACTGTCACAGTGTTCACCCGCGGCGGGACGACAACCGTATCACCCGGCTCTAATTCCATATTGCCAGTCCTGCCATCTGAGGCCAGGATTGCTGCACCATCAACAGGAATTGCTGCCACCCAGTCATCTTCTCTAATTTCACGGGGTGGCAACACTATACTTACACCATCAGCGCTGCTCAGAACCGAACCGAGACTTCGCTGGACTTGCGCGTTCATGGCCGTAGCCTGAGCATCTTCGTCCAATTGCAGAGCTGGCTGGAGCGTCTCCTGGTTCACGGACTTCAGCAATCGACGCAGGTCATCCGTCTGAGATGGGCCAGCCTGTGTCGACCGTTTACGGTAAACCACAATTCCATTCGGATTGGCATCCGCGAGCAGACCACCAGTCTCGTTCAGCACATCATACACAGTATAGCTGTCACGACCTGGGTAGCCTTTGACAGCGTACGCTCCGGGCTTCTCAACTCTCCCCTTCACATACACGATTTCGGCGTGGGCCACAAAATCGCCGCGCCCCAGCACACATACCGTATCGTCATCTGACAGCAGCATGTCAGGTTCAATCTTATACCCTTCCGGGCCGCCACTGAGTTGTAGCCGCATGGTCACCGGCTCGCCCTCGAAGCGCCCTTTCGTATACTCAATCTCGGGCCCAGCTCCCGGCAGAAGTCCGCCACCCGCAAAGATCAGGTCGCTCACCCGCATGCCTTGACGGCGCGGATATTCGCCTTCCTGCGCCACGAAACCCGAAATATGGGCCAGTGACGCGGGTTTGGCTTCGCTCTGCTTCAGGACGGTAAGGATGTCTCCACGCTGCAGGATCAGATCTGCTTCAGTATTGTGTGAGAGTGCAGCAAGCAGATCTACAGGGATAACCTCATAAGTCTGTTCATCTGTCAATCTCAGCAGATCCGCGCGCTGCATATACGCTTCGGGCAGAACGCCCCCTGCCTGCAGCAGCAGATCACTGATCCGCATCTGCTCCATCCACTGGTAGGTAGTCGGCCGGACAACAGCGCCGCGCACGTCGACTTCCAGCGCCGGCTCAGCTTCATTCTGGTAGAAGATCCGGATCCAGTCTTTCGCGCGGACCGCGATCTGCTCCTCAGGCCCGCCATAGTATTGTTCACGCACGTCAAAGCTGACGACCTCAACGTGACGCTTCTCATCAAGCCGGGTCAACAGGCCTTTGCCCATATGCGCATCGCCAGTCATGCCCTGCGCCATGCGCAGGATTGAACCGACAGTCGCGTTCACCCCTGCCGGATAGTAGCCTTCCCGCTTCACTGCGCCGAATACCCGGACGAGGTTCTCGCCTTTCGGCAGCATTGGATTCACCACGATCAGGTTCCCGTCATGCACTGGCTTTGCGAGGTCCGCGCCATCGGCTGCCGATGCGTCAACATTCTGCAGCATCCATTCGCTGCGCCCCTCGGCGTACCAGAGCTGCACGCCTGGACCATACGCGGCTGAGGTCAGGCCGCCAGCCATGCCGATGGCATCGGCAACTGTGGCCTCGCCAGTCAATTCATAGCGTCCGGGTCGGCGAACTTCGCCAGCAAGACCAATTTCGCCAACCATCGGAGGAATAAAGACGGTGTCGCCGGGCTGAAGCAGAACGTCATTGTCGCGCCGCCCGGTCAGAAGATAATCATACAGGTCTATGGCCACTGGCTGTTGCCCGGCACGACTCAGCGTAATCCGTCGGAATGAACCGATCTCTGAAGGCCCGCCAGCGGCATAGAGCGCGGTGAAAATCGTCGCCGCCCCACGCAGGGCATATTTGCCCGGCTTCGCAGCGTCACCTGTCACGTAGACTTCCACGACGCGCTGGGCCGAAACCACCAGCGTCACAGTAGGATTGGCGAACAGATCGCCGTATCCCTGCCGAAGGCGCTGTTCAAGTGCATTCAGGGTCTGGCCGGCAGCCATCATCTGCCCGAGTTGTGGCGGGAAAATCTGGCCCTCAGGGCTCACGGTGAGCGTCTCGTTGAGCTGCTCCCAGCCCTTCGCCCATACCCGCAACGTCAGCTCGTCACCGGGGCCCACTACATAACTTGCGGGCACTGGTGCGCTGGCAACCGGCGCACCTGATGATTCTTTGCCCTCTTCTGGCTCGGGCTTGACTGCCGCGTCTGCAGCAAAAAGCGCAGCGCCAAAACGTGGCAGAGCCTTCAGAATCTCCTGAGGGTATCCGCCGAGGTCCACTTCGGCCTGCGGAGCTATCCTCTCCGGATGGACTGGTGTTACTGTTAAATCCACCGCATCGGTGGATTTC
>CAYSRY010000348.1:0-3343 GCA_964433395.1 uncultured Armatimonadia bacterium | reverse complement strand
CCTGTTTGCCACCATGGCAGTCAGGGTTGGGGCAGCCGGTGAAGTACGTTCCGGCCTGCGTGGGGACAATGGCGAGCATATCTTCTTCGGACAGAGACATGAGATACTCGACGCCAGCTTTGTAGCTTGAGACGCTGGCTGATGGTAGAAGCGTCGCGTAGTCAAGGTCAGAACGGGGAGCTTCCTGTGCCGCAGCCGGGTAGATGGCCATAGTAAGAAGCAATATGACGAAAACTACGAGCAGACGCTCAATCATGATGGAGAGACCTCGCAAACTGATAGTGGAAGGTCAGTGTGGAGAGGGTAACATTCGCCGGAGGTGCCGCGGAGGCCTTCGTAGATGCTGAGAAGATAGGTCAGCGTTATCTGGGCGTATTTCACTCAGTGCTGAATGGGCACTCCAATATGCTGGTAGAGGAATTCAGCCATGCGGTCATGGGCGCGCTTCAGCGCTTCAGGGTCACCGTTTTTGAGGCTGTGACCGGCATTCTCGATGGTGATGAGTTCGACGGGCACGCCAATCTGCTGCATTTTGTCGCGCAGAAACACTGATTGGTCATATGAGACGACCTTGTCGGCGGTGCCATGCAGCAACAGCACAGGCGGATCGTCGGGGGACAGATACGTGACCGGCGAGGCTTCGCGGTAGGCGTCGGGCTTTTCGGCGTATGTGCCGCCCATGAATTTTGACAATGCGCTCTGTGGCCTGCCACCTTCGATGCCTGCGACCTGCGTCAGATCAGTCGGCGGATTCTGGGCGACACAGCAGACTACGCGATTTTTGATGGGGTTGCCATGGGAATCGAGCTCGTCAGCGGCAGGTTCGAGGAAAGCCATCATGAGGACGAGGTGGCCGCCCGCCGAACCGCCGATGACGGCGATGCGGTCAGGGTCGATGTTGAAACGTTCAGCGCTGGAGCGCAGGAAACGCATGGCGGTAACGCAGTCGTCAACCGCGGCAGGATATGGCGCGACATCGGAGAGGCGGTAGTTGACGCTGAAGGCGGCGATGCCATCTTTTGCAAAGTTGACGCCCTGCCGGGCGAATGAGGCCTTGTCGCCATTTCGCCAGCCGCCGCCATGAATGCTGACGACGACCGGGTGCGGGCCGCCTTCTTCGGGGAGGAACGCATCAAGCCTGAGGGAATAATCGCCAACCTTGCCATATTCGAGATCGGCCATGATCTGCACACCCTCGGCTTGTATGTCGGCCGCCGAGGGAGGGGTCTGCTGGGCAACGCAACTGCTGACCATACACAGTATGGCAAAGGCAGCAAATGCGAGAATGGCACTGCGACTGGTCAAGGTCATCATGTTGGCCCCCTGTTGGCTTTGGGGTGAAAGACGCAGCGGGCCGCCATGATATTCCACAGAGCGATCCGCGCTACGAGATGGGTTATGTGTATTTCGCGAAAACAGCCTGCATAGCATCAGAATCGACAGACTGGGAATAGAGCGGGCCAGCTTTCAGGGCAGCGAACTGCTCTTCGAAAGGCGGGCGCGAATTTTTGTAGATAACACCCAGCGGAATCTGGCCATCGAAATGGTCGGCGAGAGCAAGAGCGGCTGCGCGGTCGGTCGGGTCATGGGAATCATCGACCATATAGGTGTTTTCCTTGAACCAGCCGAACGTGTTAATTTTGTTGAATGAAGGGCACGGCTGGAAAACATCGACCAGAGCGAGGCCGGGATGGGCGATGGCCTGCGCAATGAGATCGGCCAGATGGTCGGTGTATCCAGTGAAGCCGCGCGCGACAAATCCAGCGTTCATGGCGACCGCAACGTGGACCGCGTTGAACGGCTCAAGCGAAACGCCGTGAGGCTGGGTTTTGGTCACCATGCCGAGCTGCGACGTTGGGCTTGCCTGGCCTTTGGTGAGGCCATAGACGCGGTTGTCATGGACAATCATGGTGATATTCGGATTGCGGCGCAGAGTAGCGAGAAAGTGATTGCCGCCCTCACCATACATGCATCCGTCGCCACTTTCGGCAATGACTGTGACGTCCGGATTGGCAAGGCGGACGCCAGTGGCTACAGGTAGAGTTCGGCCATGCAGGCCGTTGAAGTAGTTGCAATTGAGATATTGCGGGGCTTTGGCGGCCTGTCCGATGCCAGAGCAGAAAATAACCTCGTGTGGGGGAATTTCGCTCTGAACGAGTGCCATTTTGAGCGCATCGAGCAATTTGAAATTGCCGCAGCCGGGGCACCATGCAGTCTCGAAATTTCCGAAATCGTCAGTGGTAAGCATTCGCGCTCCTTCCTGCCGCTCAGGCATTGGCCAGCGCAGCGTGGATGTATTCGGGTGTGATGGGCAGCCCGTCATACCGAAGAACCTGCGCGTGCGCGTTGAACCCAGTCTCGCGACGCAGCAGGCGTGCGAACTGGCCAGTAGCATTGCCTTCGACGACAACACATTTTTCAGCCGCACGCAAAGTCGCAATGAACGCGTCGGGAACGAGCGGCCAGACCTGCTGGAAATGGAGCATCGCGGCGGAATCTCCTCGACTCCGCATATCCTCGACCGTTTCGTGGACAGCACCCTTCGTGGAACCCCAGCAGACAAGCAGCGTCTTGGGGCTGCCATCTCCAAAGTATGTCGGTTCGAGGACCTCGGCGGCAATGGCAGAGAGTTTGCGAAGCCGCTTGTCCATCTGGGCGATGCGGACCCCGTGGTCTTCGGTGATGCGACCGTCCGGAGTGTGCTCGTCACTGTCGACGGCGACGAGATGTTCGGATGCTGCTGGAATCAGACGGGGTGAAACGCCACTGTCAGTCAGCGCATAGCGTTCATATGGCAGCGCGGCCGGTTCGGCGTCGGTGGGGACATGGATGGAAGGCAGCATCGGGTCGAACGGCTCGACAGCGCGAAACGAATCCGCGAGAAATTGGTCGGTGAGGATAAATGTGGGCGACTGGGACGCCTCGGCGATTGTGAATGCCTGCCGCGTGACATGGAAACATTCCTCGATGTCGCCGGGGGCGAAAATGGCGCGCGGAAATTCGCCATGTCCGGCATGAATCACCATTTCGAGATCGCCCTGCTCAGTGCGGGTGGGAAGACCGGTCGCCGGGCCGGGACGCTGGGCCATTGCAATTACGACTGGCGTTTCGGTGGCGCCAGAGAGTGAAATGCCTTCGCACATGAGCGCAAGCCCGCCACCAGATGTGGCGACCATAGACGGGGCACCAGCATATGAAGCGCCGATGGCCATGTTGATGGCGGCGATTTCATCCTCGGCCTGCTCGAACACCACGCCCATCGCGTCGGCATTGGCGATGATGTTGAGGATAATTGAGGTGGAGGGTGTCATAGGATAGAAGGCAGCGAATTTGAGGCCCGCCG
>CAYSRY010000347.1:0-3353 GCA_964433395.1 uncultured Armatimonadia bacterium | reverse complement strand
AGAAGTTTACAGTGTTCGAGATTGCCAAAATCACGTATCTCCTGCATGTCGGTTGTGAGGTAGTTGGGACTATGAGGGTCTTTCGAATAGGCAGCATTAAGCCCACTGCCATACTCACCAGTGCCGAAAGCTATTCCGTCAGTGAGGCCAGGCATCCCACAAATGTCGACGCCGCAAGCAAATGTATGCGGCGCAAGCTTCATCACCATCTGCGTGACATTTCCACCTCCAGAACCACCCATCGAATAAATGCGGTGTTCATTAAAGACGACGTTCTGCGCTTTAAGCTGAGTATAGATGTTGTAGAGAGCACCAATGCAGTCCATGGCCTGCAGATATCCATGATCGTATGGACGATCGCGGTGGTCACTCCAATCGCTGGCGCTCTGCAAATAATTGACAGACACTGCGATGACGTTATATCGCGCTGCAAAGGTCTTGCACCATTGGATGTATTCAGGCGATGTGTAATAGCCTCCCCAGTTATGCAACACCAACATTAAACCGGTGTTAGCAGTGATGCCAGCAGGTGGCTCTTCAACCCACATTTTGACTTTGCGCTCGCCAGATTCAAACGTCCACTCTTGAGCTGAGAACTCCTGATTCTGAGCAAGCATGCCCTTCACTCCTTCAACCACCTGTTTGTCAACAAGCGCTCCGATGTTGGCACCATTAAGAGCAAGCACCACCAATCCTGCGTCAGCAACTGACTTCAGATCCAGTCGCGGCTGTGGGTTCGGCCATACGACAATCGAGTAATGTATCTGACCAGTGCCGGATGGGTTCTGAACCACAAAATCCAACCCGGTATCGCGACTTCCTGGACACTGTGCCATCACCTCAGCAAGCTTAGTGTCACTTGTGCCAAAAGTAACGTCTTCCAGACCTTCCGGCAGTATGAGAGTCTTGTTTGTGCAGCTTTGCAAAGGCACGGGGCGCCCACCACAGAATTGCGGTGGCACAGCTGAGATTACCCACTGCCCGCGTCGATCTGACCATGGACACACATTGTCAGCGACAACATATTGGTCCGCCGCAACATCTTCACCGGCCTTGTTCGATGGCGCAGGCACCTCGCCATCCCATGATAGTAGTACTACCCCTGCTTTGGAGAACGTGAATTCGCTGCTCTTTGGCGGTCTCGTAAATAAGACCACAGCGTACTCGATCCGTCCTCGCCCCTCCATAAAGAAACGATCGCCCGTGTCCACCATACTAAAAGCGGTTGTGAACTCGCCAATCTGACTAACGGGCACTCCAACTAACACGCTCTTTGCACCTGTGTCTGGCAGAATGAGCGTGCGGGCACCGCAACTCTGCTGTGGCAGGGCCTTATCCGAAATATATTTGGCTGGCATCGCAGCGATATGCCATTGTCCAGCACGGTCATGCCAAGGTTCCTGCCCATCAGCCACGCAGAATATACCAGCCGCACTGACATTGGCGCACAGAACAAGCAGAAGCGTCGCACGTGCAATGGTTCTCATAATCTGCATTCCCGTCCCTCCCAAAGTTCTCCCGACCTTCAACGTCTCGCTGGCGAATATAGTCATTTGATTCCAGTTCACATCCTGTTCTCAATCAAGTCCCTATACCCAACTTCCTGGCAGTGACTTGCAGCGGTTTTCAGCCGAATAGACGACAAGCTGTGGCAGGAACAACAAGGCCGCAATCCCCCTATGCCCCCACATCTACTTATATTCAAAGGCAAGATTGCCGGGAACATTCCAGTGGGCGAGGAATCTGGCGCTGCCATCCAGCACTGAGTATATTGCCTGTCTCCCCCATCGCCACCTCCGTTGCGCAAAACATCACCATTATCCGCCCCTCAACCACAATCTCCCAGTTTTGGATGCGCACAGCGACTTCGCCTTGTCGTATTTTTATGGTAACGCCCTGCGGTGATTTTTGCTCCCACTAATAGCCAGAGCTGGACAATGGGCGTATAATTGCCGAAGTTCGACCAATATGCTTGGGGATTGCTTCTGGAGCCTGCCTGGCTCCGGACCGGTCGGGACGCTCGTACTCTTAGCCATCCAAACAGCCAGCCACAATTTTTCATATTATAAAATGCTGCTGCAAGCATTTCTAGAAACCAACGCGGTGTAGCAGGTAATGTCACCTCAATATGTACTGGGTGCTTTGCTCACTTTCCACCTTTCGCTGGGTGCCTGGAGAGTGTACAATTCTGCATAACAGACAGCCTTGACATCAGAGAATCACAATTTGATCAAAAAAAACAATCTTCGGGAGATAGTACAATGAAGCAGGTAAAAATTGGAATGGTTGGGACTGGATTTGCGGCTACATTCCACTCAGAAGCTGCCCGACGCGTAATAGGCATCGACGCCGACGTAGCAGCTATTACATCCGGCCATTATGCTAATGCTGTACACTTCGCGAAGATGCATGGAATTCGTACGGCCTATCGTACTTACGATGAAATGCTTGCGGATCCGGAGATCGATGTAATCGACTTGTGCGTGCCAACGAATATGCATCTGCCACTTGCGAAAGCGGCCGCGAAAGCGGGGAAACACATCATCGTGGAAAAACCTCTCACAGGGTACACTGCCGAAGCAGGCCACACACCTGATGAGCTTATAGGCGATACGGTCTCCAGACAGCATATGCTCGATCACACACTGGAGAAAATGAGTGAAATCGAACATACTGTCAACGCCAGCGGCGTCCAGTTCATGTACGCCGAGAACTGGGTATATGCCCCAGCCCTTACGAAAGCACGGACCATGGTATCGGCAGGCAGCGGCACAATATTACGCATGCAAGCAGAGGAATCGCACTCTGGCTCGCACGCATCCTATGCGACCAACTGGGGACTTGCAGGCGGCGGTTCTCTACTGCGCACTGGTTCGCACCCCGTAGGTGGTGTGTTGCATATGAAGCAATTTGAAGGGCTCAATAGGGGGGGCGAACCTATCCGCCCCAAATCGGTCGTTGCTGAGGTCGGTCATCTGACGAAGATACCGAGTTTCCAGGCTGCAACTCCGAAGTTCATCAAGGATGATCTCGTCGATTGCGAGGACTGGGGCGCAGCATTGATAACATTCGAGGATGGTTCGGTTGCAGAGGTCGTATCATCCGATGTAGTACTGGGCGGTATCTATAACTACATGCAGATTTTCTGTTCCAATGGGCGCATTCAGTGCAATATGAATCCCAACAATCAAGTGGAGGCCTATGGACCAGCCGACGACAGCTTCGGTGACGAATATCTGGCTGAAAAGATTTCGACGCGGCAGGGATGGGTATATGCCTCACCTGATGAGCACTGGGCCAGTGGCTATTACGCGGAGATGCAGGATTTTATGGATGCGGTGGTGCATGAGCGC
>CAYSRY010000346.1:0-3359 GCA_964433395.1 uncultured Armatimonadia bacterium | reverse complement strand
CATGGCGTATGATTTTTATCCCGAAGCCGGACATGCCGCCGCCGACCGCTTGAAGATTGACAGCGCCAAAATCATCAATAATCTTAATAGGTACGGTAATACATCGGCCGCATCCATTGGCATTGCTCTTGATGAGATATATCAAGATGGACGTCTGAAGACAGGAGACACCCTGCTTCTGGTTGGATTTGGGGCTGGCTTCTGTCTTGCCGGAGCAGTCATCCGGTGGGAAAAATAACCGGTAAGGCCTAGGCAATACTTTTTGAATTTGTGCATCAGGAAGGAGCTTTTCCATGAACTTCGGTTTTACTGAGGAGCAGCAAGAGCTGTTTGCATACGTAAAAGAGTTCTGTGACGAGAAGCTGAAACCGTTCGCTGCTGAGACAGACCAGGCTCACGCGTATCCGTGGGACAAAGTGGCGCTCATGCGTGAGATGGACCTTTTTGGGATTCCCGTGGCTGAAGAGTATGGCGGTTTGGGTCTCGGTTTTCTTGAGTGGGGCGTAATCGGCGAGATGCTTTCGGCAGCTTGCACCACGACCGGCGCCGTTTTCGGCGCTCACATGCTTTGTGAGTATCCGATGATGTTCTTTGGCAACGACGCGCAGAAAGAAAAGTACCTGACGCGTCTGGCCACTGGTGAGGCCATTGGAGCGTTTGGACTGACTGAGCCGAATGCGGGTTCTGATGCCGGTTCGGTACGTACCACCGCTTTGAAGGACGGCGACGATTATATATTGAACGGTACGAAGATCTTCATCACCAATGGTGGCGACGCCGAGATCTACGTAGTCATTGCTAACACACAGCCTGATCGCGGCATGCGCGGTATCACAGCTTTCATTCTTGAGAAAGGGATGGAAGGCTTCGAGTTTGGTAAGAACGAAGACAAGATGGCGTACAAATCCCTCTCGAACCGAGAGCTGATTTTCAATGATTGTCGCGTCCCGAAGGAGAATATTCTCCACAAGGAGGGCCGCGGTTTCCAGGTTGCTATGGAGACTTTGCGCGTCGGGCGCATTGGCATGGCAATTGGCGCCGTTGGTCTGGCCCAGGCGGCATATGAAGCAGCAGTTGCGTATTCTCTGCAGCGTGAGCAGTTTGGTCAGAAGATCTCAACCTTCCAGATGATTCAGTATCATCTGGCCAATATGGCGACCGAGATTGATGCCAGCCGGTTGTTGACCTATCGTGCGGCATGGATGAAAGATCAGGGCGAACCATTCGACAAAGAGGCCGCGATGGCGAAGTTGAAGAGCTCCGAGGTCGCAGCCGAGGTAACTTCGAAGGCCGTTCAGATCCATGGTGGCTATGGCTACTGCAGCGAATACCAGGTCGAGCGGTACATGCGCGAGTCAAAATTGTTTGAGATTGTCGAAGGCACGTCCGAAATCCAGCGGCTGGTCATCGCAAATCAGGTATTGAAAGAAGCCAGCAGCAAATAGATTTCAGTTTTTCGGAGTGCTGAATGATATAGGCACGGCTGGGCTGATGGCAGCGCCAATGGCCCAGCCGAGTAGTGCCGCCAGCCGCAGGAGGGCTGACAATGAGGATTATCGTTTGCATCAAACAGGTTCCGGATACGACAGAAGTAAAGATCAATCCGGAAACTGGTACGCTGATCAGAGATGGCGTTCCGAGTATCATCAATCCATTTGACGAGAATGCGATTGAAGCCGCGCTGCAACTGGTAGAGGAGCACGGCGGGGAAGTCATCGTGCTGACGATGGGGCCACCACAGGCCGAACAGGCTTTGCGTGAGGCCGTCGCTATGGGTGCCAATCGCGCAATTCTTCTGTGCGATCGTGCTTTCGCCGGGGCAGATACTCTGGCGACTTCGTATTGCTTGTCGCAGGCCATCAAGCGCATTGGCGACTTCGATGTGATCTTTGCCGGTAAGCAGGCGTTTGACGGGGACACCGGACAAGTTGGGCCAGGTCTGGCTGAACATCTTGGCATCCCGCAGATTACGTACGCTATTGGCATCGAAGAAGTAACTGAGAAGGAAATACAGGTGCGCAGGTTGCTGTCCGACGGCTTCGAAGTTGTGCGTGCGAAGCTTCCGTGCCTGATCACCGCGGTCAAGCAGCTCAACGAGCCGCGCATGCCTGGGATCAAGAGCCGGATGAAGGCCAAGAAGGCCGAGATCGAGTCGTGGGAGTGCGGCTGCATCGAGGCTTCGGCGAACCGCTGCGGTCTTGACGGTTCTCCAACGAGCGTCATCCGGATATTCTCGCCGCAGCGCCAAGTGGAGGGCGAGATAATTGAGGGCGAGACCACTGCAGAGAAAGTGGATACGCTTATCAACAAATTGCGCGACGCGAAGGTATTGTAAAGAGCTGCCTGAACCCGAGTGGAAGAGTTATTGGCAACGGAGGACTAACCAATGCCTATCTATGTATCAGCTGACGAATGCGTAGGATGCAAACTCTGTCTGAACTCGTGCCCGTATGGCGCGATCGAGATGGTGGATGGTAAGGCTGTGTTCACCGCGGAATGCACACAGTGTGGTGCGTGTGTATCGAGCTGTAAGTTTGGCGCAATCAAGGTAGAACGAGCCGATGTATGTGACATAGATCTGTCGGCATATAGTGGTGTCTGGGTCATTGCCGAAGTAAAAGATGGCGCTCTGGCTGACATTACGCTTGAGCTGCTCGGTGAGGGCCGTAAGCTAGCTGCTGAGCTTGAACAGGAGCTTTCGCTGGTGCTGGTTGGCCATGAGGTGGCCGGGCTTGTGGAAGTCGCAGCACATTATGGTGCAGACAAAGTCTATCTCGCCCAGGCTCCAGAGCTGGAGCGATACCGGACTGGGCCTTTCACTGATGTTATCACCGGCATAATTAACCGCTATAAGCCTGAAATCGTGTTGTTCGGCGCAAGCGGAATGGGACGAGACCTTGCTTCGCGAATTGCCGCACGTATCAGCGCAGGTCTGACAGCGGACTGCACGGGCCTTACAATTGAGGAAGAGGACGGCGTTAAATTGCTTCACCAGACGCGTCCTGCTTTTGGCGGCAATATAATGGCTACAATCGTCTGCCGTAATGCCCGCCCTCAGATGTCGACAGTTCGTTCCCGCGTATTCCTGAAACCGGAACCCGATGAGAGTAGGACAGCAGAGGTCATCGAAGTACCGGTATCGATCAATGAGAAGAACGTCCTGACGAAGATCATTGAGGTGATCCGTGAACAGGCAAATGAGGGTGCGAATCTTCAGGACGCTGAGATTATCGTGTCTGGTGGCCGAGGTCTGAAGGCTGCTGAGAATTTCAGTCTGATCCGTGACCTTGCAGATGCTATTGGCGGTGCTGTTGGTGCCTCACGCGCGACCGTTGATGCTGGCTGGATTCCAGCTTTCC
>CAYSRY010000345.1:0-3370 GCA_964433395.1 uncultured Armatimonadia bacterium | reverse complement strand
CACAACCTCTGGCGGAGTACGGCTCCCGAGCAGTTAATGGTCTCACAGTCGCCGACGATGGCAATCTGTATGCCGTCTTCAGCAAAGCCATATTGCGCATCTCTCCCGGCAACTTCGAAGTCACGAAAATCGCCGACACTCCGAGAGGAGAAAACGCTGGCATCGCAATCATCGACAACCGCCTGTATTTTGCCGTGAATTCCCATCTCTGGAGTATCGAATTGCCGTAGCAAGCCATATTCACCCAACCATTCGAGGATGATACATATGAAAATAATGGTAGCAACTGATATGGAAGGCATTTCCGGCATCTCCCGCTTTGCTCAGTGCGGGCGCGATCCGGAACTCTATGAAAAAGAAGGCCGTCCCCTCCTCATGAAGGACATCTGGGCACTGGTCGATGGTCTTCTCGAAGGCGGTGCCACCGACATTGTCATTAACGATGGCCACGGCGGCGGCGGCAATTTCGTACCCGACATGATGCATCCCGGGGCCCGCTATTTCACAGGCATCCAGAGACCCTGCCCTGCTGCCGGCATCGACGATTCGTTCGACGCCGCCGTCCTCCTCGGATACCACGCGATGAACGGGACTCCCACGGGCATGATGCATCACACGCAGAGCTCACTGGCTGAAACCAAATACTGGTACGCTGGAGTCGAATCCGGCGAAATCGTCCAGTCTGCCATCGTCATCGGCAGTTTCGGCGTCCCCATTGTTATGGTCACTGGCGACGTGGCCACAGGCATCGAAGCAAAACGCTTTCTTGGCGATGACATTGTCCATGTCGCCGTCAAAGAAGGATATGGCCGCCAATGCGGCCTCCTCTACGCGCCTGAAAAAGCCCACGAGATGATCCGCGAAGGTGCTGTCGAAGCTCTCAAACGCATACCCCTCTGCAAACCGTACACTGTCGAATTTCCACTTGAGGGCAAAATGGTTGTGCAAAACCTCGAATATGCGGCAAAACGTGGCACAAATCTCAGCACCAAGGTTGGTCCCAATACGTGGATTGCAAACTTCGAATCTGCACTGGATATATACAATTTCTGACTGGACATCACCAGCTCTGCACTATTGCTCAACGCAATCCGATTTCGTGACTCTGAACGCGCGAAAGTGTATACTTCACCAGACACGAACCTCGCCCATGCGGGCACAAACCAAGCTACGGGGGCGGCCGGTGCCGGCTGCCCTTACCTTTTGCTCGTTCCATACCAACACGTTCGTCGCACCGGGCCGCCAGGTCTTACGCGACAGAAGGAAGAGGTACAATGGCTGAAATTTCCGTTATGGAATCGATTGTGCAACGCGCCAGCGCTCTGCAGAAGACAATCGGCCTCCCAGAAAGCACCGACGCGCGAAGCATTCAGGCTGCACGCCTGGCAACCGACGACAAGCTCTGTAATGCCGTTCTCGTAGGCCCAAAGGACGAAACAGCCAAAGCCGCAGCCGAACTCGGGGTCTCCCTCGACGGTATCGAAATTGTAGATCCAGCCGAAGATGCCTTGAAATCAGAAAACGCTGGCCTCTTCTACGAACTCCGCAAACACAAAGGTATCTCCCAGGAAGACGCTGAGAAATATGCTGGCGACCCGCTCTATGCAGCCACCCTCCTTCTGAAAAAAGGCACATTTGACGCTACCGTCGCAGGCGCGGTCAATTCCACCCCAAACGTCCTCCGCCCCCTGTTCCAGATTGTCGGTGCAGCTCCCGGAGTATCACTCGCCAGCAGCTGCTTTGTCATGACCACCGACCAAACTGACATGGGCGTCAATGGTGCATTCATATTCGCTGACTGCGGAGTTAACCCAAATCCCACCGCCGAACAGCTCGCTGACATAGCAATCAGCAGTGCCGAGAGCGCACGGGTCTACCTCAACGCCGAGCCAAAGGTCGCCATGCTCTCCTTCTCGACCAAGGGCAGCGCAAGCCATCCCGATGTCGACAAAGTCGTCGAAGCCACCCGCATTGCCAAAGAAAAGAGACCGGATCTGGCGATCGACGGCGAGCTCCAGGCAGATGCCGCAATTGTCCCTTCCGTCGCCACAGCCAAAGCCCCGGGCTCTGACATCGCTGGACACGCGAACGTCCTCATATTCCCAGACCTCGACACTGGCAATATCTGCTACAAAATGACCCAGCGACTTGCAGGTGCTGGTGCATTTGGCCCACTCCTGCAGGGGCTTGCAAAAGTCGGCATGGACCTTTCACGCGGCTCAACTGCTGAAGATGTCTATGGCGTGATGGCATGTGCGGCAGTACTTTCTGAAGCAATGGAGTAAACTACCAAATCGTCTACATAGCAGCCGTGTGGCTCAGGTTTCTTCCCTGAGCCACTTGCTTTTCCGGTGACGCTGATCCGCCAATATGCGTGTTTCGCGCGGTTTACACCAGACCTGCGTTGCTGCTATAATAATGACTGAAAAGTTACACACGATAGAGGAAGTGGTAACATGTCTGGACACAGCAAGTGGGCAAATATCGTTCACCGCAAGACCCGCCAGGACCAGAAACGGTCGAACATATTCAGCAAGCTCTCGCGAATGATAACGGTGGCGGCACGCGCGGGCGGCGGCGATCCGGAAATGAACCCCACTCTCCGCACGTATGTAGATAAAGCAAAAGATGCTGAAATGCCCAAAGACAACATCGAGAAGGCCATCAAAGTTGGAACCGGTGAACTGGAGGGCGTCAACTACGTCGAGACCACATACGAAGGCTATGGTCCAGCGGGCGTCGCCATAATCGTGAAGACAGTCAGTGATAATTCACAGAGGACTGTCGCCGAGGTGCGAAATATCCTCAAAGGGCACGATGGCAACATGGGCAAGGATGGCTGCGTCGCGTGGATGTTCGAACAAAAAGGCATCATTGTCACACCGCGAGAAGGCCAGGATTTCGACGAAATATTCATGATAGCCGTCGACGCAGGCGCTGACGATGTCAGCGAAGACGAGGACAGCGACACGATCGAAATATACACAGACCCAAAAGCATTCACACAGGTCTATAACGCTGTCAGAGAAGCTGGAATCCCCACTGAACGCGCTGAGGTTACCATGATTCCGACCAACACCAGCGCAGTTTCCGACAAAGACGCGCCCAAGGTCATCAAACTGATCGAAGAGCTTAATGACCACGACGATGTAGATACTGTCTACTCGAACTTTGAAGTCTCCGACGAATTCATGGCGCAACTCGAACAGGAGTAACCTCGAGTTCATTCACAGACGTTTCTGGATCGTAGCATCATGGAGTGCTTCAAGAGAGAGCATTCAGCATCTCCTGTCTATAATCAGCTGGGAGGCAAAGCTATGCGCCGTTTTTTGCCATTGATCGCACTTCTGACCATCTGCACGACCATTTT
>CAYSRY010000344.1:0-3383 GCA_964433395.1 uncultured Armatimonadia bacterium | reverse complement strand
AGCACATCCCAGACAATACTCCAGGATGTCATGGTCCTCGCGGTTAACGCGTCCACCTCGGCACCAAGACCCAAGGCTCCGGCCGAAGGTGAAGCAGAAGGCGAAGAGGGAGCGCAGCCTGAATCGAGGCGCGGTGACGCGAAGCGAACGGTAACCATCGCTGTCACTCCGCATGAGGCACAGATTGCTACGCTCAGCAATCATCAGGGCAATCTCATCCTCTCACTCAGACGTACTGGCGATAGGAACTTTGCAGAACTCGCCAGAACACAATCATGGTCGCTCATTGGATCGTTCCCTGAAAAGAAAAAAGACGTACCAGATACGGCCAAATTGGAGGCACAACAGCCACCGTCATGGACGCAGATGTGGGGTGGACCAACTGCCCAGCAACAGCAGCCACAGGCAGCGACAGTGACGAAGCCTACAAAGAGGAACCCAGCTGTCGAGGTTATACGCGGTACTGATCGCGAACTCGTCGAGCCGGCAGGTCGGTAAGGAGTGAGCGCTGAGATGAAACATCGATGCCAGGTATGCGTCATATTGCTAAGCCTATTCACAATAGCCGCAGCGCTACCTGCAACTGCTCAGAATAGAGTACGTCCTCGCGGTTCGGCAAGCGCTGTGGTTATCCCTGAAGGCCGCAGCACTATGATGCAATTCGACCAGATGAGACGCGTACAGATCGCAAATCCACAAATTGCAGATGTAGTTGTCTCAAGTACAATGCAGCTCGCGCTTTATGCCAAAATGCGCGGCGTCACCACATTATACGTATGGGACAACACAGGCCTCCACGAATACGAGGTCACTGTCACTGGCATGACGCCAGCCGAACAGGTGGCAGCTGAACTCCAGCGCGCACTTGGCGATGCGCTTATCTACACTACTGTCGGAGAAGACGCCCTCATTGTTGAAGGGTCCGTATCCAATCGAGACAGGCTTGACAGGGCGCATAGAATAGTCGCCGCGAGGCAGTCGCCACAATTCACTATTGTCGACATGGTCACCCTGCAGGGTGTGTCCACAGACAAAGCCCAGGCAGCGGCCGATGCAATCAAAGACCTGTTCGGGCAACAAATCGAATGCAAGGTTATCGGACCTGGACAACTGGTTGTGCAGGGCGATCTCAACGACCCAAAACTAGTCGAGCAAGTGGGCCTGGTGTTACAGGCAACCGCGGGAACGGAAGTCAGCGTACTCAACCTGGTCCAGTACAACGATGACCTTGCCTCTCCGCCAATCGACAAAATTGTTGCAGCTGTAGGACCTGACCTCAAAGTATGGCAGGTCAAAGGCCGCACGGTCGCCGTAGACGGCAAAGTTGGGGAACAGACCGAATATGAGAGACTACAACATATATTGGAGTCATTCGCGGACCGTGCCAATATAATTAACCTCGTCAGAGTGATTCCACCAAGACCGCCCATTGACGAATACGGTAAACAGCTTGCGGCTGCATTCGGTCCGGACGTCGAAGTCCGTGTTATGGGAAGTGACACGCTCGCACTTGAGGGCAATGTGACTTCCGAGGAAAAGGCCGAACACTACAAGAAAATTCTTGAAGCAATGGACACCCCTTACAATGTCCAGTATCTCATGCATGTTGTCGAGCCTTACAGAGACCAGATTGAAGTCGCCGTCCTTGTTGCGGAACTCAGCAAAAGTGACATGGACAAACTCGGGCTGGAGTGGGGCCAGTTCGTGCCTCCTGACGACGATGGCCTCAGAGGTTTCCTCAGCCAACCATTCAAAACTACGGTGGAAGCTGATGAGTTCTCCGGAAGTGCAGGAAACATCTACACTTTGGGGGCGGAGATCGACGCATTGCTCGAAAATGGGAACAGCCGCGTACTATCAAGACCAAAAATCATGGTCAACGATGGAAGTGAAGCGGAAATTCTCGTCGGTGGCGAGGTACCTATCCCAATTGTTCAGCCCGAAGCGACAGGCATTACAACCATTACGGTCGAATATAAACACTATGGTGTAACGCTCAAGCTTACACCGCTTATCAAAACAGATGGCAAAAATATTGATCTTGCGTTAGCTCCCGAGGTCAGTTCGCTTGATTGGGCAAATGGTGTCAAAATCAGCGGCTTCGAAATCCCGGCGCTACGCACGCGAAGGGCCACGACAGCCGTCACTGTCCCAAATGGGGGAACGCTCGTACTCGGCGGATTGTTGCAGCGCGAAGATTCAGAGACTATCAGCAAGGTGCCTTTCTTGGCCGAAATCCCCATCATTGGAGATCTGTTCAAACATAAGAGCTTCACGTCCGGGGACACAGAACTCGTCTTCTTTGTCACGCCTCGCATAGCAACAGGAGAGGCACATCCTGACGGGTATAAGCACCCCCTCGACCAGGAGCTGCAACAAATGCGCCAAATCGAGGAATAACGAAGCTCTCTGATTGCTTTTCGTATGATATGTGAATCTATTGCGAGACCAGCATTTGTTCCGTCAAACATGCCGGTCGTGTCAATCAGCGCAACAAATCACAACGCGGGGCTATCGCGATATGATCCGCTGCCGTACTAGCAAAAACCTACTGGCATTCTGACAGAGTCGACCGATGTCAGGTCGACTCTGCCTGCCATTACAAGAGGAACGGCTGATGCCAGAGACAATCGAAGAACGAATAATGAAAATTGTAATATCAGAGCCCAATCCGGGGGCCGCTGATACATTACGTCACACTATCATGCGCCTCGTGGCGGGGGGCGTGAAACTTGAGATTGTCGGATGGGCTCGGGATGGACTCGAAGTCGCGCAAATGGCAGCTCATCTCCAACCTGATTTTATGTTCATCACTGCTGAAATGCCGGGGATAGATGGATTCGAAGGATGTAAACTTGCAGCTGCCGCTAATCCAGACACTATATGTGTCATGATCGTTGATGACCCCGGCACCAAAGCTATGGCAAAAGCGATGCGATGCGGAGCACGAGCGGTAGTCAGCCCCAGTCAGCCAGAAGCAGACCTCCGAAAGCTTTTTGATGAGCTTGTTACCCTCCGTGAAGCGAAGAACCAACCGGAATATGCAATTGCAACTGATCCGGAGAAGCTCCCGGTTTCCATCGCAATCACTGCCCCGAAAGGCGGGCTTGGAAAAACTGAGGTAGCTGTAAATCTCGCCGTTGTGCTCGCGAAACGCTATCCCGACCAAGTCGTTCTTGTTGATTTCTATGGTCAATATGGCAATGTAGCCTCAAGCCTTGATCTTCAGTCAACACCGACCATTGCCGATCTATTGATGTACCAGCAACTTGATGTTGACCTCGTTCAAGGACACCTCATAAAACACAAGTCGGGCCTCAAAATACTCCCTGGCGTCCAGCAAGGCACTCAAGAAACACTCGACGATATTGGTATTCCGCAAC
>CAYSRY010000343.1:0-3410 GCA_964433395.1 uncultured Armatimonadia bacterium | reverse complement strand
GCCTTCATCCACGTATTCACGCGTTCCCCGGCTTTCATCTTCATCTGCCTGTTGTATTTCATACACTCTGTCAAAATCGCCGGATAGCTGCTGAACGGCTCCAGAGCCATCACGTAGTTCCTGCCCCAACCCGGTGCGTCCGGATTTCCGCAAAGTGAGATCCAGTACCAGATATGCTTAAAGACATTCGTGTCAAACGACATCCCGAAACCGACGCGTGTATCACGGTTGGTCACCGAATACCATCCGTCTTCTAAATCGGTCAGGTACAGCATATCCTCGAGCTTCTCTTCTGGAGCGACGAGCTTGCGTACATCAATGTAATTCCCGGCTTTGCCCCGGCCTCTGGGCCATGTAAACTCCTGCAACGCTTTGAAGCGCCCATCATCCGGCACATTCGGATCAACGACCACTTTGCGGGCTCCCGAATTGATCACGCAATGCTCCGAAAGAAATGGCGAGCCGAAAGCCGGGTGATGGCCCCACATCAGGTCAATGTCGGAATCTCCCTCATTTGTCAGCGTCTCGTCAATCTCAAGCGCGCCACTGCCGCTGCGCAGGGTCAGTGTTTTCTCCAGCAGGAACGGCGTCCGGTACGTGCGGACCCACATTCTCACGCTGACAATCTCCGGCGAATCCTCAAGGATCTGCCAGCGCCATGGCACCCCCCAAACCTCACCGTGTATGCCCATCTGCGCGCCTCGATATTCACAGCTTCGCCCGCCATTCGGCAATACTTCCTGCCAGCCGCCTTCGTGATGGTCGGAAAATGGACCATGCGTTGCCTCACGCGTTGCCATATGATTCAGATGCGGACGAACGCCCAGCGGGCTCAAAAACATAAAATCCGTATCAGTTGGTTTGTGCACAAATTGATAGATGTCCGTCCCCTGATCCATAAGAAGCGAAACGCGAATCACTTCATTTTCGATGACCATTGTCTTCAGGCCGCGATAGATGAGCTCATCATTTATGCGGCAGCCATAGTTCCGCTCGTGCGTGTATTTCATGCCGTTCCTCCTGATACTTTGCGACTTTCTTTCTGCAGTGTCGTTTCGCGCAATGTACTGACTTGTCCTGCCGCAGGATTCCCTCTTCCTTCATGGAATTACATCCTAACAAATACGCCTGCTGAGGAGTTCACTATGGTCTGTTCTCTCTCCCCATACCATTTGTCATGCGAATACAGAGAAAATCCCATGGGGATCGACACTGCCCACCCGCGCTTCAGCTGGTGGCTCGATTCATCGGACCGCGCCTGCACTCAGTCGGCGTACCGCATCATCGTGGCCGCCAACCCCGTGAAACTTGCGGCAGATGAGGGCGATCTCTGGGACTCCGGGCGCGTCGCCTCAAGCCAGTCCATCCAGATTCCCTACGCTGGTACAAAACTCTCCTCCTTCCAGCGTTGCTGCTGGAAAGTCAAAATCTGGGATGCGAATGGCGTCGCAAGCGACTGGAGTGCCCCCGCTGCATTCGAAATGGGCGTCCTGTCTTCCGAAGACTGGCAAGCCCGATGGATTGGCGCTCCCGAGGCTCCGTGGCATGGCATTGCCACCACGCAATACGATCCTTCACCAATCTTCCGCCGCGCATTTACAGTGAACGGCCCCATCGCTTCCGCCCGTCTCTATATATGCGGCCTCGGCTACCACGAGCTGCGGCTCAATGGGCAGAAGATTGGCGACCACCTGCTCGACCCCGCTTTCACACGCTATGACCGGCGATGCCTCTATCTCACCCACGACCTGACCGACCGCCTTGCCCAGGGCAAAAACTCCCTCTGCCTGATGCTCGGCAATGGCTGGTTCAACATGCACACGCTCGACAATAAGCGTTTTTTCGATGCCGCATGGCGTGCGCTTCCACGCATGATTGCACTGCTGCGCATCGAATATGCCGACGGTTCGGTAGAGACAGTCGCTTCCGACCCATCATGGAAATTCCACTATGGCCCCATCGTTTTCGACAGCATCCGCAATGGTGAAGTCTACGATGCGCGCCGCGAAATTCCCGGCTGGGACGCTCCAGACTTTGACGATGCGGCATGGCAATGCGCCGCCGCGGTTCGTGCGCCTGAAGGTCGGCTGACAGCGTCAATCATCCCACCCATTCGGCTCGGAGAAACAATCTCGCCCGTCAGCGTCGACACAATCTCACCGGGCGTGCACCTCTTCGATATGGGACGACACTTCGCAGGGCATGTTCGCCTGCACGTTGCAGCACCTGCCAGCACCGAAATCAAGCTCGTCTACACAGAGCATCCCGACGAGGATGCCCCACCTGTATTTGACGATGGCCCTGCCCATGTGCCCAACGACGAATATGTCTTCTCCGGCGAATTTCAGGTCGACCGCTACATCTGCCGCGGCGAAAACAAGGAAATCTGGGAGCCGCGCTTCACATATCATGGCTTCCGCTATGTCCGCGTCGAAGGCTACCCAGGCACACCGGCCCTTTCTGCCCTCGAAGGCCGTTTTGTGCATACCGACCTTGAATCCCGCGGCTCATTTTCATGCTCCAATGAGCTTTTCAACTCGATCCAGCACATCACCCGCGTCGGTTACCTCTCAAACTGGCATGGCTACCCCGAAGACTGCCCGCAACGCGAAAAATGCGGCTGGGGTGGCGACGCATACATGGCCTGCGAAGCTGGGATGTACAACTTCGATGTCGCCAATGCCTTCACGAAATGGCTTGATGACTATCTCGATGCGCAGCGTGAAGACGGCGCGGTCCCATGTATTGTGCCTACTGCCGGCTGGGGCTATCCCCTCCCCGACGGCTTCACATTCGGTCCTGTGAATGACGCGGGCATATGCGTCATTCCGTGGACACTCTACCGTTTCTATGGAGACATTGAAATCCTGCGCAGATGTTACCCGCTCATGAAAAACTACGTGGACTATATCGCCACGCAAGCTGACGGGCGCATGATTCGCGTCGGGCTTGGTGACTGGCTCTCCCCCGGTCGCAAGGAAATGCAGAACATCGCCGATAGGGATTTCATCGCCACTGCATGGTTCTACCAGTGCGCACTCTATGTCGCCAATACCGCAGAGCTTCTCGATAATCCCACCGAATCTGCAGCGTACTCCGCTCTCGCCACTGAAATTCGTGAGGCAATCCAGACAGAATGCTATGCGCCGACAACTGGACTCTACGCTACAGGATCACAGGCAGCGCAAGCCTGTGCGCTGTTCCATCAGCTCCCGGATCCTGCCGATACAAACCGCGTACTCGCTGGCCTCATCAAAGCAGTTGAAGATGCCGATTATCATCTCTCCACTGGCTTCATCGGCACCCGCTATCTTCTCGGCGTACTCTCCGATTATGGCCGCGCGGATCTCGCATATCGCATTGTCAATCAGACCACTTACCCGGGATGGGGCTACTGGGTCTCTCAAGGC
>CAYSRY010000342.1:0-3417 GCA_964433395.1 uncultured Armatimonadia bacterium | reverse complement strand
GAAATGCTTTTCGTCTACATGGCACTTGTCATCGTCATTCCCCCTGTAACATTCGGCTGCGTCGAACTCCTGCTTCCCTGGATGACCGCAGGCCAATACTGGGCCGCTCCAGACAACAATATGCAGGCCCTTTCTGAGGCGCTGCCAAAATGGATGTATCCACAAGATCAGGAAGCTATCCGCATGATGTACGAGGGCAGCGACGACGGCTCCGTACCGTGGAAACCCTGGCTCTACCCGCTGGCCATGTGGACGGCCTGGATGACACTGATCTTCATCATGTTTCTCTGCATGGTGAGCTTGTTCCATCGCCAATGGGAACAAAATGAGCGGCTCCGGTACCCTCTCCTCTTCATCCCGCTCAGTGTGGTCGAGAAAGAGGCCCCCGGCAGCCACGTCGCATTTTTCCGCAACCCTCTGGTGTGGATTGGCATTGGTATAGTCATGCTCCACCACTGCGCCAACGTCGCGCATGCATACAATCCCGCTGTCATGGCCCTGACAGACCGCTATAACCTCGGGAACGCCATATTCACTGAATATCCGTGGACCGCATTTCGCAATCTGACGGTCTTCCATCGACCGCAGGTCATCGGTCTCGCCTACTTCGTTCCGCTTGATATACTCTTTTCCGGTTGGTTCTTTTTCGTGGCTCAGTCGGGGCTCAAATTCTTCTCGGAGATCTTTGGGCTGACTGCACAGGGCTCGTTCCCATATGGCATGTCGCAGTCTGCCGGCGGATATGTAGCTATGATGCTCGTTATCTTTTACGTGGGACGCGAAGAGCTGGCGCGCATAGCTCGCAAAGCCATCCACGGTGCCCCTGACATCGATGATTCATGCGAACCTTTGCCCCACCGGATTGCATTTTTTGGCACCATCGGCGGATTTCTCATCCTCCTGCTGTGGACAAAAAACATGGGGGTTCCAATCGGGTACGCGGCCGGGTTCCTTATCATTTTCATCGGTTCCAGTTTCGTATTCGCCAGAATGCGAGCCGAAGCTGGGGTACCCACTATGTGGGGCCCGGCGCCGTATTACACAGAATCTCTCTTTGAATTCGCCGGCACACGCAACCTGCTTGCTGGCGGGCAGCTCGCGGGACTCTCTGTATTGCGCGTCTACAACTGGCTCGCGCGCAGTTTCCTCGGCACCATGTCCTCATATTTCGCCGAGAACCACAAACTGTCTGAACAGACTGGCATCCATCCCCGCAAAATGTCCTGGGTAATGGTTGGCATCTTTGTGATCGGGTGTGCACTCGCGTATTACATATTGCTCGGGTCATACTACAAGTTCGGCGCAACCGTCCTCCATGGTGGCCAGACGATGGGCGGGTACAACGTAATCTGTGCAGTGCGCTCATGGCAGACTGCATCCGCCGAGGTCGATGTGCCAAAGGATTCCTCTTTGAATGAGACTATAGCCGGTATTGCCGGCGGAATTCTCGTGTTCGCCATGGTCATAGCGCGTTGGCGTTGGCTCAAAATCCCGTTCCACCCGCTCGGGTATGTCAGTTGCGTCTGGTATGGCTATGCCCTGTGGTTCCCATTCATGGCCACGTGGGCCATCAAGTGGCTCATCCACAAACTCGGCGGCGCGCGCCTCTACCGACAGCTTATGCCGTTTTTCCTGGGCCTTGCATTCGGTGATCTGCTGGCGGGAGGCATTTCGTGGATTATAATGGGGCTTTCCAGCAATCCTGACATCTTTAACGGCTACATGGTCCAGTTCGGATGAGCCGCAGCACCACATGACAAATCCTGAAACCTCACTCTTTTAAACGTTTCAGAACACTCATCAACATTTTTTGCTTGCCACTCATATTGTTTTCAGGGATACTGTTTTCGGATGCGCCCGTGCGCGCTGTGATGAGGGCACTGCAACAGCATAAGCCAGCGCTCGGTGCAGCATCTATCTGTGGGAGAGTTCATTTCACGCATCCGTGGGGCTCGGATGCCGGTTCGGTGGAAACAGCGATGGTGACCGCCTTCGGTTTCCTGGTAGCAGCCGCTGCTGGCGTGTGCGGCTGGCTATCCGTGTCTTTTCAGAAGATTTATCGAGCCACGCGCCTCAAGCAGTGTTTTTTCCTCGGAGCTTCTCTAGGCTTGGTGGCTGCTGCCGCATGGGTCTTCACAATTTTCATTTTCGATCGCATCACCAACAGCAACCGCGTTACCGCAAGTAGCCTCTTACCGATACAAATCCCGTTGTTTGGTATTGCGGCCCTGTTTTTCTTCATCGCGGAATACTACGCGCTCTTCCGCGAATATACTGACGGCGACTGTCTGCGGCGAAAAATGCATACCACCTACTGGTTGACTGGCAAGACGCCGGCGGGCCTCGTACTCACACACAACCCTTCAGCTATCAGCCGCGGTCTCGGTGTCTTCGTTGGCGTGATTGCCATTGCACTTACCCCCGCACTTGTCAGCATGGACGATTTCACCGCCATTGCCACTCGTGACAACATCCCCGCTACGCTCATACTGGCAGCGCCAATAGCGCTTTGGGGGCTTATCACGGTAATACTGGCACTCATCTTTGGCGCTCAGCGGAAAGATGAAGAGGAAATGCCGATCGATATATAATCCACAGGCAATACGCCAAAAAAATTAAAACGGCACAGCATCATATGATGCTGTGCCGTTTCGTTTATACTGATATGCTCGCGTAAACTAATCGATTGCGTACAGAAATCGACGACAGGTCTCACACCGCACGATAGTCTCTTTTGCCTTCACCGCATCGATGATTCTGTGCGCCATAGTCGTTCTGCAACCCCGACACATCTCACCGTCCAGTACTGCCAGCCCGAGGCCGCCATTGCGTATACGTATACCCTCATAGTCAGCCAGTAATCCTGGCTCAAGCTGTGGCACGAGCTCGGCACGGCGTGCGTTGCCCTCGGCAATAGCCTCACGGAGCTCCGCACGACGCTTCCTGAACTCCGCAACTGTGGCTTTCCACTGCTTCTCCAGCTTGGCCACTTTAGACTTCTGAACTTCAACCCGCGCGGTCTGCTCTTCAATCTCATCGTAGAGCTGCAGTAAGGCATCCTCCAATGTGTCTTTGCGCCGCTGCAGCTCCTCTATCTTCTGCTCAAGCGACCTGAGCTGCTTGGGATCTGATATCGTCCCTCCATATGCTTCGCCCCAGCGGGCTTTGCGTTCATCCTCAGTGCTTCCCAGCTCCAGTTCCCTATTGAGCTGCCCGGTCGTAGCGCTTTTCAATCCAGCCTGCATCTGTGCAAGCAGATCCTGTTGCGCTTCGAGCTCCGTCTTTTGTACACTGCCGTCGTCAAGGCCCTTGAGTCTTCGGGTCGCATCGTCAATCTTTGTGTCGGCCAGCTGCAACTGATACAGCAGGTCAAGTTGCTCTCTCATGTACTCACCTCACGCGAAAAACGCCAACAGA
>CAYSRY010000341.1:0-3455 GCA_964433395.1 uncultured Armatimonadia bacterium | reverse complement strand
CTTCTTTTATGCTTGGTGCTGCACCAACGCCGGTGGTATTCGTCGTGGTGGTTTTCGAGAAACCAAGTGTGGTCGCAGAACCGCCACCGCCGAGTATCTGTGAGAAGCCCATCTGGCTGACTTCAGTAGATTTCAGCGAGATGTCCTGAATGCTCTTTGTCCCCGTCGTGGTTGTCTGCCAAAACATGGAAGTTTTGTCAGAAGGAGCCCATTTCATGCTTGAGGACGTAACTTCCTGAATGGCCAGTTTAATGGTCTCGGTTGAGGCCTCAACTTGCTGACGCCGAAAGGCGCGGCCAAGATTGAGGCCGTCAGAGAGCTGATACTGGATGTTGTACTCGCTGAGATCAGAGGCCAATCCCCCCGCGTCACTAGTGCTTCCAAGTGCGCCAAGGAGGTCGTCCTGAGTGACGCTGTTGCCAGTGAGCCTCTGATGAACTCCCCACGTGGAATCCAGCAGCGTGCTGTCGTTTTCCTCCGCATGTGCACAGGAAACAACGGCCACTATTGCAATTAACCATATAGCCGTCTTCGCAGTCTTAAACACTGTTTTGCCCCATCGTCAGAAGATTGACATGCACTATGAGTTAGTCGCTCAACTGCCACTACTGGCTTATAAATTACTATTGACCATAGTATCTCATGCAGTATCAGAGAATGTCAAGCATATTTTGCAATATTTCTGTGTTTTTAGACATGTAATCCGAAAAATAGTCGCTGCAAAAGTTGTATACACTTTCTCTCAGCGTTTCGGATATTGATTTATGGCCCAGTATGCGTGGCCTCGACTTAATTACTCCATTATTTATCGGTATGAAAACGCACATTTTAGTAGTGTTTAATAATGACGTGTGAACGCTCAGTGATGTTTCATATTTGTCAGCCTAGTATTCCATACAGCGAGGATAATGCGTGCGGCGATTTTTTTCGGCACGTTGGCATATCGGGCAGAAATAGGTACTGCGCTGGCCGGTCACAATCCGTTGTATGATACCCTCGCACTGCGGCTTGCGACATGGCTGGTTTTCGCGGGCATAAACTCTGAGCATGTTCTGGTATTCCCCGCTCCAGCCGAGGGCCGTTTGATACTGGTGATCGGCCAGAGTTGTGCCACATGCTCTGATGGCACACGCCAGGACATTGCGTGTGGCTTCGACAATCCGCTGCATTTCGGTGGATTCGACGCGATTGGCTGGAGTAGTCGGGTGGATGCCGGCGTGATAGAGAATTTCGCTGGCGTAGATGTTGCCGATGCCGGCAATATGGGTTTGGTCAAGCAGAAATTCCTTGATGCCAATGCGATGGCCACGGGCGAGATCGGAGAGGTATTCCGGGGATATTTCGGCAGCAATAGCATCCATGCCGACGTTGCAGAGCAACTTTGGCTGAAAACTTTCAACCGGGGAGACCGTGAACTCGAGCCTTCCGAATCTTCGCGGATCGACGTAGATCAGCCGGCGTCCACTTCTGAACATGAACGCAACATGCGTGTGTACAGGGAAGGCGTCCAGGGTGTCAACAATGAGTAGCTGGCCACTCATCCGCAAATGCACATAGAGCCTCGGGCCGCCACTAAAGTCAAACCACATGACTTTACCGCGACGGCCACTGCCAGTGATGCACTGCCCCTCAAGCGCTGGTGCAAGCTCATCAGGAGCGCCGATGATTACGTCAGGGCACAATACTTCGACGGCCTGCACACAGTCGCCCGCAAGCTGCTCGTGCAAGTCACGACGGATAGTCTCAACTTCCGGGAGTTCGGGCATATCGCCAGCCGCTACTTTTTGTGGTCTTCATCGTCCTGCGGCGGCATGAATGGCATCGGCGGAACGCTTTTCGTTTCGCCAGGTCGACGTCCGCGAAGCTGAGCGTCTATCATATCCTCACTCATTTTGAAGCCCTCGCGGTTTGCCTTCATGCGCCGAATAGTGATGAAAATCAGGACGATGGGACACACGTAATAAATAATGATGTGATACCATAATGGATCATATCCAAGGATGCGTGGCCACCATGCAATGACAAACGCAATCATGACAATCCATTCGATGAGTTCTCTCCGGCTCATTTATATCCCCGCCTCTCGGTTCCAGTTGTCTGATTGCTATGAGAGTCTCATAGATGCTCAGGCGCAGGCAATCATCAAGCGGAAGGTCTTCGAGCTGTCCTTTTGGTGCCAGCAGGCCTGGGTCGACATCACCAGTCGGCCAGTTTGGATCTTCGGCCGCAGCAGGCGAGCCCAGCCGTGCTCTGAATGCCTCAATTCGCTTCGCGAGATCCTCCGCCGCCTTTTCAAGGTCGTGTTGCTCCACAGCAATTGGATTGGGCGCGGGAATACGCTTGCGGAACTTGTCCAGCACCGTCTCGTCTTGTGGTCCCAATATGAAGCCCTGCCTGATGAGTGACATACCGACGCAGTTGCGCAGGTCGGAATATATGCAGCCGCGCTCCCAGAATGTCATTTCCTTGCGGATGGCCTTCAGCGTATGTTCCACCAGCTCGTCGAAACTCACCCACCGGTCAAAGTCCGCCGGCTCAGGCATTCCTGCCCTCTCGGCGGCTTTTCTCGCTCGTTTCTGCCGCTTCTCATGGATGGCCTCAAAGGCCATGTTGATGCCGTCAGCAACCGGCCCAGCAGACACTTCGCCGATTCGCTGCAACTTGAGTTCCCATGCTTTATGCGGGAATGGCGGCATGAAACCGGGATCCCGTGGTACGCATGCGAATTTGATACGTCCCTGTTCGTAGAGATCAACCAGCGTTACATAGAGCACCTGCTGGGCAAAATCACGCGGTTCGAGTTCGGTCTCATCGTTGATATCAAACGCCCGATCCCGTGGAATGGACCCGATAGCTCTTCTGGAAGCCGGTTTCACAAATCTGCCAGCATACATGTAGACGAGCCCGTCGCTGTGGATCTCGCCGTCCGGTTCAACGGGCTCTATGATCGCGTCGCAGTCAACAACCTCTTCCTCGCGCGGCTTGCCTACGTCAGAAAGTTTGCGCACGATGAAGAAAAAAGCCGCAGCGCCGATCCCCGCGATGATCAGGGCAATAACGATTGCTACCATATCAGATATCACCAAACTCCGCATATGCGTAAGCGGCATGATTATGGATGGATTCAAAGCTCTCACATTCAGCCGAACCACCGACGACACCGGATAGATTTCTGAGTGCAATAATACTGTCTCGCACGACATCCTCGACAAATTTGGGGTTATCGTATGAGCGCTCAGTGACAACTTTTTCATCGGCGCGCTTGAGCAACGGATATATGTCGCAACTGCCTTGAGCTTCGAGCAGCGCGATGAGATCCTCAAGCCACAGCAGGGTGCCACGGCTACAATTTGCGCGCCCTGTGAGCATGGCACGCTGGCTATGGGCGCCATAGTCAGATATCTCTTTTGAGCACGGGCAGAGAGTGATTATGGGCACACTTGCGCCAATAATCA
>CAYSRY010000340.1:0-3466 GCA_964433395.1 uncultured Armatimonadia bacterium | reverse complement strand
GGCCGGAATGACTGGCAGGGGTTGCAGGAAGGGCTTGAAACGGAGGGTTCGTGATGCACCACGGGTTTTCCGACGATAGCGTGAAGAGTGACGAGGTGCCCGATGTACTGCGTGGGCGCCGGATTGCAATTGGCGTTACTGGGGGCATCGCGGCATATAAGGCGTGCAGCCTGGTTTCGGCGCTGCGGCAGCGTGGGGCAGAAGTTCGCGTTGTGATGACTCGGAATGCGACTGAGTTCGTAACGCCGATGACCTTTGCAGTCCTTTCGGGGCATCCCGCAGAGCATGATATGTGGGCTGAGCGCGAGCAGGACAGCATGAGCCACATATCGCTGCAGGAATTTGCCGAAGTAATGCTTGTGGTCCCTGCGACGGCGAATATACTGGGGAAAGTCGCGCACGGGATTGCGGATGACCTGCTATCGACCTCGATCATGGCGGCCACCTGCCCAGTTGGTTTTGCACCAGCGATGAATGCACAGATGTGGTGCAAGGCAGCAGTTCAGGAAAATGTGGCGACCCTGCGGAAGCGAGGCTTCTGGATGGTCGGGCCGGCCTATGGTGCTTTGGCCTGCGGCGTCGAAGGGGCCGGGCGGCTTGCCAGCGAAAGACAGCTCATTGCAACTATTGAGCGGATGCTGACAGCTAAGACAGCTCCGGATGTTGACCTGAACGGCCGTAAAGTTGTCATTACCGGTGGACCGACGCGCGAGTTCATGGATCCAGTTCGCTTTATGAGCAATCCGAGCAGCGGCAAGATGGGCTTTGCGCTTGCAGAGGCAGCCGCAGCATATGGCGCGAATGTGACGCTTGTATCCGGTGCTTCGCCGCAGATGGCGAGTTTGGATTCAGTAAGTGGATATGAACTTATCGAGGTATGCAGTGCGTCCGAAATGCTGGCGGCGGTTGAGGGGAATATCTCGGGTGCGGATGTCTTTATATCTGCAGCCGCAGTAGCAGACTATACGTTCTCGGAGATTGCGCCACAGAAGATCAAGAAGTTGTGCAGCGTACGGACAGTTGAGCTGGCGCGCACGGTTGATATTCTTGCGCATATTTCGCTGAGTGCAAATCGGCCACAGATTGTTGTTGGTTTTGCTGCGGAGAGCCAGGATATTCTATTAAACGCGGCGGCTAAGCTTGAGAAGAAGAAACTGGACCTGATTGTTGCCAACAGCATTGTGGCTGCGGATTCCGGTTTTGCATCAGACACAAATCTGGTAAGTATTTTGGGGCCTAATGGTTATCGTCATGACCTGCCCCTGATGAGTAAAGCAGCAGTTGCCAGCGCTGTGCTCGAGGAAGTATCAAAGCGGATGAGCTGACGGCTGAAACCGCAGGGACGCGAAACAGTCGGGTAGAAAGGGGCAAACAGTGGCAGTTTACAGATTGACGTCGGAATCAGTAACTGAAGGGCATCCGGACAAGGTTTGTGACCAGGTATCAGATGCACTGCTGGATTATGTGATGGCTAATGATCCGAACGTAGGTCACGCGCGAGTTGCAATCGAGACGCTGGTCACGACCGGGACATGTCTCGTTGCTGGCGAAGTGACAACGGAGTGTTACATTCCGGTTGAGCACGTAGTTCGTGAGACTATTCGCGACATTGGCTATACGCGGGCAAAATATGGTTTCGACTGTGAAACCATCGGTGTTCTGACAGCCATTCACGAGCAGTCACCGGACATCGCCGCGGGTGCCAATGATACGGTTGGTGGCGCAGGCGACCAGGGCATGATGTTTGGTTACGCATGCAATGAGACCGAAGAGTATATGCCGATGTCGATTGTTCTGGCGCATAAGCTGGCCAAGCAACTGGCGTCAGTGCGTAAGAACGATCAGGTCGATTATCTGCGCCCCGATGGCAAAACGCAGGTTACGGTTGAATATGAGGATGGCATTCCGAAAGCGGTTACGCGCGTTCTGATTGCCGCTCAGCATCATCCAGAGGTCGGGCAGGAACAGATTGAGGCAGACCTGAAGGAATATGTCGTCGAGCCGATTATCCCGCGGGATCTGTGGGCGGACGCAGGCATGGATATTATGGTGAACCGTACGGGCCGGTTTGTTGTTGGAGGTCCGCAGGCGGATACGGGGCTTACCGGGCGCAAGATTATCGTTGATACATATGGCGGCATCGCCCGTCATGGCGGCGGCGCTTTCTCGGGCAAAGATCCGACAAAAGTTGACCGCTCAGGCGCGTATATGATGCGTTATATCGCGAAAAACATCGTTGCAGCTGGGATCGCAGACAAGTGCGAATTGCAGGTTTCGTACGCAATCGGCGACCCCAAGCCATTCTCGGTGGCAGTGTTCACGTTTGGTACTGGAAAAATCGATGAAGAGAAGATTTCCGACATTGTGGTGAACAACTTCGATCTGAGCCCGCGTGGCATGATTGAGAAATTGCAGCTTCGCCGGCCGATCTATAAGAAGACGGCGGCATATGGCCACTTTGGCCGTGATGACGCGGACTTCACGTGGGAGAAGCTGGACGCAGTCGAGATGCTGAAGGAAGAGGCGGGACTGTAGGGAAATCAACGAAGCAGAATTTGCCTGAAACCGGGAGTCTTTTTCCGGAGCTTGAGCCGCAGGTCGCAGAACCAGTGGCAGAATTAGAACCAGCGTGTGCGTCAGAACCGGATGATAGTGAGTCGGGGCGCTATGCACAGGTAATAGTCGACATGAAGGTCCGCTCGCAGGATGAAACAGGTCCCGGGCGGACCTTTACGTATTCGATCCCTGCGCGTCTGGCAGATGATGTGCATGTAGGCAGCTATGTGTTGGTGCCATTCGGGAAGCAACGATTGCCTGGATGGGTCATCGGGTTCAGTGCGGAGAAGCCCACGTTCAAGCTGCGGGATATTACCTCATTGCTGCTGGACACACCGGTATTCAGTGAACAGGAAGCGAGCCTTGCCGCGTGGATTGCAGATCGCTATATCTGCCCGCCGGCTGACGCGCTGCGTCTTTTGCTGCCTCCCGGGGGGAGTCGGAAAGTCCTGCGGGAATTGGTGGCTACAGAGACCGGGCAGCAGGCATGCTGTCAGGGACTTCTGGATCGCGCCGGGCGGCAGAAGATGGTGATGGAGGCTCTGCTTGACGGGCCGCGAGAGTTTGACGAGCTCTGCACAGCGCTTGTGCGAAATGATCGCGGGCTCAAGCGAAATAGTGTGAGCAGCGCCGTCGAAAGCCTTTGCGGGCGAGGGTATGTGGAACAGGCGCGGCGTCTGCAACGACCGGCCGCATCGACGGTGACCAGGCAGACTGCGTATCTGAGCCAGGGCGATCATGACTGGGCGGCGATATGTGAGGAGCTTTCAACGAAAGCACCGCGTCAGGTTGAGGTCATAGAAGAGTTGATGGCTGCGGAAGATGCAGGCGTGGCGGTAGCTGAGCTGAACCGTGGCGCTGTTACGGCGCTGCGGAGCAAAGGTCTGGTGGTTGTCGCGGATGAAGTTGT
>CAYSRY010000339.1:2816-3512 GCA_964433395.1 uncultured Armatimonadia bacterium | reverse complement strand
ACGGCCACGGCCCGTTTGCAGAGAGTTGGGAAGGAACAGCCACGGCCCGCTTGCAGAGATTTGGGGAAAGGGACAGCCACGGCCCGCTTGCAGAGAGTTGCAGCTGTACCTTCTGCGGGCGACCGCAAGCGGTCGCAGCTGCAAGCACCGTTACGCGTCGGTACGCACAGATTTTCAGAAGGACGGCAAACGTCACCGCGCAGACTTGCGGAAAAACGACAACAGGCAAAATCGAGCCGCTCGTAGCCGCCCCCCGTGCTTATTCTGATCTGCGGCAATTGCCTATGAAGCCGGATCCCAATACTCAGGATGCCTCATGAGCGACTGGCCACTCACCCATTTCGAGTGCCCATCGCAATAGCCAATATTAATGCCCCCATTGTGACGGCCAGTCTTCCAATCCTGGATGATTTTGGTGTCGCCGCGAAAATCGAAATCATCTTCACTGCGACCACAGGCTGTACCGGGCACATATACCCAGATATACGGAGTAACAAGACGAGCGTAACTGGCCCAATACGTGCGAGAATCGAGAACCATTATCACCTCGGCAGGCTTGTTAACCTGTGCCAGCGTTTTGCTGGGAATGGCTGGGTCATCAGCCTCCGCGCCAAAGGTGATAACGTGGCTGTTGGCGCCGTAGTTAATGCTTCCGTCACGCCATGACGGACAAATCCAGACCTGACTATTTTTGAC
>CAYSRY010000339.1:1283-2806 GCA_964433395.1 uncultured Armatimonadia bacterium | reverse complement strand
GGCGCAATGGCGGCCTGCCACATATATCCGACGTGGTAGTTGTAGGCGTGTGGGAACATCTCGTCATAGTCCTGCACGTACATCATAAGCCCAAGGGATATCTGCTTGGAATTGCTGAGGCAGGATGTCTGGCGCGCTTTTTCGCGAGCACGGGCAAAGACCGGGAAGAGGATTGCAGCAAGAATGGCGATTATGGCAATGACGACCAGCAGCTCAATGAGCGTGAAACCCTTACGCATCAGCATGTTCTCTACTCCCCTCTCTGATGTCCCAAAGAAAAAATGGCTGCGGTTGGATCGAATCCACCCCGCAGCTATTCCAGTTACATCATACAAGCCCAGTATATAACAACTACATGTCAGATATTTGTGGTTATACTACTATTTTCAATACAAATTGTGAAGATATTTTGTAATACAATTCTTACTCTGCATCGAATGAAGCAATACCTGCCTGAGGCGTGACGGTTTGGCTGAAGTCTCTATCAACGACAACCGCGCCATCGCGAGAGATAGTAATGTGGCCGCCGATCTCGCCGACTGCGTTAAATGTGATGGTGACGAGGCCGCCGTTGGCATTGAATGTCAGGCCGGCAGTGGTATTGGTTTTGTCGACGAACGCCGGTGAGATGGCAGTGAGCGATTTGTCACCGACCTGGATGAGATGCAGGAAGACATCGCTCTTGCGCTCTGTGGCAGGTTTGACTTCGACGCGCCAACGCCCCATAAGCTCGGGAACGTCAGAGTAGGCGACTGTGCCAACTGGATAATTTGCGTCAATGCGCTGCTGCGAAGGGCCAGCGTCGATTGCGTAGTTGACACCAGCAGCGAGGAACTCTTTACCTGGCCCACCAATCTTTTCGATAACAGCATTTTCGGGCAGAAGGGTCGTGCAGAAAATACGGCCCTCGTCCTGATCGGAATACCACGTATTACCATTCAAAGTTGGCTCCAGAGCGTGGTGGAGGAGCCAGCGTTTGGTGTAGGTGGGATCGGTAGCGGTGACGCGATCGAAAACGACGAAATAATCAGGCTGAATGTGGACGAACTGGCGCACCGCCTGCTCGCATTTCTCGGGTCGGTAGACAGGTGTCGCGTCGCCGCAGACATAGGAGTATTCCGGGTGCGTTTCGAACGCGATAATCTCGGAGCCAGTGGTCTTGTACTGCCCGCCATCGTTGGCGAAAACCTTGCCATTCCAATAGGAGGCCGGCTCTTCGCCCGGCATGGTGATGAGCATGCAATTGTGGGCGACAGTCTGGGCAAAATAATTCTGCAGATTGTCCGTATTGCCAATGCGCGTGCCAGTGTCGAGCGCAAGGAAGCCGCGCTTGTAGATGATGAAATTGTTCGCGTCATACTGCCGATGCTGGGCAAGCACGCCGCCACCCGCGAAGAGGGCGTATGTGTCGTCAGGCCCACTGCCGGAGCGCATGAACACCTGCCCCATCTCATTGAAATGGCGAGCAGGCGGGAGAACATCCTGTGGGTTGGACGGTTCCGGAATGTCGCTGAGATCAACGA
>CAYSRY010000339.1:0-1251 GCA_964433395.1 uncultured Armatimonadia bacterium | reverse complement strand
GCCCGTTCGCGAATATATGCGGCCAAGGCTGCCATGTCAGGATGCGATTTGCCGAAGAAATGAATGATGTGGCCCATGTGGCCATACAGATTTGAGACGGGAAACGCGTTGTACTTGTGGGGCGTGTCGCCATAGCCATATTCGAGATTGTCGGGCAGCCAATTCCAGATAATGTAATTGGGGAGCAGCGTACAATAGGAAAATGGCCACGTATTCCAGATGTCGTCGCCAGTGGCAGATTTGTATGCGTGGAAGAAATTCCACTCAGCGATGGGATATTCATTGAGAAGATAATTGAGCGTGGCGGACGCGCCGCCGCCGTCGTCTCCCGCTCCGCCGGCGCGGTGGTTGAAAACAGCGAGATAGGTGTCATAGCCCATTTTGAGAAACGACAACGCGTTTTCATCATCTATGCCCTCGTTGAGAAAGGCAACACCCGCGAAAAACGCGATATTATCGACCCCGTAGAAGCCAGTCGTGGTTCCAGCCGAATTGCGGTAGCTGATGCCGGGCAGCGTGTACGCTTCGTGGAGATGATTGAGGAAGCGGCCGCCGATGTCCTGGAGCTCGGCAGGAGTGAATTCATCCCACAGCCAGTCCATGGCCGCCGCGAAACCGACGCGGCTGCGACTGTACCATGCAACCGCCTGCTTCTGCCGATAGCACGAGTCGTAAAAGTCGAGGCTGGCGTACATTTCGTCCTTGATGAGCGCAAGCAATTCAGCAGAAGGCTCGCAGCGGTAGACAAACGCCTGAGCGCAGATACGCTCGCCGTAGTCGTGGACAGGAAGAGTGCTGCCAGCCCGCGGAGCCGGATTCGTAACCCGCAGCCAGTCCTGCGGCTCAGAGGTCCTCATGGCAACCACTTTGAGCTTTTCGTAGTGGTCCCGATACTCATTCATGGCGCGGTCTTTGACCGCAGGCCACGTGTCAGCATTGAAGAAAAGGCGTGGATGGTCAGGACGAATTTTGCCGATGAACGCGTAGTCACCCTGCGCACCAGCAAGCGACGCAATAGAAACCGCGCACGCAACGCTGAGGAAGACAGTCAGCACATGGCACCGGACCATACAACTCACCCCATTGGGTACGAATTGAACGGCACTGGATAGAATGTGATGAACGGCGAACGACAAAAGGCGAGAGTGGGCCGCCTGCGGCGGCAAACGGCTAAAAGGCTGAACGGCGAACACCGTGGGGAGGTCTTTTGTAAAAGACCCCCCACGCCCCCAGAAAACTTTTGGAAGGAAC
>CAYSRY010000338.1:0-3514 GCA_964433395.1 uncultured Armatimonadia bacterium | reverse complement strand
TCTCGACAACGATGGCCATCTCGACCTGTTTGTGGGCAATTTCAGCCATCCCCCGAGCTATCAGGATCGCCCGAAATTCCTCCGCAATCGTGGTCGCGTGCATGATTTCAGCTTTGCCGACGAGAGTCGCCGCGCCAGATTGCGGTGGCAGGAATCCTACGCCAGTTCGACGCTTGGTGACTGCGACAATGATGGCGATCTTGATCTTTATTTCACCACCGTCTACAAAGGCGACCACAGCGTGCTCTATCGCAATGACGGAAATTGGCGTTTCGCAGATGCCACCCCGCTCACTGGCATTGATGCTGCCATGACCTATCAGGCCGCATGGGCCGACTGCGACAATGATGGCGATCTTGACCTCATGACTGGCGGCAAACTCTACGAAAACCGCGTTGCCGAGGGGCACTGGCTCAAAGTGCGGCTTGAGGGCGTTGCGTCATCCATTGGCGCGCAGGCCCGGATTCAACTCGGCCACAAAACACTCACCCGGCAGGTCGAATCTGCCGTCGGCGAGGCCAATCAGAATGACATGACTCTGCATTTCGGTCTCGGCGATAATGCCGGGCCGGTCGAAGTCCAGATTGTCTGGCCGGGTGGCGCCACCAAGACCGTGCGGACTCCCGTTGATATGTTGATTTCGGTGTCGGCGCCATAGCCACGACGCCAGGCGGCAGCATGGAAAGTGGGTACCATCGACGTAGATACGCTAAGGAGCTGTTGAATTTGACGCGTTTGCGCATTGCATCATTGCCCCTCATCATCATAGGGGCTGTCATCGCAGCCTCTCAGTGCGTGGCAGCGACCTTGCCAACGGCTGTACGCGGTGCGGGTGTCGTCCTCCTCATGCCAGAGCCAGGCCCGGTCACCATGACTGTCATCAAGCAGGATCTCAATATATATGACGGCGAAGACGTGCTGCACGTCAACATTTTCGATCCTCAGCGCAACACTGTGGCGTCCGGTGAGATTCCCGACGATGGGCAGGCAGCGGCAGGCGGCGGATCGCTGGAGGAGCAGCGCCTCGAGCTCTCCTTTGATACAACGCTCCCCGGCATCTACAGGATGGTGCTCAGCGCCACCAGTTCCGACATCATATTTGGCATGGAGACCAACGTAGAGCGATATGTCGTCGAACATGGTCTCCTGCTGAACAATGGCAAAGCAAGTGGAAGTGTCTATTTCATGCCGCCTGCTGGCGAATTCACAATCAGCGCGATGGCGTTGCACGAGCCCGGCCGCCAGCAGATGCCACTCTATGACGCGGCAGGCGAGCTCCTCAACACTTTCGACATGACCAAAACCGGCGATGTGCAGGAGTTTGCGGTTGCCAATGAGGCCGGCGATCGCAGCGGTTTGTGGCGATTTGACATTGAGCACATGGACGTGAAAATCGACATTCCCGGCGTCAACGTCTGGACAATGGCGCCCGATGGCTATTTTGATGGTGCCAAATCGCGTGGAATGCTCATCCCCCACAATGTCGTTCGTTACCTCCAGCCCGGCGAAATCTCCGAAATCGAATTTCACGTGTACAATCAGACGGGTATCGATGGCGAGTTTTCCACGGAGTGGGCGGGCGATGAACGCTTGCTCAATTCCGAGCTGCCTGCCGCAGCAATGCCAATAGCTGCAAAGCGCATGGAGAAGCTCACCGCTGCTGTCCAAGCGCCCGAAGATGCCACGCAAGGCCGCATATATAATGCCTCACTTATAGTCAAATCCGCCAGCGACGACACCGTGATGGCCAGCGCTGGCATACAGGTACGAGTTGGCGAATCACTGGTTTCCCAACCGCTTGACCTGCCAATTGTCCTCCAACCATACCAGCACGAGAACTGGCAGTTCGGCTATGCGCCGGATTACATCGAAAACGAAGTCTATTTTGACCGTGATAACACGCCATTCATACGCAATCGCAATGAGAGCAAATACTGGACATCAGCGATGACATTTTTGGAGGATGGCGAATGGAAGTCGATGCCATTTGACGCCGCCCTGACCGCGAAGTATCCCAATTATAGTGGCACCTCATTCGGTTCCGGGTTCATGGGATGCAAATTCGCATTTGATGCTGATGGCGGTGCTTACACACTGGTCAAAGCCATGCGTCGCGAGGCGTCTTCAGTCGCGGTACTCCTCTACACACCCGACCGTGGCCAGTCGTGGCAGATATACGAGCTTGAGGGCGGTTCATTTGACATTGAGCAATTCAGCGGCCACAATTGGCTTGATGGGCCGCCTCCAATCATCGATTATGTGTTCCTTGAGAGCCATCCTGCTACGTTCTGCTCATACAATCGTCTGCAGATGTGGTTGCCCCGCAAAGTTGATGGTAAACTCGACATGGGCGAGCCTGTTGTGCTCAGCGAAGACTGCCTCGGTTCGTGCCAGCACTCTGGCGGCCCGCCTTCGGTGGTTACCCGCGATGGCAAAACGCATGTTGTCTGGGGCGAAGTCACCGACCCTGACGCTCCCGGCGTGCCGATGTACATCGCCACCTATGATCACGCAACTGGCGCGCTTGGCGAGAAAGTCTTCCTGACGTACGGTGCCCCCGTCAATGATGTGCACAATGTCCCTGCCGTCACGATGGACAGCCAGGGCTACATTCATGTTGTGACCGGCGCTCACGGAGCAAATTTCATGTACCTGAAATCTCTCCGCCCCAATGACACCAGCGCCGGTTTCACAGAACCGGTGAAAGTGCTCGATGCTGGCAGGGTCATGAAAGACAGCGATGAAGACGGCATCGGCGCTCAGACGTACATTTCACTCGTATGCGATCAGGATGACACACTGCATATCGCCTACCGCCAGTGGCGCGCTGGCATTGATCCCTATCACAACGGCGCGCTCTATGCCGCGTTGTCAATTCAGAGCAAGCCCATCAATGGCGAATGGGGCCCGGCTGTGCCGGTTGTTGTCCCACCTGTACCTGGCTATTCAATTTACTATCACAAGCTCACCATTGATCGGAAATCCAATCTCTATTTGTCATACAGCTACTATACCGCCGACACGACCTATCAGCAGGACTACCCCGGCCTGCATCACAACCGGGCAGTTCTTGTATCAAAAGACCGCGGCAAAACGTGGAAACTGGCCGAGACATCCGATTTCGCTGCCGAGATTGACTGACGCGCCATTTACATCCATATGCACAAAAAAATCCCCCGGTTTCTTCTCCGGGGGATTTCACTGTCTATCTGCGTGGGTTCTGCGAAGACTACAGCGAGCGTGCTACCAGAATTATAATCGGCGCCAGGAATGTGCCGGTTATGTTAGTCGTCAGCCATAAGGCGCCTGCAAGTTTGCGGTTCAGGTCGAAAACATCCGCAAGCATCACGACCATGATCCCACTGGGCGTTGCAGACTGAATGAAAACCACTTGCAGCAGGCTGTGGTCGCCCATTTGCCAGTAACCAAACAGCCAGGCCAGCCCCAAGCCCACAATGGGTGAGATAACGAATTTCATGCCGTGCAGCATCAGACATTCCCGCCAGTATTCCCG
>CAYSRY010000337.1:1774-3519 GCA_964433395.1 uncultured Armatimonadia bacterium | reverse complement strand
GCACTCAGCTTGATGACCGGGCGATCTTTTCTGTTATTCATCGCGAGCAACTCCTGAAAGAACTGTGGAGCCACAATACGAGGCGGCCGCTTGCTTCGGGCTATTATACGCCATACACAGCGGCCAATCAAATGCCTGCAATCGCTCCTTATATGCAGGAAGATACAGTTCATAGAGGGAACTATGACACGTGCACTGACGCTTGCACATTTCCAGCGCAACCTGTACCAGCAACTGGCAATATTCCGCGGGAGGCGTTCCATGATCAGACTGGGACTTTCCGGACGCATTATCGAACAAGGCGGCCCCACCTATCAGATGTCCACCACCGATTTCATAGCCAAGGCAAAAGAAATTGGCTATGAAGGCGTAGAGCTCCGGGCCGGTCAGCTCAATGCCGAAAGCACAGATGACGAAGTGGCAGCAATCGTTGAAGCCCTCAAGAGCAACAGTATTGCCTGCGCATTCGCCAATTTCCTCGCACCTCAGGTGACCGAAAATCTCAACGCTATGAGACGCATGTGCGAGATCGCAAATGCCGTCGACACACCCTTTCTGCGCATCGGATTCAGCGATATCGAATGGATCCAGCAGGCATGTGACATAGCAGCCGAATATGACGTCAGCGCAGTCATCCAGATCCACACCGGCTCAGTCATGGAGACGATAGACGGGGCGCTGCGCGTCTGCGAGCAAATCGGACGTGACAATTTCGGTCTCACGTTCGAACCGGCGAACTTTGTTATGATTGACGCTGATTTCGGCGAATCTGAAATCTCAAAGCTCGGCGATAAGCTTTTCAATGTAACGGTCCAGAATCTCAAAAAAGTCGATGCCATCGAGGGTGACGGCATCTTCGCCTATAACGGGCAGGGATTCACGCGCTGCGACCCAGACGACCCCGAAGGCGTGGATTTTGCGACCGCATTCGCCAGCCTGAAAGCCGTCGGATACGACGGCTTCGCGACACTGATTGAGCCGATTTCCGCAGTCATGGACAATCTCGAACTGGCCGCTGCGTACCAGCGAAAACTGTCAGCTCTTCTGTAGTCCAGCTGCTGCTGAAAAGCCATGTCCACAGGCCGCTGTCGCAGGCGCAATCCCCGCTGCGACAGCGGATCAATGGATTTTAGCCTATCGGAAGAGGTGCCGAAATGGAGTGGAATTCCGACTGGTACAGCCAGCTGAATCGCGCGCCATTTTCGCCGCCGGATTGGGTGTTCGGGCCGGCGTGGACCGTGCTGTACGCAATGATGGCAGCGGCAGTAATCATCATTGCGCTGAAGGGCACGGCGACGCCCGGCGTCAAACCTGCGCTGATCGTTTTCGGCATCCAATTTGTGCTGAATATGGCGTGGACGCCCGCGTTCTTCGGGCTGCAGAATCCAGCCCTCGCAATGGGCATCATCGTGGCCATGTGGATTGCCATAGCGGCTTGTATCGTGCTGTTTTACCCGATTTCGCGGCTGGCCACAGGCCTCATGATCCCGTATATTTTGTGGGTCAGCTTTGCCAGCGCATTGAACTGGTATATCGTGACGCACAACTGAACTGTGGCGCAGAAAATCTTGCTCAATACGGCATTTTACTGCCAGATAATGCCGGGCAGAAATTGGAATTTGCGGGGCAATATTTCAGTTGAATTCCGGCATGATTCAGCAAAAATCAGGTTCGGTAACCTCCGGCAGGAGGGGTGCACCTCCCCCCTCAGCACCCCGTACCTCCCCCATCTGGTTCAAAACATG
>CAYSRY010000337.1:0-1764 GCA_964433395.1 uncultured Armatimonadia bacterium | reverse complement strand
CCCCCCCTCCTGAATTATCTCAAACAGCCAGGTCAGTGAACCAAGGCCCTCACCACCCCTGAACCTGGGCGTTTGCACCCCCTGACCTGCCCCATATTCGCGCATTTTCTGCAATTTGGTCCCCCCCACCTCATTTTACATTGTGCCAATTTTCTGCATCATAATGGTATAAAAACCGAAGAATACTTCCCAACGAGGCATAATATGCTCCCATGCATGGGCACGCTCAAATAAAAAAAACAAATCTCTACCAATTCACGCAATTCCGCCAAGTATGCCCGCTCCAAAAAGAAATCCGGCCAGATAGGCACTGGCCGGACTGCTGAAATGCACAATGTACTCGAGAAATTTGCATCGAGCGGAAACGCGCTGCTCAGTATGAACCGTATTTATGTGCGGCTTCATACAGCGCGATTATATTCTCCGGAGGCGTATTCGCCTGTATGTTATGAACCTGCGAGAATATAAAACCGCCTCCCGGTTTGAGCTCTGTCATACGCTTTTCGACTTCATCGTCGACTTCCTGCGGAGAGCCGAATGGGAGAACGTGCTGAGTGTCGCAGCCACCGCCCCAGAAAACCAAATCGCGCCCAAACTCGCGTTTGAGGCGTGCGGTGTCCATATCGGCAGCCGCCACCTGTATCGGATTCAGAACCTGAATTCCAGCCTCAATCAGATCAGGGATAAGTTTGTAGACAGAGCCGCACGAGTGGAGGAAAAGCGAGGCATCAGTGTTTTGGCGGATGAACTGGTAGAGACGCTTGTGGCGCGGCATCACGAGCCTGCGGTAAAGGTCAGGCGAAATCTGCGGCCCGGACTGCATCCCGAGATCGTCACCCACGACAACGACTTGAACATAAGGGTTGATGACCGCCAGAATCTGGCGTGCCCGCTCAATGTGAGCGTCAACAACTTTGTCCATGAGGAGCCCGGCAAAATCGGGATCGCCAGCGAGATCCATCAGGAACTGATCCCAGCCGCGGTGTCCCTGGCAGGTCTCAAAAACGCTGCCGAGACTGCTGAACATAAGCGCGTAACTGGTAGTTTCGTAAAGGTGCCGCGCCCGATTTTCAAGGGCGTCAAGCGAGGCCTGCGAAACGGGAGACGAGAGGTCGATTGCTTCGAGTTCAGCGATGCTGCGGACGTGCGCAAGGCCATGATGCAGACCGCTGAAGTAATAGCCATCGGCGGGCATGCGCGACGTGATTTCGCCAGCCTGATTGCGCAGAACCAGAGAGCCATCATCCAGACGCTCCGGGTTGAAATCGGCAGGTACTTCGCATGGAGAGCCATCGGGCAATGTAAACGGCTTCCACTCTTGTGGCTCATCAAGTGAAATTGGTACAACATCGCACCCGAATCGATCAAGAATGTCATGCTCCGGCAATGCGAGCTGCTGTCCGATGTCATATATGCGCGTTCGGCCGCCGAAAATATCAAGGTGCGCTTTGAGGGCGTTGTAGGCCATGCCCATAATGCCGGTGGAGCGCATTCCGGCAAGATCAACCGGTACTCTGTCCGTCTCTTCGTGTCGCAATGCCGCCAGAACGCGTTTGCGCGAAGTCATTTGCCACCACCATGCTGGGATATGCACACGTGGTATTGTTCCTCGGAGATGGAGAATTACCTTTCGTGCAACAATATACAAATGAAGAGGTAATCAGTGAAGGATTCCCCATGAAGTTAGAGAAAGGGCAGAAGATGCAAGTCCTGAAGAGTCGACCAAATCCGCCATCTGCAAATCAGGAGGCACGGGATCATGGA
>CAYSRY010000336.1:0-3541 GCA_964433395.1 uncultured Armatimonadia bacterium | reverse complement strand
TGTGCTCAATCGTCGGTCTTTCCCCATCAGGCGTATCCACACCCCAGCCGCCCTGATAGTAATAGATATACAGCCCTGCAATCACTGGCTTCTCACCCATGATCTGCCGCACTTGCTTAAATTCGTGTCGCATCACGTCCCCATACATCTCAAAGCTCTTCGGATCATATTCATCCATATACTGCTGTGGATGACTCTCCGCCCGATAATGGAAAACGATCCCATCCATATACGGCCCGCGCGTCCGCACAATCTCCTCAGAAACGCCCGGATAGTAGACCAGCGGCACGAAAAGCAGCTTTGGATTCACTGCTTGCCAGCGATGCGCCATTTCCGCCATCATCTCTGGCGTGTAGAATCCATAGTTATGCGAAAAATCATCGATTGTAAAAGCCACCAGATTCGGATATTTCAGTGAAATCTCTGCAAAGCGCTCCGCTGCGCTGAAGAAATACTCCTCGGCCTCTTCCTGCGGCATCTTGCGCAGGGCCTCACTGCCACTCGGCGGCCACAAAGTCGCCCACACTTTCAGCCCTTCTGCAGCAGCAGCCTGAGCCACGGTCTCCAACAGTGCGAAATCATCCTCTTCCCAGTACGGCCCATTTCCCTGCATGTCGTACGTATCAAATCCCGCCGCTTTCACTGCTTTCATCAGCGGGCCAACTCTGGTGATGTCTTTCTGGTACTCATATCCCTGATTAAACGAGAATTTTACGGTTGCATTTTTCAGAATCCGCCGAGCCATCGCCGTTCGTTCCCGATCAGCAGCCATCAGCTCTCCCCACAGTTCTACCCCGATTTCGTCCGGCAGGACATCATCATGTTCTGCCATCAGGACATACTTTCCATCTTCCAACCCCTCTGTCGTCAGTTCCACCTCTGTCTCAGCCCGCAGATACATCCCGCGCCCTGGCTGCTTCTGCCCTTCGACGGTCACTTCAGCCGCCGCAACTTCCTCCCCCGCCTCGTTATACATAACAATCGCCACTGGTGCCGCGATCTCAGCGGCCCGCGCGCACACAACCACTTTTGCACGCACTGGTGCAGGCTGCTCCACAGCTTTCTCAACTGGCTCAATGCATACCGCCATATCACCGTATTGCTCCAGATACCATGGGCTCGTCCCCGCTGCCCACGCAAGCGCATTTATCATTACCTGCGCTTCGCCACCTGTGGGTTCCTCCTCTTCGGACAAACCGTTCAGCCCCACGCACATCCCCATCCGCACAATTCGCCCTTCGCCGATTTTCCCGGCCAGTATGGTTGCCTGCCCATACGGACATTGTGCGACTACAGTCGCGTCCTCACCGGGCACAAGATCCCGATGATCGCCAAAGCCTGTGTCGAAGCTCATGATGCCATAGGTGATCGGGTGATTTGAAAATCCACAGATTTGTTGGCCATCATGCTTCTCAATTCCGCCACATATTTCTGGGAAAATCTTCTCCGGGGTTAAGCCAGCGCACCCATGCGTAATCACGAGCCCCCCGCCGCCTTCAACATACTCTCGAAGCGCCGCATCCCATCCTGCCGCCAAAGTACCCGTTGTATGCACATTTGCGAGCACTAAAACATCGCACTCCGCCAAGGTCTCCGCATTCAGGTCATAAATCCAATGCGGTGCAAAATCTTCACATTCGGCCAGCAGCGGCATGATTCCGCGCTCTCCATAGCCAGTGCCACCAATTTTCTCCACATCCAGTACACCCACATCGATGCTCGCTGCCCCCGCCACCACACAGCAAAAAATCGCAGCCAAGACAACTGAAACCGGTGTGACTTTCATCCGCGTCACTCTCCTGAGATTTCAAGCGGTGCAAGCCGCTGCGACCGCTTGCGGTCGCCCGCAAAAGATTGGTCCCAAAATCTTATTGGAATGACCATTGATTATTCCGTTGCCGTTTCTACCATTTAGCAGTTTGCTGATCCGTTGTATCTATCCTGTGCTGTCATGTTCCGCTAGAAGCGCTACAAATTCCTCTTCGCTCAGAATTTTCACCCCGAGCTGAACTGCTTTGTCATACTTCGAGCCCGTCGCCTCACCGGCGACAACATAATTCGTATTTTTGCTCACCGAGCTTGACGCTCGCCCCCCCAGCGCCTCCACTGCAGCTTGCGCCTCTTTTCGGCTGAAACCGTTCAAACCACCGGTGAAGACGAATGTCATCCCCGCCAGTGCATCGCTCTTTTTTTCTTCTGGTGACGCAATCACCACGCCTGCAGCCAGAAGCTCATCCACAGTCCTTGAGTTCTCATCATTTGCAAAAAAATCCACCACGCTATTGGCGATTTCGGGACCGACTCCATTCACCGCCACCAGTGCTTCATAGTCTGCCGCACGGAGTGTTTCCAGTGTCCCAAATGCGTCTGCCAGCACGTCCGCCACATGTTCGCCAACCAGTGGAATGCTCATCCCATAGATGAACCGAGAAAGCGTTGTCTGCTTGCTCCTCTCGATCTGCCCCAGCAAATTCGTCGTAGAGATCTCTCCGAAGCCCTCGAGCTCAAGCAATTGTTCCGCCTTTATTACATACAGGTCCGGCAATCGCCGGACAATTCCTTCAGTTGTGAAAAGCCGTGCTGCTTTCTCGCCCATTCCTTCGATGTCCATCGCGCCCTTGGAGGCAAAATGCTCAAGTCGCCCCTCAAGTTGCGCAGGACAGTTGAAATTCGGACAACGCCGGATCGCATCGCCCTCATGTCGCACGGTCTCCGAACCACACACGGGGCAATTCTGCGGCAGCCGGTACGGATCCGTCCCCTCGGGTCGTTTCTCCCGCACCACTTTCACCAGATGTGGGATCACATCCCCCGCTCGCTCGATGATCACCGTATCCCCTATCCGCACATCGTTCCGATCGACCTCATCCTGATTGTGCAGGCTCACATTCCGCACAATCACGCCGCCTATCGGCGTCGGCTCAACCACCATAATCGGCGTCACAGCGCCAAGTCGCCCGACGCTCGCCTCAATGTCCACTACTGTCGTCATTTCCTGCCGTGGCGCGAACTTGTACGCAATTGCCCAGCGCGGATTACGTGACCGCACACCCAGTATCTCGCGCGCTTCACGCTGGTTCACCTTAAAGACAATCCCGTCTATCTCGTAGTCCAACTCGTCCCGCAGGGCCTCAATTTCCGCATGATACCGTAGCAGGTTCTCAACGCTCCCACACCGCCGCAGAAGCCCGCATACGGGCAGCCCCCACTTTTTGAGTGTCTCCATCAATTCCCAATGAGAATCGAATTCTCGCCCCTCAACCGTCCCCACATCATATGCAAAAAACGCCAACGGCCGCTTTGCCGTGACTTTCGAATCAAGCTGCCGCAGGGAGCCGGCCGCCGCATTCCGCGGATTTGCAAAAACCTGCTCCCCGGCCTCGCGCCGTCTCTCATTCATCCGCTCAAACGCCGCGACTGGCATATATATCTCACCGCGCGCCTCAACCAGCGATGGCACTTCGACCTCATCATTCCGCAAGCGCAGTGGCACGCTACCGATAGTGCGGACGTTCTCCGTCACATCTTCGCCAACATACCC
>CAYSRY010000335.1:2718-3566 GCA_964433395.1 uncultured Armatimonadia bacterium | reverse complement strand
AATCATTATATGTATGTGCGTTCACGCAAATCTCTTTGGATTACCATCGCCACAACAACACTCCTGGCAGGTCTCTGCATGCTCTGGCTTACCGGATGCGGCGGTGGCAGTGACAGTGATGCCGCGAATATTTCGATCCAGGCCACCGATGCGCCTGTTTCGCATGAGCTGGTCTCCGAGGCGACGATCTGGGTAAACCGGATTGACATCAGATCTGCCAGCGCGGAAGAGGACGAATTCATCAATTTGTATACCGGGCCAGCCATTGAGATGAGCCTGCTGGAGCTGACAAATGGCCTAACACAGGAACTCGTTAGCGCCGAAATTCCGCCAGGGCTCTACAATCAGGTTCGCCTCTACTACAGCGATGCATCTCTCACTCTTACAAATGGTAATGTATACACTATCGCTGATGGCACCATGAACTTGACAAGTCAGGATGTAAGTGGCCAGAAAATCAACATTCAGCCACCACTGCAGGTACAGGATGGCATCAGTTCCACACTGTTGCTGGATTTCGACCTGACAAGGACATTCCGCCCGATTCCCTCAGTTGATCCCATGACAGCGACCTCATATCATATTGGCCCGGTAATCCGTGCCGCAGTGTTGAGCACCACCGGCGAAATTGCCGGTACCGTGACAGATGCAGGGACGCTGGCCGGAGTCGAGGTAGCCAGTGTCTACGTGATGGCTCCGGGGGAAACAGATGTGGCCAACGCCATCGCGTCAAGCGCCACTGACGCGACGGGCCACTATGCCATCATCGGGCTTGAGCCGGGGGCATATGACGTCATCGCACAGCTTGGCGAGCGTGCCGGGAATGAACGACTGGCCGCCAAAACCCG
>CAYSRY010000335.1:0-2708 GCA_964433395.1 uncultured Armatimonadia bacterium | reverse complement strand
GAGCGCAGTGCCACACAGGCTGGCGCAGTTGTAGTGCTTGGGAACGTGACGACTGTAAATCTGGAATTGCCGGCTGAGCAAGCGCCTGAAACATAGAAGGTGCAGCGTGGGTGCGTAATTGAATTGAGCATATGGAACAGAACGGGGCCGCCAGATGGCAGCCCCGTTCTGTTCTATATGTGATTTGGTCAGCGGTTGCTTCGCTTCGCTATTGGGTTCTGCTCAGCTTCCAGACATCCGGAAACATGTTATTGCCAGCGACCATCCAGAGTGCATTATTGTGCACGAATACGCTGGCGGCATGACGCGGTGCCCAAGGCGTATCTGGCACCTCGTGCCAGTCGACACCATCGGCGGAATACCAGACATCGGCGCGATTGCCACCGTCGGCGTTATAGCCTTCCATGACCCACATGCGGTCGTCGAAGACCGCGACATCGTGATACTGGCGCGGCATCCATTGAGCGTTGGTCTGATGGCACTCCCAGTCAGTTCCGTTAGCAGAACTCCAGACCTCATTATAGAAATCCCGCTGCAGTCGGTCTGGCGTGTCGTATGTGCCACCGCCAAGCAGCCACATGCGATCTCTGAAGACTACGCTGCCCCCAATCATGCCGCGGGGTGACCATGCGGCGTGCGCTGTGACACGCGTCCATGCCACACCATCTTCAGTGTGCCAGACGTCATTGAAAAATGCCTCATCCGCAGGTGCGAACTGTGGCGTGGTCTGGCCACCCATGATCCATATTTTCCCGTCGAAAGCCAGCGTATAATGCAGCACTCGCGGCCCCCATGGGACCTCCGAGCTGACGAGGTCCCAGCTCACGCCATCTGCGCTTCGCCAGACATCGTTCTGATAGTGCTTCTGGATGGGATCGCCACCGACAATCCACATCGCGTCCTGGTGAACCGCATATCCGGCGGTGTGCCGACCTTCCCACGGAGCCTGCAGGGTTTCGAGTGTCCAGGTGGCGCCATCCGCAGATGACCACACCTCACTGTTGCAGATGGCCGGAAAATTTACTTTGTCGCCGGGATTCCAGCCGCCGAGAAGCCACATTCTGTCAGCGAAGACCAGTGCTCCAGCGCCATCGCGCCCGGCGAATGCGGCGTCGGTGGTGACGCAGGCCCATTCGTAGAGTGAGGCATCCTCAGGATGCGAAGCATGAGTGGGCATAGTCGGGGATCCTTATCAGCATTTCAGAAGTGCTTTCGGCTGATGCGCGCGAAGTCGTTTGGCACATGTCAGAGCGGCTTGAATGACGTCATAACCTCTTCGAAAGCAACGAGGTAAGCCGTGCCCGTGTCTTCGCGAGCAGTGTACGATAGGACATACGTCCGATCGCCGCCGCTGAAAAACAGAGCCGCATGCAGGGATTTCTGTCCGTTCACTGTTCCGGTGCCCATCATAAGAAGAGCGGGCTGGCCGTTGTCCAGACGTTCCTCTGATTTATGTGTTACTGTCACGCCGAGCTCGGTCATGTAGGCGGGGGCCAACTCAGCAATCGGCGTTGCGCCGGCGTCAGAGAAAACTGTTATAAAGCATGCATCCGTCGGCCCATATATCCCAATTGCGCTGGTGCCCTGTGGAGCTGCCCGGAAGCCGCGAGGGATGTCCGAGCTGAATTTCAGGCCCGCATTGGTGTATTTCTGGGATTTTGGAGCTGAGCCTGCTGTGTAGGTGCCAGCAGTACTGGAGCCTATCAGCTTATGTTGGCCGCCCATGTTAATGTCCCATTTGTACTCTTTGATGCTCGTGCCGACTACGGTCTGGCAGATGACTTTCGCGCCATATTGTCCGGGCTGCATCAGGCAGTTGAGCATCCAGCCTGCACCGATATTGCCACGGAGCGATTCTCCGCTGCGTTCAACCGTGGTGCTGCCAGTGCGGAAATGCAGGAGCACGAAGAGGGTTTGATTACCCTCCGAGTAGACGATGACCGGGCCAGCTGCAGTCGCGATTGCAGCAAAATCGCGAAAACTGCCCACGTTTTGCGATACGGTTGTGCGCCATGTGCAATTGGTGTTTCCGGAGACGCACTCAAGTCGTTTACTTTGGGTGTCGTAGTTCAGGGTGTATGTGCTGTTCTTGTAGGTGACAGGGAGAGACTGTGCGTATGTTGAAGCAACGAGTGCAACCATGAATACGACGGATAGGGCTCTGCATACTGCGATGGAGCAGGTTCTGCGGCGAACTGCGTGTTCTGGTGTCGGTGAAGCGTAATACATAGGGATCTCCTCAGTGCCAGGGCTCACTTCTTTCACGCTATATCCCTGTGTGATACAGGCCTATCGGCAACCATCAAAAAAATAATTCGCCACCGTATGTGCATAGTCCTTGTAGAATTTTAGTGCCAAGTTGAAATTGATAATACTGGAAAGCATATAAACTGAAAAATACAATGCGCAACGTGCCCGAAGCGCTGTATGAACACTCTCTGTTGGCTCGCATCTATTGCATTATATATGTTTATGGGTGAATGCCTGAATATTTATATGTAATTGCCATGTGAGTGCCGATGCCGACCGCATCTGCATTGGGCTATGCAGTTCCTGTAGCTGGCCAATCTGTTTTGAGGTCATTGACTTCGACGCAGTGGAGCATTTCCCCGGCGGCCTCGGTGGGCGGTGGCGTTGCCTCAAGCCATGACACTATCACGTCATCGCTCTTCTCAATCACGACGGCATTCTGCCATGCCCCAGTGACT
>CAYSRY010000334.1:0-3587 GCA_964433395.1 uncultured Armatimonadia bacterium | reverse complement strand
TCCAACTGAAGCCGCAGTGGCAGCACAACTGAAGAGCATCGACGCCGCCGAGTCCTCCCGTTCGTTGGGAGGTATGGTCGCATCATATCTCAACAGCTATTTCACTACTGGGCATGCGCAGTGGACGCGCATTATCCTTGCCGGAATGCGCAAGCTCGACAAGCTCCACGAGGCCGAGGGCGACGCCTCCGACATGCGAGCATGCCGCGAAATCTTCGCCCAGTTTGACCGCATCGAAGAGGGACCCGATTTTACTGAGGCCGAGCGTCTCGAGCTCGTCAACCTCTTCTGGCGCCTCGCAAATCGCCTCACTTACGCCAATACCTCTGTTGCCCTGACGGCGCACCCACATGGCAATAACTGGAATCTCATCGCCGCCTCCTATGCGGGCCTCTATCTCCAGTCACATTACCCGGAGCTCAAACTGCACGAGAAGCTCCTCGAAAACACGCGCAACTGGTACGAGCCTGCCATGGTCAACTGGAAGGTCGAAGAGGATTGTCCCGGATATGGTGATATTACACTTACAGGAAACTATGGATGGGCGCTTGCCGCTCCCGACAATCGCTTTTTCGATGACGGCCAGCTCCGGAAGATGGCCGACTATGACATGCTCATCTGCAATAACGAAGCCTCGGTCTCTGGCATAGGTGACGCTGGCGGCATCAATGGCAAACACCTTGTCAACGCCTACTCACTCGCCGCGTGGATATATCAGGATGGCCGCTATCTCTGGTGGTACGATCACAATGGAGGCAAGCCCAATCGCTACTGGGTGCCCGAATCCATCCTCCCGCGTGAAGAGCCGTCCGATCTCATCGGCATTGACGTAGCGCCGCTCGACAAATGGCTCTACTCCCGCACCAACTACGAATCGGCCCGCAAATTCCCTATCGGCCAGTGCTATGACAAGGTCGCGTTTCGCAGCGATCTCGACGAAAACGGCCAGTATATGTGCATGAGCGGCGTCTGCTACGGCTTCCATTCGCACGCTGACGCCAACGCCATTGTCAACTACAGTGACAAAGGTACCGCGCGCCTCTATGACGATGGCTACATGATCCCATCTCTCAACGAGCACAATACAGTCACCATTCTCAAAGATGGCTGGGCCGGTACTACGCCGGAGCTCTCGCAGATTACCGCGAACGCCCAGTTCGAGGATGTCGGCCTTTTCGAGTCGCGTCTCAACAACTACAACGGCGTCAACTGGGACCGCGCCATCATATGGCCCAAGGGGCGCTTCTTCTTCATCGTCGACGATCTCAGCGCCATCGAGCCCGGCGACTATAGCTTCCAGTGTCTCTGGCGCACGCTTGGTCAGGCCAATCTTGACGGTCGCCACTGGACGTCTGAGAATGAGGGCACGTTCCATCTCATCGCCGCATCTGACGCCGCGCTTTCCGAAAAAGAATCCGCTGGCTTCTCGCTCAATGCTCAACCATTCGACATGTCCAAGGCTCGCAAGCTCGTGCAGGCTGCGTCTGCCAAGCTCGCGCGTGGTCAGAGCTATCAGTTTGCCAATCTCGCCTACACAACAGCAGCTGGTGATGATGATAATATTCAGTGTTACCGCTTTGGCAACTCCACTACGTGGATGGTCAGCGACAATGGTCAGCCGATTGTCGCCGGAATCAACAGCTCATCTTCCATTCCCGGCGTTGCCATAAAAGCGCGCGCCTTCTACATGACTTCCACCGACATATGGGCTGCGGGAGCCACTCGCATCCGTATCCACGGCCCGCTCATGCAGGCTTCCGAACCGGTCAATGTCCACATAGACCTCGCCAAGGGTATGTTGACTGTTGAATGTGCCGATGCAACTGACATCACCTACACAGGCCGCGACGGTCAGGTTGTCAACGCATTCGAGAATGGCGCATATGACCTGCCGGTGCCGGCTCTCAACCGGTATGCGCTGCGCGAACTCGATAATACCCTCCGTACCCGCCTCACCTGGGCTGCCGGCGCTGCTGATGGCAATGGTGTCGCGCGCGAAATCGGTGCCGCCGATGGCATGAGCCAGTTGTGGGCCTACGACAACTTTGCTGCATATGCCAACGTGCTGGGCATGCCTGGCGCGAAGCTCTCCGCTGACCGTACGCCGATGACACCCGAAGAAGCCGGCTATGGCGTCGGTGCGATCAAGGCCCTGGCTGCTCCGGGCGGAAATGTCATGTTCCACGATGGCGAGACTGTCACATTCGATATTGACCTTGGCGCATCTCGCACCATACATTCTCTCCTCATCAATTCGCGCCAATTGAAAACATTCAATGGTGGCTGTGGCGTTGGTAAAGCCACGGTGTACGCCAGCCAGACGGGATTCGGCAATGATATGCAGCCTGTTGCCGAGATAGCGGCCGCCGCTGAACTCGAAGATAACCTCGTACCTTATGCTCTCGCACCTGCGGCTCCAGTCCCAGCTCGCTATGTCCGCATTGTCTGCGAACCGTACTCGCAGGCTCACAATGTCTACCTTGATTCACTCTCCATCAACGGCGTGGCCGATAGCTCGGCGCTTCAGGCCGCTGGCTTCCGCATGAACGCGATGGAAGCAGTCGACGTCAACGGCGACGGCCTCACTGAGGTCTTCGCTGGCGGCACCGATCGCACCATTCACGCAGTTAAGCCCGATGGTTCCACACTCTGGCAATATGCTGTCCCCGATATGATCAATGACCTCACCGTTGCCAACAGTACGGGCGCGGGCGATTACCAGATTGTCGCTGCCTGTGAAGACAAAACCATGTATTCCGTCAACGCGGACGGCTCCGAACGTTTCACGGTCATGCCGCCGCCTCGCACATATGAGCGTCCCGGCTATCGTGGCGTCCTGCCGTTTACGAGTCGCCTCACTGTCGCTTTCAACTCTGATATTAATCGCGACGGCGCTGCCGAGATCATCATTGGCTCGGCAAACTGGCACACGTATGTCTACGATCATGATGGCAAACTCGTGTGGGACGAGGTCTGCTGGGCCCACACGCCAACGTGTGGCGATGCTGGCGATCTTGACGGCGATGGCAAAGAGGAAGTCGTCATGGGCAATTCCTACACCAGTGCTGTCATCTACTCCACCGATGGCAAAGTCATTGGCTCCGGTGGCGGCTCTGAGCACGCTGGCCCCACAGATCTTCGCATTGCCGACACCAATGGCAATGGCCTTGGCGAAATCATTGTCGGCGACCGCGCTGGCAGCATCTGGTTCCAGGAGTTCAAAGGACGCAAGCTGCCTACCTACGCCACTGGCAGCGACGTTGCCTGCCTTGAAGTCGGCGACGTCAACGGCGATGGCAAGCTCGAAACCGCTGTTGCGTCACGCAACTTCCTGCTGTATCTCTTCGACGCAGATGGCCAGCCACTCTGGCAACTTAACCTGCTTGATGTCGGTCGCTCTGTGGCAATTGCCGACGTGACCGGTGACGCTGCCAAAGAGATTATCTGCGGCTGCGAAGACGGGTCTGTCAAGATTGTGAGTGCCACTGGTGAGGTCATCGCGTGGTTCCAGGCTGGCGGCTGGGTTCGCACTGTCGCTGTCGCCGAGCTTGATGGCAATGCGGAGACTGCCGAAATCGTTGCTACAT
>CAYSRY010000333.1:0-3611 GCA_964433395.1 uncultured Armatimonadia bacterium | reverse complement strand
CCTTTCACGTGGACAATATTGTTTCCGTTGGAACCGAGATTTCGAATGGCGCGGCCAATGGGAGACAGCCGGTGGTGGCGCACTCCATGACATGGGTTATCACACAATCGATATACTCAACTGGTATATTGGGCTACCTGATTGGGTCTCGTGCGAATGGACAACTCACTCACTCCCCGAGTGGAATTATCAGACCGACGATACCGCTGTCACCATGTTTGGGCACAAATCTGGTACCATTGGCTATCTCGTCACGACATGGGCATCCAATCCGAATGAGGAGACATTCATCCTCCATGGGACCGAAGGCTATGCCGTCGCCAATCGTCAGGGCATTACGCACTCCGATGTACATGGCAATATTATCGAGCATATGCCCTTAGAGAACAGTTGGCATCTCGCTTTGTGCAACCAGATTGAGCATTTTGCCAGCTGCGTTCGCCACGGCTCAACCCCGCTTACGAACGCCGAGATCAACCTGCTCAATATGGCATTTATTGAAGCGGCCTATCGTTCGGCCTCAGAAAAATCCCGTCTCGATCCGCACGACTATCTATAGATCACCGATTTACACTGGCAATACATCCAGTGTTGTCACTCCAAACTGCTCAATTGCTGGTGTTTAGAGAGATATGTGAGCAATCTGTGAACACCTCTCATCTTATTGGATATGGAATCACTTTTCGTCAGGAGAATCCAACATGAACAAAGTACGTTTTGGCGTCATAGGACTTGGGCACAACGGTGCCAGTTGGTGCAGCGACTATGATAGCGCTCCGCAGACTGAACTCGTCGCTGTGTGCGACCTTGATGAAGAGCGCCTGCGCGAACAAACCGATCGTTTTCCATATGTTGATGGTTATGCGGATTACTCCATCTTTGAACGCGACGACATAGACGCGATCTCCATTCACACCCCCGACCATCTCCACGCCGAACCGTTCATCAAGGCACTCGAAGCAGGGAAACACGTGCTCGTAGAGAAACCTATGGCTAACAGCATTGAAGACCTTAAGTTAATGCTCCGAGCAGCCGCAAAATCCGACTGCAAGACGATGGTTGGACAAGTTCTCCGATTTAATCCCCATTTTCAGATGCTGAAGAAGCTCTGCGATGACGGCCATTTCGGTGAGATTTTTTACCTGGAGGGCGACTACATTCATGACCTCCGTTACCAACAGTTCATGGAGCCATGGAAAGTCAATCAGGAGATCCCCATTGTCGGCGGAGGCGTCCACCCACTCGATCTTCTCCGCTGGTTTGCAGGAGACATAGTTTCCGTCAAGGCAGAGCAAAATCACATAGCGTATACCGAAATGAAAATACCAACAACACAGACTGCTTTATTCACATTCGCATCCGGGGCCATAGCCAAGGTCACAACCCTTTACGGGCCAATTGGCAAGATGGCGAAACTCTACAATGTTTCTGTATATGGCACAAAAGGTAGTATGGTGCGCGATAGTTTATGCCTCGACGGTATGGTGGATTCTGTCGAAATCCCTTACGATTACTCTGGCCACCCATATTCACCACAGGTTACACACTTTGCTGAATGTATATTGAATGACACGCCTACTGTCTGTCCGGCTGAAGACGGCGCAAAGAGCGCCCAAGCATGTCTGCTCGCTTACGAGGCAGCCAAAACCGGCGAGACAATCAGAATCGAGCCGCTCATATAGAATAGGAAACAGATTAGTACACATAAGGAGTTAGCAAGATGGCATTAACCAAAGATGAAATTTTACGCGACCTCAGGAAGCTCGGTCTCAGAGAGGGCAGTGTGGTCATGGTTCACTCTGCACTGTCAGCTCTCGGCGAGGTCGACGGTGGTGCAGACACCATCATAGAAGCTCTCATAGAGGCAGTTGGTTCTGAGGGCACACTGCTCATGCCCGCGATGGCTGGCGAACAACCATTTCGCACTGATTCCTCTCCTTCCCGTGTGGGCATTATCACAGAACGTTTCCGGTCATGGCCTGGAGCGAAACGCAGCCTGCACCCGACACATTCAGCGACTGCCTATGGTCCTTTGACCGATGAGCTGCTAGATGAGCGCCATGTCGATCAGCCCACTGCTCTCGGAGCTGATTCGCCATGGGGCCGTATTGCGCAGCGCGATGACAGCTACATCCTGCTGCTCGGTGTCGACCAAGATCGCAACACGCTCCTGCACTCCGCAGAAGAAGCCGTCGACAGCCCCTATCTCAGCACTATTCAGCGCACCTACATTGATACTGACGGCATCGAGAAGCCTACCACTCTCGAACGCTTTCCAGGCCCCCATCGTGACTTCATAGGACTCGATCCGCTCTTCAAGGCTGCAGGTATAATGAAGATCGGAAAGATTGGTAATGCCGTTTCGCGCCTCATGAAGGCGAAACAGACGCTCGAACTGGCCATAGCCGCTCTTGAGCAAGATCCTGCGGCCGTTCTTTGTGACAATCCACATTGCCGCGATTGCGTGCTTCAGCGTGCCGCCATCACAAGCGCTGCGTTGGAAAGTGAGGATTTTACACTGAGCGCTATCATAGATGACACGGGATTCCAGCCAGCGGACGTTGAACAAGCTCTCTGGGCGATTGGCTCCGAAGGCATTCGCTCGATAGAAATTGGTCCGCAATGGATGCAGATACTCACCGCTGATCCTGACGCGCGCCAGGCTGTAGCCGCTGCTTTCGGCCGAGCTCAAGTTGATGTAACGGTCTGTTTTGCCGCAGTACCAATGTCCGATGAAACCACTGTGAAAACCGCCATAAGTGCATTGCATCTGGCCATCGAGGCAACTACGGTATTCGTCCCCAAATACCTCAAACTCCCGGCATATGTGTTTAATGAACACGGCGATACCCAGTTTGGACATGCTGCTGAACTCATTGATGCGCTCGCGGCCACGGCCGCCGATGCTGGCGTCAGCTTACTTATCAGCAATGCCCCAGATGGTCTTATGCGTGATTCCGACAGTACCGCCCGTCTATTGGGCATGATCAGTGCTTCAAACGTTTCGTTCAGTTTCAATCCTGCACATTTTGCACAAATTGGCGAGCATCCATTTCTCAAGACCTATCACCACATCAAAGCAGCTCGCTACACCGCCCAGCTCATCATCAATGATGGCTGCAAGGCCCCATGGCCTGCATTCACGACACCCGGCCAAGGGCAGGCCGAGGTAAAAGAGCTCATGTCCATCCTCCGCTGCCGCTCATTCAGTGGCCGGGATGCTCTGTTTTTTATAGAAGAAGGGATTCACGTGAGATTTGACATTATTCTGAGTGGCGGCACAGTCTATGACGGCACTGGAGCCGCTCCCACGGTCGCAGATGTGGCCATTTCTGATGGGCTAATCGCATTCATCGGAGACGCGGCGCAGATGAATGCGGCACAGACCATCGACTGTTCCGGGCTTGCAGTTTCGCCCGGCTTTATAGATATTCACTCCCATTCCGACGCCACGCTTCTCTATAACCCACGAGGCGAGAGCAAAATTCGTCAAGGCGTTACCACCGAGTGTACGTCGCAATGCGGACTTGGCATTTTCCCAGTAAGCGAGGCCAATAAGGCTAACCTCGCCGCCGCCTGCAGTTTTGTCATGGCCGCCCCAATCGAATTTA
>CAYSRY010000332.1:0-3616 GCA_964433395.1 uncultured Armatimonadia bacterium | reverse complement strand
GTTACAATGCCTGGTCGCGAGCAAATGCAGCGTTAGCATTGATTGGCTAAGTTCGTACAAACTAATGCCGCCGGAACAATCGCTCCGGCGGCATTTTTATCTTCCTTTTATGGCGTAACATATCAGCGCGACACATGCTTGCACGCCCGCTCATAGTCCATGCGACCGTGGAAAGGCCACCAGTCAGGATCTGCATCCTCCTCAACCGATTTGCGCTGCGCCAACCATGTCTCGAAATCATTGTCATATCGTCTTTTAGCTTCCCTGAAATCCCCCAGCTCGCGCTTCACTATAGGCAAAAGCACAATCCATCCAACAGCAACTGCGACAAATGACATCCATATGACGTCGAGCCCCCAGGCATACCACCAAGCTAACGGCAACCCTACGGTACCTGCAATCGCGTAGCGAGTCACCGACCCGCGCAAAGGTCTGATCGGCTTTCCCACCTGGCGGTCAGTACGGAGAAACACTATACATCGATCCACCAAGCTCAACGCCTCATCTGAACCGTGCCCCTCATCAGTCAAGCGATATGTACGTATGCCAATGAAGAAAGAGCCTCCAAGCACTACACCGATCTCAGTGAGACCGGTATCAGAAGAGGCTTGCGGCCATTTCCTGTTAATCTCGTCGTTGGTCAGTGCACCTGAGCGAAAGCTAACCAGTGCATCTATTGCCCGATTCCGTGCGTTGCGATCAACCATCAGCTCTCAACATCCTTCGGCAGTTCCCCTCGCAGACGCTGTTGAAGATACGTATAGCGCTGCAGTTCGTCTGCACGACGAACTGCAGTCGCAACGCCTTTTGTGTCGCCAATTATGACAGCCATGGAACTTGCACGCGTCAGAGCCGTATAGAGAAGGTTGCGCTGCAACATAATGTAATGGGTGCTGTGAACGACGATGATAACCGCAGGATATTCGCTGCCCTGCGACTTATGCACCGTCAGAGCATAGGCGAGTTGCAGCTGGTCGAGTTCATTCGCCTCATATGCAACTTGGCCCTGATCGAACTCAACCCCAAAATAGCCCTCTTCGGAGTCGATTGCTACCACGCGACCGACATCGCCGTTGTAGACCTCTTTGTCATAATTGTTAACATTCTGCAAGACGCGGTCGCCCTCACGAAACACATGATCACCACGGCGCACCTCCTGCTTTCCCGGCGCAGAGGGATTCAGACGCTCTTGCAGAGCCTTGTTCAGCGCGCCCACTCCGGCCGGTCCACGATGCATCGGAGTGAGAACCTGAATATCATCTGCAGCATAGTTGAGTTGCGCCAAACCAGAAGTCACAACGCGCAATACTGCCTCCGCGACCTGGTCTGGATGAGTACGCTCCATAAAGACTGTATCCTGACCATCCCAGTCGCGCCCCGGCGTAAAATGAGGCATCTCACCATTCCTGATAAGATGCGCGTTGGCGACGATGTCTCCACCGGCCTCCTGGCGGAAAATCTGCCTCAACACAGCGACTGGAACCGCACCAGCGGCAACAACATCCTTGAAAAATGTACCGGGCCCGACACTCGGCAATTGGTCGGCATCGCCAATCAAGACAACGCGCGTGCCTGGCTTGACAGCCATCAGCAAGTCGCGAGCAAGCAAAACATCAACCATACTGGTCTCGTCGCAGACAAGCACATCAATCTGTAGCGGATTCTCCAAATCATGCACGAAATGACGCTCGCGCGGGTCATAGGCAAGCAACCGATGAATCGTGCTTGCCGGCTTGCCTGACAACTGTGAAAGACGCTTCGCTGCCCTTCCGGTTGGCGAGCAGAGAGCAACTCTCCAACCGAGAGTGTCACATGCGTCACATATTGCACGAGTGACTGTCGTTTTACCGGTACCTGGCCCACCTGTGATGACAGTGAAGGGCCCATTGATCGCAAGCTCCACAGCAGCCAGTTGCTCTTCGGAAAGCTCGATTGCTCCCATAGCAGACCGCTGCTCCTGCCACTTGCGAAGCGCGTTCCGCTTGATGAGCTTGTGCACTGGCGAATGCGCCAGACGCGTCAGAAGGCCAGCGAGCTCTTTCTCGGCTTTCAGAAGCTGTGGGAGGTAATAGGCAGGTACGTCCCCAAATACTTCGAGTTCAATCTCTTCCTCTCTGACTGCACGCTCAAGCTGTTCCTCAATGCGCTCTGGGGACACCTGCAGGAGCTTTACTGCCGCTCCGAGGAGTTGTGGGCGAGGCAGGAAAAGGTGACCTTCGTTCAGACCGCGGTCAAGTGTATACTTGAGGCCAGCGAGCAGACGCGCCGGATCCTCGGCAGAAACTCCCGAGATGCGTGCAATGCGGTCAGCTGTCAAGAAACCAACGCCATATACTTCATCAGCAAGCCGATAGGGCTCCTGCTCGATTATCGACATCGAGAGGCCGCCAAAACGTTCATATATCCGTGCAGCCAGAGCCGGTCCGAGACCATGCTGCTGGAGGAATACCATCACGCGATGTGCATGCTCTGCTTCCCGCCATGAACGGCACAAGGCTTCAGCACGCATCTTCCCTATTCCCTGAACTTCAGTGAGGCGGTCTGGCGCGTGGTCCAACACCTCAAGAGTGTTTTCACCAAATAAATCCACCAACCGACGGGCCATGGCAGGCCCAATGCCGGACGCACCATCTCGTAGCGATCAAAACTGAATTGCCGCCCATACCTCGGATCTTTTACCCAACTTCCGTGGAGGCGAATACTTTCTCCCTCCGTGATGCCCAACGTGCTGCCAACTGCCGTAATCTCACGATCATTATGCAGCATTCTGAGCACTGTATACCCATTGTCAGTGTTGTGATACACTAAACGATGAACGGACCCCTCAAGTATTTCGGGCTTTCCTTCCACCTCTGGCTGATTATGCTGTGGACTCTCAAAAAGGTGCATGTTCACTCAAATATTGACGCACACAAAAGCAGCAGAACCACTGCTCGCGCCACAAAATGTGGATACTATGTTGATGACTGCTGGATGCAATGTTGATATGCTGCGTGGGACGACAACCGCACGCCGAATATATGCCGCCACTGGACGACATAACTGGCTGTGGAGACTGTGCACAAAGTTTCCCACAATAAGCCACGTTATCCACACACAGGAAACAGCCTCCGGACTATTGTAGCACACCGCCCAACTCAATGTTCTTGAGAGCACGCAATCGCTCACGCTGTGCATCGCGTGCACTATCCAATACTTGTGTACCATCTAATGCGGAATTGGAGAAGCCAGCCTGGCGCACGAGTTGTGCAGCCTCAATACCGAGCATGAGACGCTCTGATTGCAACGAACGCTGCAGACCGGTCACCGTGGGGTATGTGGTCACCAAGAGACCTTGGAGGGGCGCGAACTGGCTCGTATACCCGGCTGCAAATGACCACAAGTCGTGATCGGCAGTCGACGCCAGCCAGGAAGAGCCGTCGCCAACATCTGGATATGCAAGCAACTTTATGTTATGAGTGCCGTCCTGCGCCTCGACAACTGCGGCAAAATCAGCATATTGTGAAAGTGGCACCGCTGCAATATCAATGCTGCCCAACAACGCGCTGAACACCCCGACATCATCAAAAGTCACGCCGGCATGTGCAGCAGGAGCCGCTTGTCGAACAACTGCAAC
>CAYSRY010000331.1:0-3622 GCA_964433395.1 uncultured Armatimonadia bacterium | reverse complement strand
GTCGGAGGACAATCTGGAGCAAATTCTGGCTCATCCTCTGGTTGCAGTGGGGACAGACGGGCACCTAGAAGCGAGCAAGGAAGTACAGGCGCATCCGCGCTGCTACGGGACCTTCCCGCGCATGCTTGGGAAATATGTGCGCGAAGCGGGCGTGTGCTCTCTGGAGCAGGCAATCTATAAGACGTCGGGGATGATGGCGGAGCACTTCGGCTTCAGCGACCGTGGCTTCATCAAGGCGGGGCTGGCCGCGGATATAGTGATTTTTGATCCGGACACGATTGCGGACACAGCGGAATTCGGGGACCCACATCAATATCCGGTGGGTTTGCCGCATGTCATTGTGAACGGCGTGCTTGCAGTGCGCGACGGCCAGACGACAGACGCGAATCCCGGACGGGCATTGAGGAAGAACTGTTTGTAGGTAAAAGCGCCCAGACATGGAGGCACTGAGATGGATTACGACATTCTGATACAAGGCGGCACAGTCGTGGACGGATCCGGGAAGGCCGGGTATGTGGCGGATGTCGGGGTGAAATACGGGAAAATCGAGGATATAGGTGACCTGACAAACGCGAGCGGCGCGCAGGTGATTAACGCCAGCGGGTTGACCGTGGCTCCGGGGTTTATTGATGTCCACACGCATGTTCATGTGGACGTGGACAAGGACATCATGCATGAGGATAACCTCGTGCGAGAAGGCATCACGACAGTGGTGGCAGGAAACTGCGGGATTTCCGGCTGGCCCATCGGAGAACACCTTGATAAGGTGGACCGGCTGGGCATGAAGCAGAATTACCTGACATTGATCGGGCATCATACGTTGCGGTTCAAGCTTTTTGAAGAGCGGAACCGGTTTCTGATGCCCAATGAATATAAAATTATGCAGGATGCGGCCCGGCAAGGGATGGAAGAGGGCGCATTCGGGGTAACCGTGGGATATGCCAGACAATGGGAAACCAATGAGGAGACCTTCTCATTTGCGCAGGTCGCGGGGGAATACGGCGGGCTGTGCGCCTCGCATATCCGATCGGAGAATCGCCATCTCCTGCAGGCAGTCGCTGAGATGATCGAAATGGCTCAGCATGCGGAAGTGAAAATACAGATTTCGCATCTGAAAACAGAGAATCCGGCGAACTGGGAGAAACTCGATGCAGTCTTCTGCCTGATGGAGAATGCGGTGGATCGCGGCATCAGTCTGCGTGCCGACCGTTATCCGTATGTCGGCTGGCACGGCGGCTCGACCAATGCTCTGCCACGGGTAGCATATGAGATTAAGGCTGAACGCGGCAGCTGGGAGAACCTGCGCGACAGCGACGTTGTGGACATGGTGTATGAAGAGCTCCATAAGATGCATGATGAACGCGGCGGGCCTGAGAAGCTGCTTTTCTGCTCGATGCGCGATCCGCGGCCAGAGGTGGAAGGCAAAACACCAGCGCAGCTCTCTGAATATTGGGGCTGCGACCTGCTGGAAGTCGGTATTCGTCTGGAAGAGATGGGTGGGATTTCAGCCATCGGCCTTGCGATGAGCGAAGATAACCTGAAACGGATCCTGGCGCACCCGCTGGTTGGCGTCGGCTCAGACAGTCATCTCGAGGCAGATAAGGGGATTCAGACGCACCCGCGCAGCTATGGAACATTCCCGCGAGTATTGGGGAAATACTGCCGCGAGGAGAGCATTTTCCCGCTGCATGAGGCCATATATAAGATGACGGGAATGGCTGTCGAGCATTTCGGCATCAGTGACCGCGGCTTTATCCGCGAAGGGCTGGTGGCCGACATCACTGTGTTTGACGCCGATACGGTAAGGGATACAGCGCGCTTCCTCGATGCGCATCAGTATCCGGTGGGCATTCCGCATGTCATAGTCAATGGTAAATTCGCCGTGAAAGACGGCGTGACGACGCCGGAGAATCACGGACGCGCAATACGAATGACACAGCAGTAGGAACACATTATAATACGTGGAGTGACACATCGTCCCGGGTGAGGGTTCAGTCACTTTCACCCGGGATTTCCATTTATACAGGAGGATTCGCCATGTCGAAACGCAGGCGCCCAGATGATCAGGATTTCACACTCGCAGAGCACACGCGCATCCGGAAGGCAATTGGTGACCGGACGGTGCAGAGCGTGAACGAGATTCCCCAATTTCGCGTGCAGAAGATCGTGCTGGCCGATGAACTGATGGCCTATCGGAAGGCACTGAAGGCCGGCAATCCGGAGCGCGTCCCCACGTTCAATGACATTATTATCAAGCTGGTGGCGACAGTTTTGCCGGAGTTTCCACGCCTGAACGCGTGGCACTCTGAAGAGGGGCTGAAGCAGCTTACCGATGTGAACGTCGGGTTCGCGGTTGATACGGAAGATGGCGTGCTGCTGCCAACGGTGCTGAATGCGGATAAGAAGTCGCTTTCGGAAATCGCGCAAGAGACGTCAGATATGATCGACGCCGCGCGGCGCGGGCGTTTGCGCGCGACTTTGCAAATGGGGGCAGGCTTCACGATTTCAAACATGGGCCCGCTGGGTATTGATGTTTTTGACGCGATTGTTTCGCCTCCGCAGACTGGGATATTGGCCATCGGTTCAATCATGCCCAAACCCGTTGTGATTGACGGCGAAATCGTGGTGCGCAATACAATGTGGATTTCTCTGACAATGGATCATCGGTCCGTTGACGGTGCGGATGGCGGTCGCTTTGTGGCGCGTCTTGCGGAGCTGATTGAGAATGCCTCAGAGGTATTGAGCGGCGCATAGGACACATGATCATTTTTTATATATATTTTCGCCAAAGATTTCTTGACTGTATTTATTTGTTATGGTAACGTAAAATTTACTTACACAACTGTAACCTCTCAAAAAGAATGCATTCTTGGCGAAAGAACGTGGAAAGAGGGAGCCTCTGATGCGTACCATTACTTTGCTCATTGCGGGTGCGGCATTCGTATTTGCCACATCATTTGCAGCCGCCGCACTGATCACTGTTGATGGTGACTTGAGTGATGCTGCCTGGTCGGGGCCGGGTGTTATACTCGGCACCGATGCTGACGAAGGCACCATCACCGACGATTACGATATCAGATATTCACGCAACCTTTGGGACCCTGAATCCAACATCACATTTTTCAATATGGAGACTTACGCGTCACTTACGGCCGAGACGCCTGCAAATTTTGTCGCTCTAATGATCAACGCAGATCAAGACGAGGGCACAGGCACAGATTTTTATGAGTGCAAGGGTGCTGAATACTATTTCTACTTTGATCTGACGGAAAGCGCCACCCCCTCCTATGGTAGCGATATTGCGGACGATTATGCATTCTATGCGTGGAATTCGGGAACCACTTCGTGGGATCTGGTATCCAATGCGAGCAACTGGTTCTCAGTATCACGCGACGGTGCGACTTCTGATGGTGTTGAATGGGGCATCAATGCCGATGCGATCGGCAATCCGACAACGTTCTCCTGGACTGTTTTCCTTGATGATGGCGGAACGCAGCAAGATGACTTTATGGTCAAGCAGACCGGACATGCGCCCGAACCTGGGACACTCGCGTTGCTTACCATCGGTTTGAGTGGTCTCTTCCTGAAAAGGCGACACAAATAAGTCTTCGTATTACCACTC
>CAYSRY010000330.1:2817-3643 GCA_964433395.1 uncultured Armatimonadia bacterium | reverse complement strand
ACTGGCGACAAGCGCGCTCTCGATCACTGCACCAAAATGGCCCGGATGCTCAAAAACAGCCTTACTCTCACCGAAAACAACTCTTACGTTTTCTACTACTGGGTCCCCTCGGTATTCGATTCCTGGACTCGCGAGAATCATCTGAGCCTCAACACGCCCAACTACCCATCCAAGCCAACACCGGATGACCTCAGCCACGGTGCATGGACTGTTGAATTCGCCGTCATGTGTTACCAGCGCGGCATCGTTTTTACCCGCAAAGACATGCAGCGATTTGCCCGCACGTTTGAGAGGAATGTCTATCGCGGCCGCGACGAGCATGTCGCTGTCTATGTTGACGGTACTGGTGAAGGCACTGTCGGGCATGATGTCTCCGCCCCACGCTGGCTGGATCTGTGCACAGTTGAGCCGCGCCTTTTCTACCTTTCAAAACAACTCTATGAAAAGTGGGAGCTCGAGAACAGCTTCTACGAGAATGCTCTCGGCAGTTATGCCCGCATGTACCGCTGGCAGGAGGAGCTGGCCACAAGCAAATAACCTTTGCTCTCTGCAGAATTCACATACGAAGAAATGGCCACGTCCAACTGGACGTGGCCATTTCTTCGTGTACTGTTCTATGTTAAATCAGCGGTGTCAGCTTACAGCTATATATCAGTGCCCTGTCCACCGCCGTTACGGTTGCCGCCGCGTCCTCCTCTGCCTTCGCCGTTCGGACGATTTGCAAATGCTTTGGTCAATTCCTCTTGGGTAACTACTCCATCGGCATTTGCGTCAGCCTTGACAATTCTCTCCCATGCCTGCTCGGGGACTTCATCTTTTGTGAGCT
>CAYSRY010000330.1:0-2717 GCA_964433395.1 uncultured Armatimonadia bacterium | reverse complement strand
TGCCATCTTTATTGGCGTCCATGCGCTCGAACATCTGGCCTGGGTTGCGCTGCCCTTGCGCCTGAGTTGAGAATGAATTGGTCATTTCTTCTTTTGTGACTACTCCATCGGCATTTGCGTCGGCTTTGACGATTCTCTCCCATGCCTGCTCTGGGACTTCATCTTTTGTGAGCTTGCCATCTTTATTGGCGTCCATGCGCTCGAACATCTGGCCTGGGTTGCGCTGCCCCATTTGGATCCGTCCCTGTCCGGCGTTCCCGGCGCCCTGCGCAAACACTGCGATTGCGACTACTGCAAGCACCACTACTAATGCTACCGTCAGCATGATTTTCTTTTTCAAAGTTTTCACCTCTCCAACAGATTAACTCTTGCTGTTTGTCTTGTGTCTCACGTCCCGCGGGGGTTGCTTTGTTGCCTATGGTAGGTTTGACGGGAGGCTTTCTTTTTATATTCCAATTTTCTTATTTCGTAATCGCGCAAGCTATCCCACCGCTATCTCTACGAAGGTTCCAGATACATGACAGGAGAATAGTTTGATGTGTATGCATTCGTGACGTAGGCAGCCTCGAATGTTCAGCGTAGCTGCAGTCGCATCGACGGCATTTGAGATGGAATTGTTTCAGAGGAGACTGGTGCAATCATGATCTGGCGATTCTATCGTCCTCTCATCGCCATTGCCGTTGGGCTGCTTGCCATTGCCGCATTTGCACAGCCTGACGCCAATATGCTCACAAACCCTGGATTCGAGCAGCTCACGGGCGAGGGGGCGCCAGTTAATTGGGCTCCCGGGACGTTCGGTACTGGCGGGGTGCCATTTGCTGCCATGGATGGGGGGCATTCAGGCGACAACTATGCAATCCTCAAATCCTCGAAATCTGACCGCACAGATCGCTCTGCATGGCAGCAGCGCATCCTCTGGGATGACACCAACACAAAAATCACATTCATCGGCTGGTACCGAACCAATAACATCGCCGCGGGCGAAACGCCGAGCTCATCAGTTCGTGTGCTTTTCAACGATGATCCCGAAGTCTGGCATCATCTTGATATTCAAACTGTGTTCTTCCCGCCCGTTGACGAATGGACTGAAGTAAAAACCACACTCAGCGTACCCAAAGGTACCCGGCAGGTCGTAATCGAGCTCTTCAACTGGTTTACTCCAGGCGAGACTCATTGGGACGACGTCTATGCACGCCCTGCGACTGCCGAGGAGGAGATGCAGTTCATGTTGCCGCCTGAGCAGGCCATAGATCGCGATCCTGTTTTCGGGCAGAATCTTCCGTATTCGCCCGCTGACGGCGAAACCACCACCCTCAATCCGCCTCCGTTCCGCTGGCTTCCGTCCGGCCAGAACGCCAAATATGCGCTCCAGATTGACACCACCCCCGATTTCAACTCACCTGAGGCAATCAACTTTGGTGGCATGGAATGGTGCGCGCAGATGCTCCGGGAACAGCTCAAGCCCGGAACATGGTACTGGCGATACGGTGTCGAGATGGGTGATTTCCCCACTCAGTGGAGCATGACTCGCCGCTTCACAGTTCCCGAGGATGCCGATGCGTGGTCATATCCTGAGCCCGAGGATTTCAGCATCCCCGCTCAGCGCCCGCACCTGCTCATCACAGCCGACAAGCTCCCTGAATATCGCCGTCGCTGCCTTGAGGGCGACATGAAAAACATGGCCGATAACCTTGTGCGCGGGGTCAAAAATCATGCTGGCGAAGAGCTCGTTCCGGAGCCTGATTTCCTGCCAAAGAGCGGTTACGAGCGTACCAAGGCATATTCGCTGGTTTTCCGAACCACGCGCCCGCCGATGGACTGGATGGAGCGCGCTGCCCTCGCCTATGTCCTGACTGGTGACGAGGAGTGTGGCGCCGAGGCAAAACGCCGCGTCCTCCACTTCTTCTCATGGGATCCGCGGGGCTCCACACAGTACGATCACAATGACGAACCTGCAATGTGGATTATGATGCGTGGCGTGCGCGCCTATGACTGGAGTTATGACCTTTACACTGACGAAGAGCGCGCCATGATCGAAGATGCGATGCGCAAGCGTGCTGAAGATATGTACGCGATGTTGCGGCGCATGCCATTTGACAACAATCCGTACTCAAGCCACCCGGGCCGGACTATCGGATTCCTCGGTGAGGCGGGAATCGAATTTTACAATGAGTGGCCCGAGGCCAGAAAGTATCTTGATTACATTACCACCATATACTGGGGCGTCTACCCCGCATGGGGCAAGGATGATGGTGGCTGGAATGAAGGACCCGGCTACTGGGGAGCCTACATGACTTTCGCGATGCACTTTGTTGTCGCATTGCGCGAAGCTACTGGCATCGATCTCGCCCAGCGTCCGTTCTTCCGCAACACTCCGTACTACCGGTTCTACATTACTCCGCCGCACAGCCGCATGGCTCCGTTTGGCGATGGTACCCAGTGGGCTCCAGCTCCGGCCGGCACACTTATGTATTGGTTCAGCAGTCTCACACAGGATCCCGCCCTGCGGTGGTATGCTGAGGCTTCAAATTCCGGCCCGGACGACAGCATCCTCGGGTTTGTGCTCAAAGATGACGATCTCGAAGCCAAACCCCCGACAGAGCTGCCATTGGCGCGCTATTTTCCCGGTGTTGGTCTTGTCTCGCTGCACACCAGTCTCGCCAGTGGTGCGGACGATGTCCACTTCGCATTCCGCTCGAGTCCCTATGGCGCGGTTT
>CAYSRY010000329.1:0-3648 GCA_964433395.1 uncultured Armatimonadia bacterium | reverse complement strand
CCGCGTATTCACTGTTGATGGGGTGACATTTGGCATCAGCATTTGCCACGAGGCGTGGCGCTACCCTGAGACAGTGCGCTGGGCCACTGTACAGGGCGCGCAAATTGTTTTTGCTCCCCATGTGACTGGCAGCGATACAAGCGGTCAGGTGCTGGCGCAATGGGGGGATTCGTTCTATGAAAAAGCGATGCAGTGCCGGGCTGCGGAAAATACGTGCTATATTGCCGCAGTGAATCAGGCAATGCGCTATCAGAAGTCAGCCACAAGCATCATCGCCCCTGACGGAGCTGTGATTGATTGGGTTCCATATGGTGCGGAGTGCCTGCTGCACGCCGATCTGCCCATGGAAAAAGCCACTTTGCGGTACGCGAAAAGATTCAGGCCGGATGCCTGTCCCGGTTGAGTTATGTGTTTCTGGAGGATTGTGAATGTTCCACTATGAAGATCTTGGGCCGCGCGACTATCACATCGACACAGACATTGTGCATGACGGACAGCCGCAGGCCGTTATCTGTTACAGCAGCCGGGAGCCGGAGTATGTCAAAATCGCCGACGATCTCGCACGCCACATCCATATGCTCACCGGCAGGTGGCTTCCGGCCCGTGATGCTGAGCGTGTCGCCGCCGATGGCCTGCTTGAGGCAAATAATGTCATTGCACTGGGCAATCTGAAGACAAGCAGCTTCATTGAAACTCTCTATTGGGAATGGTACACGCTGCTTGACCTGTGGTATCCCGGCAAGGGCGGGTATGTCGTCCGCACATTGCACGACCCGTATGGAACCGGGCGCAATGTGATATTGCTCGGGGGCAGTGACACTGCTGGAGTTCGTGAAGCGGTGAAAATTTTCGCCGACATGCTGGAGCCCGAGCTGGGGAATCTGAGCATTGGCCGGATTATGAACATCAAGCTCGGCGAAGGCCACGAAATGCCAGCAGTCGGCGAATGGTGCGGCCCGCGTCTGCGCCCTTTCAATCCAGATCTCAATCTGCCTCTCGGCTATACCGAAATGAGCCGCTGGGGCTTGATATATTACTATAGCGGCGATGAGGAGGCGGCACGCAAGTTCCGTGAACTGGCGCTTGGCGAAACAGCTATTGCAGACAATCACTACTCTGCGCACATGCACACAATTATCTGGGATCTCATCGAAGAGAGCCCGATTTTCAGCGACAACGAGCGCATCCAGATTACCGGGCGCATCAAAGATTATGCCCAGAGCATAGATGGCACTGCCGGGCTGCATATGCTGGAAGAGTACCCCCAGGACGAAATGCTCATCGACCGCCACCGCGCGATGCAGGCCATCTGCACGCACGTAACCAGCCGGTATCTCGACAAATACTGGCCGTCCGATGAGTGGGCGCACAATATGCAGGTTGTCCGCAAATTCTTTGATCGCCAGATGGTCACCGGCAAGGGCGAAAGCGACCTTGGCGGGCGCGGAATCTATACGTATTTTGAGTGCGCTCTCATTCCGGCGCTCCTGTGGCGAGATCGTCGGCTGCTTGCGAGCGGGGCTGCGCGCCATTGGGCCGAATTGTGTCTGATGCATTGCGACAACACTGGTTTCATGCCCGATTCCGGACAATCTTCATACATCAGCTACCCGATATACACGCTTCAGAAATCAGCGTCGCTGCTGGGTGATGGCAGCTTGCTTGCCACGATGTCACGCCGCGAAGAGGCTGAGAAGACGCTCGGCTTCACTGACACTACGGCGGAATTCACTGCGGGGCAGGCATGGGACGTGGGCATCAGACCTCGGCCGATGCACCGGATGGTGGGCGTCTATCACCTCCCGCTGACGCAGTGGGAATGGGAAGTGCGCGGCAGGTCTATCCCCATTGAAAAGTCGTTTGACAAGCTCACCATGCGTACTGGTTTTGAGCGCGATGATCAGTATCTGTTGCTCGATGGGCTACATGGCGGCCCTGCAGGCAAGCCCTGGCCGGACATCAATTCAATAGTGAATTTTGGCCAGTTCGGGCGGACATTCCTTGTTACTGGCATTGATGGCGAAAACGCGGTGAATCACAATGTGGTGAGCGTGTCGCGTCGCGGTATGGGGGAAGAGGCGGACACGGTCGCATCACTCGAAGCGACTGCTGACTTGAAGACCTTCGGTTACACGCATTCCCGCGCCGAAAAATACGTCTACACTTCATGGGATCGCCACATATTCTGGCGCAAGGGTGGCTGGTTTGTCGTGCTCGACGCATTGCAGGCACGCGAGCCGGGCGACTACTCATTCGAGTGCCAGTGGCGCACCATTGGCGAGCCGGATTTCCCTGATGGCGATTTTGCCTCAACAGTCTGGGATCAAGCCGATGACGACGCGCCGCGCGATGTGTTTACCATCCGGAATGCCGAAAAGCAGCCACTCCTCTTCAGCGAACAGCGCATCGGCATGTTTGGCGGGCCAGAAACGAAACGCTGGGAAAGCTATTCGTCACGCACGTGCATCAACCGGACACGCCAGTCGGTCGAGCGGTCAATGGCTGTCGGTGATGAGCAGGTTTTCACGAATCTCTTCTACGTTGGCGGCGATAGGACGCGCGCAAACCACCAGATCTCCAAGCTCAATGATCATGTGGCTATATTAAGCGGCGATGAATTGGCCTATATCGGGCTCGCTGATGATGGCAATTTCTCACATGGAGCATTTTCTGTTGACGCATCAGCATTCTGTATTTCTGAGAGCGCTGTCGCTGCAGTAAACTGCACCCGTATTGATATTGCCGGAACGGTGATATCTGCACCTCGGCCATGTAACATTGAATATGACTATCACACCGGGCGGGTCGTATGTGAGACGTCCAGCTCGCTGGTTTTCAGCGCATTTGGCGAAGACCACCATGCGCCTGAAGGCCGCAGCGAACACACAGGGATCCCTCTGGCTTCTGAGCAGATCGACGCATTCCGGGGGCTTATCACGCGTGATGCTGAGCAGTCAGAAGCCGTGAGCCGACCAATTGAGCGAGCACAGAAAATGCGCAATATCCAATCCGAATGGCGCACACATGTCGGCGCCGGGATACTCACTGTCCACACTGGCGATATTGATGGTGATGGGGTCGAGGAGGTGCTGGTCGGGCTTGCAGATGGGCGTGTTACCTGTCTCGATGCGAGTGGCGCTACGCGATGGGAAGTAAAGACTGGTGGCCCGGTAAGAGCCGTGTCCCATGCGGAGTTGGCATCTGGGCCGGCAGTGCTCATAGGTTCGGATGATGAGCATGTATATGCAATGTGCAGTGATGGTGCTGGACCGATCTGGGCCCACAAATGCTCCATTCAGCACACCTACGAGTGGTGGACTGCGGATGGCAAGGCTGCGCTGCAGGCTATCATTTGCGACGATATTGACGACGACGGAAAGATCGAAATCATCTGCGGAACGGGCGGTGGAGGGCTCGAAGTACTGTCAAGCGATGGCAAACTTAAATGGTCATTACTTATGCAATGGGGCTTCCCGGATCGTTTTGCAATCGTTCCCGCACCAGAGGGCGGCAAGATGCTGCTGGTGAGTAACAGCCGGGCATCCAGCACCTCCGCCACATGGGCAGTATCGCCTACTGGAGAGATTATATCCACGAATGCCTTGGATTGTGACCGCACCTCGTGGGATATGGGCGCTGCTCCCGGGC
>CAYSRY010000328.1:527-3657 GCA_964433395.1 uncultured Armatimonadia bacterium | reverse complement strand
TGTCGGCATCCAGCAGCACGGCAATCCGCAGGAGGTGTCCCCGGAAAGGCATTGCCGGGCTTCTGGAACCCGCTTCCGGTACGGTACGCGTTTTTGGCACAGCACCCTCAAAGAACCCGCTGCAAATTGGATATGTACCGCAGTCGTTCCAGTTCGACCCGAATTTCCCAGTGACAGTCCTCGATGTAGTGTTAATGGGACGGCTTGGCAAAAGCAGCCCCCTGGGGCCCTATCTGTCTTCAGACAGAGCGGATGCCCACACACATCTTGCCGAAGTCGGCATCGCCAATCTGGCCCATCGGCATTTCGGCTCACTATCAGGAGGCCAACGGCAGCGCGCTCTGATCGCTCGCGCATTGGTCAGCCATCCGGAATTGCTCCTGCTTGATGAACCTACAGCCAGTCTCGATGCGGTTTCGGAACGAGAGTTGTACAAATTGCTTGAGGAGCTCAATCGAGAGCTTACAATAGTGATGGTCACGCACGATTTCAGCTTCGTGCAACGGGGCGTCAGTACGGCTCTCTGCGTGCATGAAGGGCATATCCACCGGCATCCGACTTCAGCATTGAGCGATGTCAGCGGTGAATTATTGCGGGAGATATATGGCACAGATCGCAGGTTTGTGCGCCATGATCGGGATATAAACGATGGAGGGGGGCGCACTGATGAGTGAATTTGTCGCTGCCCTCGCCGACCACGCGTTCCTGCGCTACGCCCTGATGGCCGGTCTTCTCGCCAGCATTTCGTGTGGCGTCATTGGTGGATATGTTGCAGTGCGCCGGATTACATATATTGCAGGTGGAATAGCACACTGCGTGCTGGCAGGGCTTGGCGCAGCACGTTATCTGCAGGTTGTCTATGGGTGGGAGTGGCTGCATCCGCTGTATGGGGCGGTGGCAGTGGCACTGCTGGCAGCAGTGACCATCGCTGTCGTGCGGCAGTATTCGCGCCAGAGTGAGGACACAATAATCAGCGCACTGTGGGCTATCGGCATGGCGGTTGGGATATTGTTCATCTGGAAGACGCCGGGGTACAGCGAAAACCTGATGAGCTATCTTTTCGGAAATATATTGATGGTCGGGCCGCAGGAGCTTTGGATGCTCGCGGGATTGGACGCAGTCGTGGTGACGCTGGGAGTGCTTTTCTACAAGCAACTGCTGGCGATATGTTTCGATGAGGAGTTTGCACGGTTGCGGGGGCTGAATGTCGAAGCATACTATCTGATGCTTCTGTGTCTGACGGCACTCACCGTGGTGGTGCTCGTGCCGGTGGTCGGACTTGTGATGGTCATCGCACTGCTGAGTCTGCCAGTGGCCGTTGCCGGGCGTTTTGCGAGCTCTCTGTCGCGCATCATGGTTATCGCCGCGATATTGAGCGCATTGTTCACCACATCCGGGTTGATCATCAGCTTCAACACAAATATGCCGGCAGGCGCCACCGCGATTGTGATTGCCGGCATTGCTTACCTGCTGGTGACTGCTGGCAAACGCATGGCCAGCGACATTCGCATTCGCCGCGCCTGAAGCTGTATGAGAGACGCTGGGAATCCAAACGCCGACGCATCTGCATGATGTGTCGGCGTTTTCATGTTGAGCGTTTTCTTTGGCGCAAGCCGGGGGTACGCGTCATCGCGCGCGGGATCATTCGGTACTCACTATGGCTATGCAGCTGCGCCGTATGCAGCCGACATGATAGGCAATGTTAGCACTGGTGCAGCCCATGCTACCTGCCAATTCGCGCATTGTCCGCCCCTGCAGCAGGCCTTCGAGCACTTCACACTGCGTATCGGAAAGGTGGGTCTGCGCCTCCCGAACCATCGTGCGGTTGATGACGTCAGGAGCGATTCCCTGTTCAATGACTGCAGTATCTGGCAGCAACGTGTCGTCTGTTTTGCGGCGATGCGACCATTTGACAAAGTCGAGTACTTTCCAGCGTGCCGATTTGAGCAGGAACTGCTCCGGCTCGCCAATCGCCATATCGACGACCTCAAGCGCCTCAAATGCTGCCAGCCACGCTTCACCAAGCAGGTCATGGTAATCCTCACCGGTTACCCGGGAATAATATCGCGCCATGCTCTGGATGCGTGCTTCGAGGCGCTTTACGAGCGCCTGCTTTGCCCGCTCATCTCCTGTTTGAGCTCTGGCGATTGTAGTTCTCATCAGTGTCCTCCCATAGTCAGAAAAAAGAAACGGCCACGAGCTTTGATTGCTCGTGGCCGTCATGCGACGATGGGATTCGCTGGTCCCTAAGTGAGACCCCGGACAGGAGTGCTCACTTGCCACGAGCGTAGAGTTGCGGTGATGGTGCCTGCGGTAATGCCGGAGAGAGCAGACATGCAGCCCACCCACGGAATGCCGAGCGGCTCCCTGTTCCCCCGAACTCTGCGCTTGATGTCGATCATGCAAGTACACCCCCTTTTGCGAAAGTAAACACCAGTACTAATAGACTGTCGTTAGCTCAGTCTACACTAACTCTATAGATTTGGTAAAGTATCTGCTAAGGATTAAATGATAAAAATATTAGGAATTTTGCCAGCAGGCCATTGGAGAAACCGAGAACCTGTGGTAGAGCGAACCGGTGGACTCCGTCGCACGTCACAGAAGGCGTGACAAATGTCAGTCCGCGAGAGCTGGTGCAGCGAGCGGTGACGCGCGGATTATGGCAGATTTTGCAGGAGATATATGATTAGGTCTGGTATAGTATTGATATATATTCTGATGGGGCTTGCTGTAGTGGCGGTAGTGCTGATCGCGGCGGTGCTGCCCGAGGGCGCTGCCCGGGCTGCGAATACTGAGACAACCACTGCCACAATCTCACAGGCTCAGAGCGTAGAGGCAGAGAGAATGGCGCAGAATGGAGATGGAGCTATGACTGAGGGGAAAGATACCAGTACGTATCGCGAACTTACTCCCGAGGAGGAGCGAGTTATAGTCCATAAGGGGACCGAGCAGGCATTCACGGGTGAATACGACGAACATTTTGCAAAAGGTGTTTATACGTGCCGCCGCTGTGGGGCCATGTTATACCGGTCGGAGGACAAATTCCGCTCCGACTGCGGCTGGCCGGCATTCGATGATGAAATGCCCGGCGCAGTGAAACGCGTGCCTGATGCTGATGGCAGACGGACCG
>CAYSRY010000328.1:0-517 GCA_964433395.1 uncultured Armatimonadia bacterium | reverse complement strand
ATTGTATGCGCCAATTGCGGTGCGCATCTTGGTCATGTCTTTATCGGGGAACAGTTTACAGCGAAAAATACGCGGCATTGTGTGAACTCAATTTCGATGGATTTCCTGCCAATGGAGAAAGTGAAATTCGGCCGAGCGATTTTTGCAGCCGGGTGTTTCTGGGGTGTTGAGTACCAGTTCCAGACACAGCCCGGGGTGTTGGAGACAACCGTCGGATATATTGGCGGCACCAAAGAGAAACCGACATATGAGGAAGTCTGCGGCCATGATACCGGCCATGCAGAAGCGGTAGAGGTGCTGTATGATCCTGTTCGCATATCATTTGAAAAGCTGGCCAAAATGTTCTTTGAGATGCATGATCCGACGCAGAAAGACCGTCAGGGGCCGGATATAGGTTCGCAGTATCGGTCGGAGATTTTCTATACGAATGAGAAGCAGGCGGAAATCTCGCATCGGCTGATCGCGGAGCTCAAAAGCAAAGGTATGAATGTAGTGACGCGCGTTACGCCTGCAGGAA
>CAYSRY010000327.1:0-3659 GCA_964433395.1 uncultured Armatimonadia bacterium | reverse complement strand
GAACTCCCGCCAGTCAGCGTTTCATACCGCGACTCAAAGACGCAATCTCCCGCGTAAGTGACTGACCCCCATCCTATTTTGTTGAATCACACAAAATGATACAGAAGCTTGGCCACTCACAATGTCCTACTCAAGGTAATCTGCCCGGATGCACAGGGACACTGTTGTCATCCGACGAGTACATCGACGGAGACTATGGCGATATTGTGAAGTTTACGCCAAGCCACAGTGCCTGGATATATGTTGCCATGGTCAGCGTTAGCATGTTCGGAACTGAAGACCCGTACATTTACGTCTACGAAGGCGATCCGCGAGATGAAGGGGTCGAGGTTGCTTCAGACGACGACAGCGGCTTCGACTACAATGCGCTTCTGGATTTCTTGGCAGAGGAAGGCCTTACATACTATGTCTTCTTCACTTCCAATGAGGGTGACGAATTCGGCGATTACGAATGGGTCATATGCGAGGAAGACGCGTTGCCTGCGTCCGTATCAGCAGCACTCGCCTCACCCGATGCAGCGACCGATACTCCTGCAAAACCATAGAGCATTGCTCTGCATCAGTTCATAACGTCCCGCATTCCTGCCCCGGCAGCCACCCAAGTCGCCGGGGCATTTCATTGCATTCTCCTCCGCACAAAACAAAACGGGGCGGCCACCGGCCGCCCCGTCAATGCACCGCATGCCCGCCATTCCTTCACACGTACCGCACATTCACCGGCTTCCGCGGCGGCACCAGATGATACTCATCCATCGCCTTCCCGACCGCCACCACGTAGTACACCTCATCTTCCGCTGCAATCCCAATGTCTGCGCGCAATCCCGGCAGTTGCGCAAGCGCCAGCGACGCATACGCAGTGATACAGCTCCCCAGCCCCAGCGAATGCGCCATCAGCGCAATGTGGTTCGCGGCAAATGCGCAGGCGGCTTCCGGCAACACTTCATTCCGGTCTGCATGGATCAATATCACAACTGGTGCGTCGAAAAACAGCCGATCCCGCCCTCCATCGACATTCTTTACCAAGGCCGGCACGGCTGCCAGAATATGCTCATGCATTTCCCCGGCGCTTTCACCCAGAAACTCAGCCAGCCTCTCGGGATGCTCTTTATCCGCAAGTGCCGCCGCGTATTCCCTGTAGAAAGCCATGATGCCCTCTTGCAGGGCCGATTTCGCCACGTCATCTGTCAACACAGTAAATCTCTGACACTGGCAATTCGCACCGGTCGCCACGTATTGCGCTGCCTCAAGCAGGCTGTCAATCTGCTGCTGCGACACTTTATCAGGCAGGAAACGTCTCACGGTCCGCCGTGATTTCATCAGGTCCAGAAGCTCCTGCGGACGTGCCACAGTCTCAGGCATGGCCGAAAATGCGCCTTCGTACTCGATCTCCTCAAGCATCACTGCTCCGGTCGGGCAGATCGCCATGCAGTGACCGCATTCTATGCATGCCACGCGGCTTATCTTTATGGCGCCGCGCTTCTCTCGAACCATATCTGTAGGACACGTGTTCACACACGCGCCGCACATGATGCATTTCTCACTGTCAACACTGAAGCGCAATTCCCTGTCCCCTTTCACCACTCTCGCTCATTGGCACATGCTCCAGATTCCTCGGCTTCCGTACTGATTCCTGCCTCAGTCATCCATCACTCACAACGCTGCACTCCGGCTCTGTCCGCCCCTTGTCAGCCACCAATATGACATATTTCTGCAACACCCCTTCACAAACCCGCACAAATGGAGTACACTGCATGCAGTAACGAGGGGAAATCAATTCCCCGTAGCGCCTTTGAGTATGCTGTTCGACAATATCTGGCACTGGCCGGGACGCTTCTACCCCGCATTACACCTCATGCGCCGTCTTTTCCAAGCCGATGAGATTGATTGTTTCATCCCTACTCGATGGGTGCTGATCCACTGGCGGCATGCGCACGGCCTGCACTTTACCGTGTAGACAATGCAACGCATCTGCACCAGCCACGCCGCGCACAGTGGATGAAACTATTCTCGATGGCTGGCGAAAAGAAGGATACACAACATGCAGTTTCGCAGTTTCAAGTTGGACGACCGCCTGCAAGAGGCAGTTGAGGCGGCCGGTTTCACCGAGACGACTCCTATACAGGAAGTCGCAATCCCAGCTGGTTTGGCTGGCCGTGACATTATCGGCACAGCACAGACCGGCACTGGCAAAACAGCCGCATTCGTATTGCCCATTCTCCAATCGCTGCTTACCACTCCCTCAAAACGACGACACATCCGCGCGCTCATCGTCACGCCAACACGTGAACTGGCTGAGCAGATCCATGCGTCCGTGAGAGAGCTGGCTCGTTTCACCAAAATCAAATCCGCCACCGTATATGGTGGAGTTGGCATGGACCCGCAGACCAGAGCGTTGCGCAAAGGTACCGACATCATCGTCGCCTGCCCCGGCCGACTCCTCGACCACATCAGCCGCGGCAATGCCGACTTGCGCGGAGTTGAGATACTCGTCTTCGACGAGGCCGATCGCATGCTCGACATGGGATTTCTGCCAGACGTCCGCCGCATTGTCGCAGAGACGCCCCAGAAACGTCAGACCATGCTTTTCTCTGCCACATTCGCGCGTGAACTGACCCAGCTTGGCTCGGAAATCCTCAACAAGCCCGAGCGCATCGAAATGGGCATCACCGCCCCCGCAGACACCGTTGAGCATATGATATGCCCGGTCGCTCAGAATCAGAAGACCGATCTCCTGCTCCGGCTGCTGGAGCGCGATGAAATCAAGTCTGTGCTTATATTCACACGCACAAAGCATCGTGCCGACCGCGTCGCTGCGAAGATCGGGCACTCCGGATACACCACGGCTGTCCTGCACTCAAATCGCTCCCAAAACCAGCGACAGAGGGCGCTCGATGGCTTCCGATCCGGCAAATTCCAGCTCCTCGTGGCAACTGATATTGCAGCCCGAGGGCTCGATGTCGATACAATATCACACGTTATAAACTACGACATCCCCAACAGTGCCGATGACTACATCCATCGCATCGGTCGCACGGGCAGGGCCGAACGAAGCGGCGATGCGCTCACGCTTGTTACCGCTGACGACAGCTCCACAATCCGCGCCATCGAGCATGCACTGGGCAAAAAAATCGCTGTCCGCAGAATCGACGACTTCGACTACGGGATGCCCACTGCGGCCGCTTCTGGCTCACGTGGTGGACGCTCGTCCGCGGGTCCGACATCATTCCGCTCAAAAGGGCCGGGGCCAAGTCGTCCGGGACGCGCCCGACGTCGAAGCAACGCGCCTCAGCACTGAAAACAAATCTGTAACACACCAGATAACCACAGCCAAGCCCCGACAATCGTCGGGGCTTGTTCATTTTGCCCTCCTGCCTCTCCATCCCCCCCAAAATACTTCTATCATTCTGGAACAATATTGCAGGTGGTAGTGTCTCATGAAGAGAATAGATACAACATAGCTGTAAACATCGCGGTGGTAGCGTGGGGGGCTTCACCACATTGCGACTGCTTCAGTCGCCGACTGTTCGCAGTCGCTTTCAGGCCGCATAGCGGTCACAGCCGGCCGTATTTCGGCTGACAGGAGGCGATGTATTGTGCAGCACCGTTTCGCCAGCAACATCTTTCTCATCTGTACCATCTTCCTTCTCGCGGGGGCGTGG
>CAYSRY010000326.1:0-3720 GCA_964433395.1 uncultured Armatimonadia bacterium | reverse complement strand
ACTCTTTCTCTGCGTATGCTGCAGCTATAAATTCAACCTTGAATCGGCTGCATTGCCGCTGCATATCTCAGGGGCGGGCGACCTTGCATGGACGCTCTGGCCACCGAAAAAGCCATGGCCCTGCCTGCACACTACATAAAAGACGATCAGGAGGACACTGCAGAATGCCTCTTTCATGGAGCTGGGATTTTCCGGATGAAGAGAGCGCGAAGGCAAGAGTCACAGAGCTTCGCGCCGAATATCGCCCCGAGCATTACCGCATTATGACCGTGCAAAATCAGTCTACCGGTGGCTTCACGGTAATCCTCACAAAGCTTTGCGAGGCTTTCGAATCCGAAGAGTCGCGTTAAGCCGGATTTTGTTGTAAACTCTGAAGCGTAAGACTACTGGCACCCCGCACATCACCGGCGCCGCAGATGCCGCAAACCGAAAGCTGCTTTTCAGCGGGGCATTTTTCCGCAGTCGCCGGCATTCTCCGCGGTCCCGGTATTCTGCTGCCTGGCGGCCCGGATTTTTGGCAGGGCAAAAATTTGCGCGACGCGGGTTTTCTCCGCAGCGGCCGGCTCTCGCCCGCTGCGGGCAAAATTTGTCTATAGCATTGAATGCGCCGGACAGCGTGCCGGCCGTATTGAGTTTAGCAAAGGACTGAGAACTGAATGAGTAATGTCGACCAGCTCTGCGTCAACGCTTTGCGCTTCCTTTCCGCTGAGGCCGTCCAGGCCGCAAATTCCGGACATCCCGGCCTGCCGCTGGGCGCCGCCCCAATGGCCTACGCATTGTGGGACCGCGTGCTGAGGCACAATCCGGCGAACCCGAAATGGTTCAACCGCGACCGCTTCATCCTCTCTGCAGGACACGGCTCCGCATTGTTGTATTCGCTGCTGCACATGACTGGCTATGACCTGCCGATTGAGGAAATCAAGAATTTCAGGCAGTGGGAGAGCAAAACCCCGGGACACCCGGAATTTGGTCATACCCCCGGCGTTGAAGCGACCACCGGCCCGCTCGGACAGGGCTTCTCAATGGGCGTCGGCATGGCGATGGCGGAGCGGTTCCTGGCGGCGAAATTCAATACGCCAGAGTGCAACGTAGTCGACCATTATACGTATGCCATAGTGTCAGACGGCGACCTGATGGAGGGCGTGGCTTCGGAGGCCGCGTCACTGGCCGCGACACAGAAACTCGGCAAACTCATTTATCTGTATGACGACAATGAAATCTCAATCGAAGGTTCGACTGACCTTGCATTCACAGAGTGCGTCGCCACCCGCTTTGAGGGGTACGGCTGGCAGGTCCTGAGCGTCGAAGATGGCAATGATATTGACGCCATTGAGGCGGCAATACTTGAGGCGCAGAACGACACTGAGCGCCCGTCAATCATCGCCATCCAAACCATCATCGGCTATGGCAGCCCAAAAGCCGGTACAGCCAAAGCTCACGGCGAACCACTTGGCGCAGAGGCGCTCGCAGCCACCAAAGAAGCGCTTGGCTGGCCCGCAGAGCCGGCATTTTACGTTCCGGACGAGGCATATGACCATATGCGCAAAGCTCTCGACGCAGGCGCAGCAGCAGAAGCTGACTGGAGCGCCCTCGTCGAAAAATTCGCAGCTGAAAATGCAGAATTGGCAGCCGCGTTCAACCTGTGCGCGAACGATGAACTGCCGGAAGACTGGGACGCTGACATTCCCGTTTTCGACGCTGCCGACGCAACACGCAGCAGCTCCGGCAAAGCGCTGAACGCTATCGCCAAGCGCGTGCCGAACTTGATTGGCGGCTCGGCCGACCTTGCGCCATCTAACAAGACAGATATAGACAATAGTGAAGCTGCATGTGCCGAGACACCCGGTGGCCGCAAAATCCATTTTGGCGTCCGCGAACACGCGATGGCTGCAGCTCTGAATGGCATGGCCCTGCATGGCGGCGTCATCCCGTTTGGCGGCACATTCCTGGTGTTCGCCGACTACATGCGCGGCGCCCTGCGGCTGGCCGCCCTGATGCAGACGCATGTCACATATGTACTGACGCATGACAGCATCGGCGTCGGCGAAGACGGCCCGACCCACCAGCCGATTGAGACCGTCGCCAGCCTGCGCAGCATCCCCGGCTTTACCGTACTGCGTCCGGCAGACCCGAATGAGACCGCAGCCGCCTGGCGCGTGGCAATGGAGCGGCGCAGCCCGGTCGCGCTGGCCCTCACCCGCCAGAAGCTGCCAGTGATAGATCCTAATAGTTGTCCGTTGAACGAGGGCGTCGCACGTGGCGCGTATATCGTCGCCGATGTGGATTCGCCCGACATTATCCTTCTCGGCACCGGTTCTGAAGTGCAGCACTGCGTTGCGGCACAGTCAGCGCTGGCCGAGAAAGGCGTAAACGCACGCGTTGTTTCAATGCCGTCGTGGGAACTGTTCGAAGAACAACCCTGCGAGTACAAAAAGTCGGTTCTGGCCCCGTCCGTGCCGAAACTGGCAATCGAAGCCGGCATCAGCATGGGCTGGCACAAATACGTTGGCTGTGACGGCGCAATCATTGCCCTCGATCACTTCGGCGCTTCGGCACCGGGCGATCTGGTAATGGAGAAATTCGGCTTCACCGCTGAAAACGTCACGGCAAAGGCGCTGGAACTGCTCCAGAAGTAACTCGCAGAGAAGCGAGGCGATTTTCAATGGAGCTTGGAATGATAGGTCTGGGGCGCATGGGCGGCAATATGGCCATGCGCCTCATGAAGGCCGGCCACCGAGTGGTGGCCAACAGCCGCACCGCGGCATCTGTGAATAAAGTCGTGGCGGAAGGCGCAGAAGGCGCCTACAGCATTGAGGAGCTTGTCGACAAGCTGGCGACTCCGCGCACCATCTGGCTGATGGTGCCGGATACGACTGTAGACAGGGTTCTGGAGGGGCTTCTACCGCTTCTTTGCACCGGCGATATTGTGGTGGACGGTGGCAACTCGTATTACAAGGAGACCATGCGTCGCGCCGGCGAACTGGACGCCAAAGGCATCGGCTATGTAGATGCCGGCACAAGCGGCGGCGTCTGGGGCCTCGCCGAAGGCTATTGCATGATGGTAGGCGGCGCTGACGAACATGTCGAACGGATTTGCCCATTGCTTGAAGCGCTAGCGCCATCGGCAGAACAGGGCTGGGGGCACGTCGGGCCTGTGGGCTCCGGACATTTTGTCAAAATGGTTCATAATGGCATCGAGTACGGCATGATGCAAGCCTATGCCGAAGGTTTTTCAATCCTCAAGGCCAAGGAAGAATTCGATCTAGACATTCACCAGGTAGCGGAGATGTGGCGTCATGGCAGCGTCGTGCGATCGTGGCTGCTTGACCTGATCAAGGACGCGCTGGCCGAGGACACCGAGCTTGAAGACATCTCGCCGTGGGTTCCCGATTCGGGAGAGGGGCGCTGGACAGTGGCCGAGGCTATTGAGCTGAACCGCTCTGCCCCCGTCATTACGCTTGCACTCCTGCAACGACTGGCCTCACGCGACGAGGAATCCTACTCAGACCGCCTCCTGTCCGTGCTGCGGAATCAATTCGGCGGCCACGCGGTCAAGAAAGAGGATTGACCATGGCCATCAACCGGGATATTGCCCCCCATCTTTTTGTGGTCATCGGTGGCACTGGTGACCTGATGCGGCGAAAACTGCTGCCGGCACTGTATCATCTTGCGACAGAAGGTCCGCTTGGCGGTCAGGCGCAGGTGCTGGGCGTTGCGCGC
>CAYSRY010000325.1:0-3780 GCA_964433395.1 uncultured Armatimonadia bacterium | reverse complement strand
GCGACCGAAATAACTGTAAACAAAAGACCAAACACAACTGGCAAAATCTGCCAATTGCATACCATAGTAAAAAACACCCTTTCGGAAAGCTGGAAATCTACCCCAAGCGGGCATGTTCTGAAGTAACCGCAAAACGGACACATGGCGCTGGATAGTGTCACCGTATTTCGGAAGGATACCCGAACCTGACATCCCTGTGATGTACAAGTTTGGTCCGGGGGTAGTGAAACATCGCAAAAAACGGTTAATCCTAACGGCCTCAGGGCCTGCTGCCATTGCGCCCCAGAGCATGGTCCCTGAACCTGACGGTCAGGTCCCCCTGACCAAAGGCTCAGGTCCCCCCCTCCTCGATTTCACCAGTCAGCCCGATAAAGCTCTGTTCAAACCTGCAATTTCCTTCTTGAGCAGGCACAAATAGACGTTCCTGTCTGGCAGCCGTATACCTGCTCACTCCATTCCAAAATCTCCCCACTATGGTATGCGGATGCCATATACTGCTCTGTGATTCTCAGTTGCACGAAGCGCGAAACTCCGTAACCATCGGCACAGGCGCTGACATTCGCCCGCTCCAACGCGCAGAAACTGGCGCGGAATTCAGCAGGCTTACCCGGGGATGACTCCCATGCAGGTTTCAGCGGCGCTTCGGCGGAAATAGCCTCTGAATTCCCTTGCATCGCTACTTTCTGGAGGCTTTCGAATGCGCTTTCGCTTCATACTAATTTTTGCCACACTCCTGCTTATTCTGGCCACAGCGGCGTTTTCCGCCCCGCGCCAGATGCCCATTCAACTGTGCGACCGCTGCCCGGCACTCCGAGGCGACATGTCCTGTTACGTATGGCTTCTCGGCTCGCTTGCGGACAAATTCACAACTCTCAAATCTGGCACAGAGCCGGAGGCTGCCACCGAGGCTTACGTGGTCTGGGACGAAGAATGCCTGTCCGTGGCATTCGTATGCCACGAGCCAAACATGGACAAACTCGTGGCAAATGTGGAAAGCCGCGACGGGCGCGTCTGGGACGATGACTGCGTCGAAATCATGCTCGACCCGACTGGCAGCGGTGCGTGGATGTATCACATTATAATCAACCCTAATGGTGCAATCTTTGACACCATTCACAGCATTTATGGAGCCGCCCCGGAGTTCAATGCCGACATCAAAGTGAAGACCGGCCGGGCCGATGATCAGTGGCTCTGCGAAGTCACTATCCCGTTCTCTGAGCTGGCCTGCTCGCCGCAGCCCGGCGAAGTCTGGGGCATCAATTTTGGGCGCGAGCGCAAGGCCGGCAAAAGCGAAGTGACCGCGTGGTCGCCATGCGATGGCTTTACCGATTCCACCCAGCTTGGCGACCTCTCATTCGGCCAGATCAGTGAGCCGATCAAGCTTGATATACTTTCGCGCGGTGGTGCGAGCGTCGGCCTGAATGAATATGACGTGAACCATTTTGCCGTGATGGCCGACAACACATCGGGAAAGGCCGCCGACGTGCGGCTCTCAGTGTTGCATGACGGCGTCGAAATCCAGACGGCAAAGGCCACGCTGAATGCAGGGGAACAGCGCGCGCTGAAAGCCACATATGCCGTCCCAGAGCCCGCTACGGCCATTTTGGGGTTCCGAGCCAGTGTGAATGGTGAGGCCGTCTATGCCACCAACATGCTGTCGCTGGTGACGACCGCAAGTCCGGTACGCACCTGGCAAGTGGAAGACCCGCTCTTCAAAGAACTGCTCGGCACCGAGAGACCTGCGAAGGACCGTCCCGGCGCGATCATGTGGACGCATCTTTTCAATCGCTCGCTGCTGCAGGAAACCGCAAAGCGTTTCGCTGTGAGGTATTCAGGCGTCGAGGCGACGCGCTACTTCGGGAATGAGAAACTCATTGCAGTCGGCGGTGGCATCGTAACAGGTGATGAGGCTGCGCTTCGGGGGCGATACGTCGTGAAAAACGTCGCATACCCGAAGGGGAGTAATGCGGAAATCCCGTGGAATCTGGACCCGGCCGCGATGGATTATTTCTGTCAGCAGGTCGAGGATATGCTGAGCCAGCCACACCCGCTTCTGTGGGGAATTATGGCGGGTGACGAAGAAGACGAAGCCGCCCTCCGCAAGGGTGTTGAGCTGATGGCCGACCCACCAGAGGGCTATGAATATATCAAAATTGCCGACGCGGAAGTGAAAGCGAAATATGGCGGTGGCACATGGGGAATCCCGGTCGGAATGGATGACCGCAATCCATACCGCTGGATCGCTTATCACAAATGGGCGCTTGAGCGCCTGCGCACCCGGCATGCCAGAATGGTCGAGATTATGCGGAAGTATGATCCGGATATGGTGATCGTGAGCACCGACCCGGTCTCCGGAATTCACGGCTATGAATACAGCAGGCAGGCCGAGTATTTTGATGTTTTCACGCACCAGTACCTGCCACGCCAGAAGCGCTGGCGAGCCTACATGGGCTTCCTGAGCAAGGTGCTTGCAGATCTGACGGGAAAGGAAGCCTGGCCCTGCGTTCATATTGAGAATTATGGCATGGCCACCACTCCGCAAGAATGCGTCGAAGAGATGAGCCAGGTCTTCAGAAATGGCGGCACCGGCTTCCACATGTACATGCCGGACACCGCATTCGGGAGCAAGCTCGTCGGAGATACGCGGGTGACGATGTTCGGCTCGCCCCGGCGCTTTCATACGGTCAATAATATCATGAGCCTGGCACGGCGAATGCCGAAGCCAGCGCTGCCATCGTATACGCGCGCAGCGGTGCTTTATAATGATGACTGCCTGCAGAGTGAGAGTTATAAAGCCGGGCGCACATACTGGTATGACACGGAAGCGTGCTATACATTCATCGGCCCAATCGCGCGGTCATGGTTCAAATTCATCGACTGCCCGCAGGTGCTTGAAAAGGACCTGAACGCAGAATTTGACACCATCTGGCTGCCAACCGCGCGCTATCAGCAGCCGGAAATCGTGGCGAAACTCCGTCAATTTGTGGAGAACGGCGGGACGCTGATCTGCGGTGACCCGAACGCATTTGCGACAGATACGATTGGTAATGACACGACCGCTTCGCGGGAGGAAATATTCGGGGCAAAGACCGGTGACAGCATCACCATAAAAGAGATTGCGCTCGCACTGCCCGGCATGGAAGCACGGACACTGCCTATGGCAGGCAAAGCGCGTAAATTGACGATACTCGACGGCGCAGAGGCAGTGGCGAGTTTCGATGATGGTTCGCCAGCGATAGTAATGAACCGGCTGGGCAAAGGGCGCGCGTATCTGTGGGCCATCTCGCCATTTACATTTGAGCTCAATGAAGACGCGCAGTGGCAACAGGCTTTCACAGACATGGTCGCAAGCCTTGGTGCCCCAACCGGGCTTGATATCTGGCGCTTCAGATTCCCGGACAGCGTCATCTGGGAAGAAATCACCCCGAAGGGCGTGTGCCTGACCAATAATAATGTACGCTGGGAAGAGGAGCAGCCGAAATTCCCGTACAACTTCAACACCGGCGGCAGTTACAGATATGTGACAACTCCCGACTGGATGGCAGATTTCGACGGTGAGAATGGGTGGATCCCATTCGGGACCGGGAAGCTGACTGACCGGCGCACGTCGATTCAGGCAGAGAAGACCGAAGCGTCATGGTATATGCCATATAAGGAGCCAGCGTCGCGGTGGAATGTCGGTTGGAAACAGACCGTGCCAGTGACCATCGAATTTGATCTGAAGCAGGTATGCGCAGTCAATGCAGTGAAACTGTGGGTTCATCGCACCGCAGGGCCAGT
>CAYSRY010000324.1:0-3787 GCA_964433395.1 uncultured Armatimonadia bacterium | reverse complement strand
AACCCCGAGGTCGCTGTACTCGGTCTCATGGGTGGCCTGTTCCATGTACTCAACAATGCGTGCTATAAAACCCTCCTGTTCCTCAATGTCGGTGCTGCACAGTATCGTACCGGCAGCACCCAACTTGACGCAGCCAGCGGCCTCATGCGCATCATGCCCATCACCGCGACCTGTGCCATCATAGCCGCCCTGTCCATATCTGGTGTTCCACCACTGAGTGGCTTCACCAGCAAATGGCTTATTTTTGAACGTTCAATCGCCGGTGGCCTGTATGTGCCCGTATTCATACTCTTCGGCCTGGTAGCGATCTTTATATCCGCTGTCACCCTTGCTTCATTCCTCAAATTTATCGGCTCGGTCTTCATTGGCCAGTTAGATGTCGAAGACCATGTCATACAGCGCGATGTCCCGCTCTCAATGAGCATTCCACAAATGATACTTGCATTCTTCTGCGTGCTCTTCGGCGTCGCTCCAATGCTTGTATTGCGGTACCTCTACGCTGCTTCTGTAGCCGTAATGCCAGACGAATATGCACCAGCATTCAATGCCCTCGTCGGCCATTCGCACTACGACATAACGCTCAAACTTGGCACTGAGGGCGTCAGCGGAACGTGGGGCCCGCTCCCGGTAGTTGCAGCATTTACCGGCTGCCTGCTGCTGGCATGGCTGATTTCACGTCTCGGCGGATCGCGTATCCGTAGAGTTCCCGTATGGTTGTGCGGTGAAAAGCATAGCTTCGACGAGATCATGTACTCGTCTCACAGTTTCATGTTCCAATTCAATCGTTTCTTCAACAATCTCTACCCCTCGCTGCGTGTCCCATCCATAAAGAAGCCGAGGGCTCTTGCCAAAATTCTCGACACCGACTCATGGTTGACATATCCCGTCCGAAAAATCGCCGAAGGCTGCACAGGAGCGCATGGCTGCACAGCCATGCGCGCATTGCGAACAGCTCTCATATGGGTCATCGCGCTGGGTGTCGCCATCTCATTGTTCCTGGTTCTGCGCGGCTAAACCCGCGGCACCGCTATAAAGGTTGAAACTATGACTTACGCAGTGAATCTCATTGTCGCATTGTTTTTCGGCCCGCTCCTCGCGGGTATTGTGCGCAAGCATGTTCGTGCGCGCCTGCATTCACGTGAGGGCCCCCCAATATGGCAGCCATTCTATGACCTGCTGAAGCTCCTCGGCAAAGATGATCTCAGATCATCCAACAGTGCCGTGGTTGAGTACGCACCCATCGTCGTATTGGGCGCCACTCTCACTACTGCATTGCTCACGCCGATGGGCACCCAACCGCCGCTCTCCGAGCACGGAGACCTCATCGTCTTCGTACATATGATTACGCTTTCAGTAGTTGCCACGATTCTCGTCGGGTTGTCGTCGCCAAGCCCGTTCTCCCTCATGGGCGCGGCGAGAGAGACTATGCTGCACATTGTAACTGAACCTGTGCTCATAATATGTCTCGTCACGGCTGCCGTGAATGCACAGTCAATTGTCATCTGGACGATGGCAGAGCAAAACTTGCAGAGTGGTATGCCACCGTCCATGATCGTTGCGGCTATCGCACTGCTCATAGCCTTACAGGCACAAATTGGCAAAATACCGTTCGACATCGCTGACGCCGAAACTGAAATCATGGGCGGACCATTTGTCGAAATTTCCGGCCCAAGGCTCGCTCTTTTCCAGTGGGCAACAATGGCAAAACAGATGGTGTACGCGTCTATACTCGTCGCCGTATTCCTGCCATGGGGAAACCAGCTCGCATATCCGCTGAGCCTGCTCATTCACATGCTCAAGGTATGCGCGATCGTAGGCATTGTGGGCCTTATTGACGTCGTCAATCCTCGTCTGCGGGTCGAACAAGCCATGAAGTTTTTCGTCTTTGTTATTGCACTTGCACTTATCGGTCTCGGCCTTGCTGTTGTAGGATTCTGAGCTGACACAGAAAGCTATAGCGACGCAACCGGGCATTGTCCCCGGCCAGAAAGGGGTAAATCTAAGTGACTGCACAGGAACTTGGAGCGAGGTTTAAGGAGCAGTTCGGCGCCAGCATCATCGACGCCGCATCTCCGCGGCCCGACAGGCTGACCGTTCGCATCGCCCCTGACGCAGTAGCAAATGTCGCAACGTGGTTGTACCGTGAACTTGGTTGCAGATACGCCATCGGCGTGGGTACCGATCGAAGACCAAAAACTGGCAGATATCAGGTGTCGCATTTCTTTTCAAAAGATGCCGACAGAATATTCATAACAGTCCATGCAGATGTTGATCCAGATGACGCCAAGATCGCATCCATAACGCCAACCGTTCCCGCGGCCAGTTGGGCAGAACGGGAGATACGGGATATGATCGGGGTCGTTCCTGTCGGTCACCCCGATCCGCGCAGGCTCGTACTTGCAGACGACTGGCCAGAAGATCTCTACCCGTTGCGTTATGACGTCGATTCCAGCACAAAACCACCAATCACAGAGAAGTGCGCAGTACCACGAAAACCGCAGCCAGAGGGCACAAGCGTTGTGCCAATCGGTCCGTTTTACCCAGCTCTGGAAGAACCTGCGTACTTCCGCGTTTTCGTCGAGGGCGAAACTGTCGCGGGTGCCGATTATCGCGGTTTCTACAGCCATCGAGGTATCGAGAAACTCGGCTGCAGTGTACTTACCTACAACCAGGTGCCATTTCTTGCAGAACGAATCTGCGGTATTTGCGGATGCGTACATAGCACTGCGTATTGTCAGATTGTCGAGCAGGCGGCTGGCATTGAAATCCCATTGCGGGCACGCTACATCCGAACGCTTATGCTTGAGCTCGAGCGGCTCGAAAGTCACCTGCTATGGATGGGCATTGCCGGACATATCCTCGGCTTTGACACCGTCCTCATGCAGGTCTGGCGAATGCGTGAACCTCTCATGTGGTTGTGTGAAAAACTGACTGGCAACCGCAAAACGTATGCGAACAACATCATCGGCGGCATTCGACGTGACATACCTGCTGACGCATTTGACGACATTATTCGCGTCGTCAATGAAATTGAGCGTGAGTGGAAAGCACTCTATGACGCCGTACCCGGCGATACAACTCTGCTCGCCCGACTCAAAGGTACCGGAGTACTGCCAAAAGAAATGGCCATCGAACATGGCGCGGTTGGTCCAACTGCTCGTGGTTCTGGCATAGCTATTGACGCCCGTATCGATTACCCATACGCAGCCTATGACCGCTTCGAATTCGAGAAAGTCGTTGAGGACGGTTGCGACAATCTCGCACGCACTATGGTCAGAATGCGCGAGACACTGGTATCATGCGAACTCATCAGGAATGCATTGGCAGAAATGCCGGATGGACCTGTAAGTACTCCCATTGAGGAGAATATCCCCGCTGGCCGCGAAGCCCTCAGTGTCGTCGAGGCTCCACGTGGCGAAGCATTCCACTGGGCACTTACCGGCGAAAACAACCGGCCTGAGCGTTGGCGAGTCCGTGCCCCAAGTTATGCTAATCTTCAGGTTGTGCCGGACATGATCACTGGTGACGAAATCGCAGATGTTCCTATTGATATTGCAAGTTTTGACCCATGTTATTCCTGCACCGACCGCATGGAAGTGTTGGACGGTCGCACTGGACAAATCGAAATAGTCAACGGACGAGAACTGAGCGCGCGCAAGAAAATGTCGCAGATTTGCTCGCGGCTGAAGGTGTGAAAAAGTGCTTCTGAGCAAACTCAAAGAGGCGATCATTTGCTTGCTCGCCGGCAAATGCACGCTCCCCTATCCAGCTGAGCCGCGGACACCCG
>CAYSRY010000323.1:0-3828 GCA_964433395.1 uncultured Armatimonadia bacterium | reverse complement strand
GCCTCAGAAAATCGAGATTGATTTTCTCATTCAGCGCAAAGGCCTCAAAAAGAACCGCAATGTTCAAATACTCGCAAAGAATTTCGGCGCATTGACGACTGCGGGGCTCCAACTGGCCGCTCGAGACCGCCTGAAAATTTCATTGGACGCTGCCACACTGCATGACCCTCCGCAGCGTGCCAAACGCGATATCTGGATCTGCGGCCCCGGCGCATTCATGATCCTGAAAGCTCGCGCCCTCCGTGACCGGGACAAAAACAAAGACGCGTACGACATCTTCTACATGCTGCAGCACTATGGCGACGGCATCAGTGGCATTGCCGATGCGATAATCCCATTGCTTGATGACCCCGACGCTCGCGAAGCTCTCGATTGGCTGCATAAAGATTATGCCGAACCTGATTATGTAGGCCCGGCGCGCACGGCTGCCTTCCTCGGCGATCCGCGGGACGAGAATGTGAAAGCAGACGCCTATGGCCTGATGCAGGAGTTGCTGCTCCTGCTCCCTTACAGTCCGCCGACCTGATGTCATGCCCAGTGCGCGGTAATATCCCCAATTCGGTTTTTCTCTTGCGATATAAGCAGAAACTCGTTTTTTGACCTAGCGCCCCTCTGAATCCCAAGAACCCGTGAGCCCAAGAGCCCAAGAGCGTCTTGCCTTTCTTGGCTTCTTGCCCGCTCACCCCCCACGCACCACAAGAGTCTTTACAAGAGTAAAGACACTATAACCGGTGCGGCTGCTGGAATTCGCCGCCCGGTTTTTTGACGTCAAAGGCAACGGCAGAGCTAACGGCAACTGGCACCACGCACTCCCAGCCCCCATGTCCCCAGACTGTGAGGATGTCCGCTTTTGGCTCCATGCCCAATGCCTCGGCCAGGTACGTGTCCGCACCCCGGCAATTTGTCCGCCAATGGGTTGAGGCCCGGACTGTGAGGGGGGGCCGCGCTTCGGACACGGTCAGCCGATGCGCTGCATGTGTCCGCGACCATCCCGCTGTCGCGGTCAAGCGAAGCCTCGACCTGACCGGGTATATCTCAGGAGGGCTTGCTTGCGTCAAGGCGGCGCTGGTCGGGGCGATCAGCCATGTCTGGGCGCGGTGCCTGTCGGTCGCGATGCTCAGGTTGCGCAGCTTGTGCGTTGTATCCTCCCACGGAAGCCGCGGTTTGTTCACCTTGCTTTTTACTCCTTTGTCACATCGTCCTCCCATGCTCACGGGGGCGCGGTAGTTCCCTCGGCAACGCTCCATTATCCCGGCGCGATGTGCGCATAGCCGCGGGCTCGCGTTCACCTCAGCGGGCAATTCCCCCAGCCATGCAATGCCGTCGATGCGCCCGCAATGAGGCTTTTGCGGAGAAGTGAGGTGCAGGATAGCGGGCCTGGTGCGAAGAATATGACATTTTGGAGCTGTGATATTTGGTATTATTGCGGTAGGATGGCGTGCCTGGTATAAGATGTAAATGGCCGTGGCTCAGCAGGCGCGATACAGGGAATTGCACATTATATATAATCGGCAAATGCTGCATAGTATGGGGGCGGATGTGTCCACGCACAAACGGTCATGCGCTGGAGTTGATGCGATGTCGCCTGATTTGCGCAAATACCTCGAAGAATTGATCGCCTACTGCAAGCACGTCACCATCCTTGGGGACGATGTGCACTACTGCGATCACAATCCCGGGCTTGATTGCCTGTTTGTGGAGCCGGAAGCAGAAGCCGGAGAAGAACACGACAAGCGTCCCCAGCTGGTATCATGGGACGCACCATCCGCCAACAATCCGGTTGAGGCACTCGGGAAAACGTCCGCGCCGCCGGAACCCGTCCTGTCAGTCGTCGCCAGAACTCCGCGGATGATACTCAAGGGCGATCCGGGAATGGGCAAAACCACCACATGACGATATATCGCGGTGAAGAAAGCGCGCGAATGGCGCGCCGCTGTCGAGGCGGGGGACGAGCCGGGAGCATTTCCCATTCTGGTCGAGCTCGTCAACTGGCGCGTGCCATCACCTGACGAGCTCGAAAGCTCCTGTGAAGAAGCATTGCGCCAAGCATTGCCGAGGCCTGTTGCCAAAGCCACCAGTGATGCGGCGTGGCTGGAAATCGCTAAACTTTACGAGGCGGGGGAATGCTGCCTGTTGCTCGATGGGCTGGACGAGTATACCGGCAATCCGTCGGACATTACCGAGACCATCGTCTCCAGTACAAACCCCGCCAAGTCGTTGATTGTGTCGTCGCGCCCCATGGGCACTGCTGGTTGGGGGATGCCCATCTACTTTCTGCGGGAGCTGGAACCGGCGGCAGTCGCCACGCTTTGTGAGCGTTTGTGCCCAGAGAAATCCGCGCGTGGAAGGCTGCGTGCATTCGCAACCGGTGCTGGTGCGCCAATATGCCGCATCCCTCTTTTCCTGAGCATGGCGTCACGCCTCGCGGCCGAATCGGACGACATGCCCCGCACCCGGGGAGGCATGTTTGATAGTTTTTTCGGGTGGATGGAACGCTGGGAGAAAGACAAGCTCGACGGATGGGAACCGACGGTCACTCATCGCATCATGCGTGAAGCTCTGGGGCCCCTGGCTCTGACGTTGCGACTGGGGGAGATATCGAGCCTCAATGCGGATAACATTGAGACGGCATTCTGCGAGGTTACCAAGACCCCGATCAATGAAGTTTTTGACTATCTGCAACGACAGAGCATTCTTGCACCCGATGCGCACTCAAGGCAGTGGCGTTTCTGCGATGAGGTAGTGCTCGACTACTTCGCCGCGCGCGGCCTTGCAGACAGTGAGCGTCCTTTTGACCATGTGCAAGGCAAGCTCCATTGGCCGCGGCTGACATGGGTCATCCCGATGGCCGTCGGAATGATGGACACGGGGAAATGGTCGCGATGGAAATGCTTCTGGGACTTCCTCATTCCGAAACGCCCTCGACCACGGACCGTAAGCGCGGGCCTCAACGCTGGACCGGTTCAGGCAGGCATCAGTGAGACCACACCGCCCGATCCAGAGGCTGTCGCATGGCGCCGCACCCGGGAATATTTCCTCCAGCGGGTGCTTAAGGCAAACAGCCCCTATGAGCGCGAACTCATGCGCGACCTGACATTAGCGTTGCGCTGCGTCGGCGAATGCGACTGCCTCGATGCCCGCCTGTGCAAGCATATGATAGGCAAGACAACATTACTGATGCCACCTAAATTTACGTGGCTCGGGATGGCGCTTGGTGACGTGGCAGTTTGTCCCTCTGCGCGGGACCACTTATTGAAACGCACCCAAGACACTGAAATGTCCGTGCGAGAAGCCGCTATAGAGGCTTTGCGGTCCGTGGCGGAGGATCCAGCAGTGCAGGAGCGCTTAACCTTAATGAGCCGTAACTCTGAGGACCCCGTGAGCTGGAGCGCCGCCGAGGTATTGGAGGACATGTCGGAGGAGCATGAAATACAGACAGCAGAGGACCCTGAGGTGCGGGCGCATCTCATTGAACAGATCGAAAATCCTGACGGGGTAGTACGCGGTATAAGCGCATTGTTCCTGGACGAGATTGCATGGGAGCCAGATATCAAGAAGCGTCTTCTGGCGATGACCAACGATCCTCATCCGAGCGCGCGCTTAGGCGCTACATGGACTTTGCGGTCGGTGGCGAGGGCGCCAGAAGTGCAGGAGTGTTTATTGAAATTGACCCACCGCTGTGATGTCCTCGAGCGCGCAGCCGCTGTATTGGCCTTGCGTGATGTGGTGGACAATTCGGCTGTGCAGAAGCGCCTTCTGGAATTGCTTAGCGACAAAAATGGATATGTGCGCTGGGTAGTCCAAGAAGCTTTGGCGAGCGTGGCGGGG
>CAYSRY010000322.1:0-3893 GCA_964433395.1 uncultured Armatimonadia bacterium | reverse complement strand
TGGACGTTTGCTGATGAGGTTATCGGCATAGACCACGCCGATTCCCCGTCCACGTGCTACAAGCGGCGCTACAACAAACTCATTCGCACCAAGAAGCTCACGGAATTCACGTGGTACGCGGTCATCTGTAGCTGCATTCACCACATTCACTGTATTGCTGGTTGACAGCGCAAAACCGGGCAACAGCTCACTCTTTGCGGGCAATCGCAGACTTGCAACAAGCTGATAGAAATGGCTCTCTTGTGGCTGCTCCATGCTGTCATAATCGGCGAGGAAATCATCAATGGATTTATATTGGTCACTGACATTTTTCCAGATCTGAGACGCTTCCTCGACATTTGTCGGTCCAACAGCCATCTCAACGCCGAGCATGCCAGTCTCTTCATCGACAAGCATGAGAAATGCGCGATTGAATCCGAGCCCCACTGCTCCACCTGCAGTTATGCCGGTAAGGATTGCATGCAGCAGGCGGGGCAATTCGAGCAATCCGAGCATTGCCTGGCTAACTTGCTGAAGCACGCTTAATTCGTAGAGCTGTCGGTGCCGTTGAGTGACGTCTTCAATGGTAAGCATGACATGCCTTCCGCCTCTAGCCAGATCCATTGCATCGAGACGGATATTAAGGGTCCGCTCACCATGATCAGTGGTCGCGTATCTGTATCCAGACCATTGGACGCCATCGCCGGTGTCAAATGTAGACTGTATGGCTGCTTTCAGCCCAGCGAACTCCAGAAGACTTTGGGGAAATATACTATCGATGCCAGCCCCGACCACCTCGTCACATTCAATACCTCTCTGACGGCAATAGGCGGGATTGGCAAGCACTATTCTGAGATCCTGATTGACAATGACAAGACGCAAAGAGAATCTGTCTATCGCCCCTGCGGTCAGCTCAGCCTGGCGCGCCAACCTGTCAATAAGCTCGGAAGTATCAACCGTTCCCGCGCTCCCAACAATATCAGGCATATCCTGCCCCATTTGCCATCTGCTCCCACTTCATGCGTCAGACTATATGCTCTCACCATTGATTTGTGCGCGCAGGAATTCGGCAGCACTCTCGGGCGAAACCGGGTTAATGTAAAAGCCCGTGCCCCATTCGAAACCTGCTACTTTGGTCAAGCGCGGCATCAGCTCAATGTGCCAGTGGTAGTCATATTCAATGGTACCCCAGTATTCTGGGCGGCCAGGGCGCGGTGTCTTGCTTGGGGAGGTCTGGAACATCATGTTGTATGCCGGATCGCCGAGCATGTCGCGATATGCTGCAAGCACCTTTGCAAACACATCAGCAAGCGCACGCTTTTCGCTTTCGCTCATATTGACGAAATCGTGCTGATGACGCAGCGGATAGATATTGACCTCAAATGGGAAACGCGCAGCGAAAACCGACAGGACAACAAAATGCTCATTCTGCATCACGATCCGGTCTGGCATGGCAAGTTCCTGTTCAATCAAGTCGCAGAAAATGCATCTCTCTTTGCGGAGATAATGCGCATTTGCCGCAACGAGCTTGTCATGCACAAGCTGCGGAACGATTGGTAACGCAATGAGCTGAGAGTGAGGATGACTAAGGGAGGCACCTGCTGCAGCACCATAATTACGGAACACAACTATATGCCGGAAGCGCTTGTCATTGCGGAGGTCATTAACGCGCTGGATTTCTGCATTAATAATCTTAACAAGATGCTCCTGGGGCAGCGCAGCGAAATCAGCGTTGTGGTCGGGCGTTTCTATGATGACCTCATGTGCGCCGATGCCAGCCATGCGATCAAAAAGTCCGACACCTTTGCGCTCCAGATTGCCATCAATTGCAAGGGCAGGGAATTTATTCGCCACAACTCGGACATCCCAGCCAGGAGTGTTCGGCTGTCGCCCTTCAGGCCCTATGGCCGCAATTTCAGGGGGTGTCATGTGCTCGTTGCCACCACAGAATGGACAACTGCTGGACTTTGCCAGCTCGGTGGCGGAGGCAAAATCCTGAGGTCTTCTACCGCGCTCTGCGGCGATTATTACCCACCGGTTAAGGATAGGGTCTTTGCGCAATTCAGACATATTTGAACCCCCAAAGTTGGTCATAAAACAGCAGAAACAACTCACAGCGCTCACGCCACGATGACGAGATGCATCTCGGCCATACTCAATGGATATATATAATTCAGTGCGCCAATATACATTTTCTATAATTGGCAGCTACTAGAAATATTATATCCGCATAGACCATCATAAACGCTCATGACATAACAACAAAGCGTACGATGCAACAGTTCCTGCTATGAGCAAGTATCGCTCACATCGCGAATTGAGCGACTTGTCATACGCTGGCGGCGTCTGTGACACGATGACTGCAATCCCTGTGCCTGTGTGGCATTGGAAAGCCTGTCAATAGCCTCCGCTCTTGCAGATGGCTGGCAAGCATGACGGTTCACCCTGGAACTCAGGGGGCCATCGCGCGATACTCGCCATACGTAAGTGAGGTACCTCCATGCACGTAGAGATTTTCAATGTTGTCATTCACATCGACGATCACACAGGCAATGTCACCATCAGTGGACAGATTGCCGTATGTAAGATCGGCAGTGCCTGCTTTGCGCCAGACGACGATGGCTTTGCGCCCTTCGCCCAGCGTAACTTCGCAGCCGATGGAGTTTTCGCTGATTGCCGTATCAGTCCCCAGTGCTGGCTCTGGCCCGCTATTGAGGAATGGACGGATCACAGAGACGAACTCCATGCTGTCGCGTTTTTCTGTAGTCGCAGCCCGGAGGTGGTACTGGGTAAGTTTCACCCAATCGCCTGGCATCGGATCGAACGTGTCAGTCTGGGTAATATCGAGCGCAGTCGGCGCCATAAGCATCACATATGCGGCACCCTTTTCAGTCTGTCCGGAGGCGCGAATCAGCCCACCGTCGACCTGCATTTCGTGAGGAGCATGCAGCCAGTACTCAAACGTGGCAGGCTCGTTTGCCTCTAAAGCATCAAAAATGACGATTGTGTGCGGTTTGATGAAAAGAACCGCGCGGGTGAAACGTTTGAGCGCGTCTCCATAGGCCTGACCGCAATCGCCAACCATGTAGTCAAAGCTGTCAGATGTGTGGAAGGAGTGAATTTCGCCGAGCGGCTGATTGGAATGTTTTGTCTGACTGAGTCCGTTCACGGTAATCGAGTTAACACTCTTTGTATCCCACATCCAGTTCTGGTGATGCGGGCTGCCGTAGAGATCGCGACGGCCGGTACGGATGAAGACGGGGTCGCCGGCGACGCTCATCATGAATGCATTCTGTGATTCGTAGCCGTGGCTTTGATTTCCCATCGGGCTGCTTTTCATCAAGAACGCAACATCCTGCTCTCGATTTACAAGATTCGAATGGAGCGCCGCGACGCCAATACCCGGGAAGAGCATGGAAGTGGGCATATCAACCGGAGCTTTTGGCTCAAGTGGCGGGAGCGCAGCCTGAACGAATCCAATGTAGCCACCAGGCAGAGAAGCTCCGCCAGTCTGTTCGGCCAGCCACAGCCAGTATGGATTCCCCGCTGAGCGTGCGAGTGTGGTCAAAAGACCGCTCACTTTGCCCGCATTGTAACCATATGTGAGGTCACCGAAACCGCCCATGCTCTCGCCCGGCGGCACCACATAGAGTGGAAAATTGCCGATATTGGAGAAAAATGGCTTCTTATAGCCATCAATTCCAAAAGTTGGCCCGAGAGTGGCAAGCCACCACGTGACTCTGGTAATGTATGAGCTCCAGTACGCCATCCCCTCGTGCCAGCCGCCAGCATAGTCATTCCAGACCGGGTAGGAATTGTAGAACACATTCATGGCGAACCAGGCCCACTCGTCGGCTCCTTCGATTTCGCCATTGAATGCGGCTCCGACCTCACCGAGATAGTGCCAGGCGCGG
>CAYSRY010000321.1:0-3922 GCA_964433395.1 uncultured Armatimonadia bacterium | reverse complement strand
CTGAAACGCGACAATGCACATCCACGCAGCAATGGCGAGCAATCCAGGCGTCAGTGACGCATCCCATCCGAGCCGGCCCATTACAATGACGCCCATGGGCAAAACCGCAAACGTCCCAGCTGCAAAAAGGCCAGGCACTTGCCCGAAAAGGCGGCGAGCCGCAGCGTACATTGCCCATATGCCAATCGCATTGCTAATCCAGGGGAGAATGCGTACTGCCAGAATTGTATTCCCAAGCAACTTCACAAATGGGATGAGCAGATACGGGTAGAGTGGACTTCCGTAGATGCGAATTGGGGAAATAGTATTCCAGTCGCCAGCTACACCACGGGAGGCCATGACACCAAACACCGCCTCATCACCGTGCAGAGCAGGCCAAGAGCCAAGGCGCCATGTGCGCACGACTATGCCAACGATAATGAGGACCCATGCAACAATAAGCAACGCTCGCTGCTGCGCCTCAGCTTTTTCGGGCGCTGGTACGCAAAATACGCTCTGTTCCATGAAACGCGTCTCCTGTTTGGGTACGGCGGCCTGAAGACAACAGCATATGCCTGACGCCACGCATCACGCGGCAGAATCCGAATATACAACATAATCAGTGATTCCCGCCATCAATACCTGATTTTGGGAGTCGTGATGATGATGACCATGCCGACAAGAGCCACAATCGCGCAGATCAGCATCGTGTCAAAACCGTAGTACCGGCTTCGGAACCATCCTAGAAAGTGATGTGAAGCGGCATAGGCACCTGAAGCCAGTATCAAGCCAATGCCGACAATCCTCATCATGGTTGCCCTCCATTTCCGTCTGCAATAATGCAGACACCATCAACCACGAGTATGCAAATCGCCGTGCTCATGTGCTTAATAGGGACGTTATATTTATCAGACATTCACTACAAATATCAGCAATCCTTGCGCGACCCCTGAGTGACGCTATTCAGGCCGGTCAATGGCAACTATAAGGCGTGACGGATGTTCAGGCGAATGCATTATTGTCTGCGTCGCTGTGACCAGCTCGGTTTCAGCCAAGTCATTACCGCCAGTGTTGTGGTTGCGATCGTGATTGGGGAAATCACTGCTGGTAATCTCCAGCCGGATGCGATGTCCTTTTTTGAAACAGACAGCAGTGGCACCAAGTCGAATGCGATATTCGACAACCTCGCCCGGGGTAATGGGTTCCTCTGCTTCGTATGAATTTCGATGGGACGCACGCACCATCCCGTAACAGACCTCCAGCGCGATACCCTCCGGGTCATCGTCAACGAGGCGCGCGAAGAAATCAGTATCGGGGGCCGAGGAAGCAGCGTACAGTATGACCTCTGGATAACCGGCTATTTCGACCTCATCCTGTAGAGGAGCTGTGCAGTAGTACAGTATATCGTCGCGATGCTCAAGTTTGCGCCGATCCGGCGGCTGCGTGAAAAATGCCGACGACCAGAGCGTCGGCACCGGGTTGGATGGATCATATACGTAGGAATCCGTAGTCGCTTCAGAAGAAACGAACGCATCTGCAGGTCGCTCGGGCGAAAGCATTCCACATGAGGAGACCGGATTGGCCGTACCATCGCTGTGAAGAAAATATTCGCGTGTTGGCAAATCCCGCGGTGGCCATGTCGAAGCAGATTTCCACTGCCCGGAGCCCATGACGAGATACCGGCACGCAGGCTCGAGGTCGACGCCATTGTCGACTCCTTTGAGCCAATGGTCGAACCAGCGGATTTTCATGCCATCGACATCCACCTGCGCCGCGGGGCCGAAATCCACATCTCCCTGCAAACGCCTGCCATGGCCACCATGATTCCAGGGCCCGAGTACGAGCTTTGTCTGTGTGCGGGCAAGCTCAGTGCGTGCATTCTGCTGCATGCTCGGTAAATGCGCCATAGAAGCGCAATGATCGTACCAACCGGAGAAATCGAGATTGGGGACTTCGATGTCGGCATGCTTTTCCTCAAGTCGCCAGCACTTGCGCCCCGGATCGCGAAGCCACTCCTCGGCGTACCTGTCCAGAGGTGGCGGGAGGTATTTGACGATATCCAGCCATGGCATAAAGTGCATCCAATTGGATGCTTCGAGAGTGTCGAATATCTCGCGGGCTTCAGCCGGAGTATGCGGTGGCGGCCATCCAGCCCGGCGTCGCAAATCCGGCGCAATGGTGGTCATCCACCATTTTATGCGGCGAGCCGGCTTAAAAGCTCCCCACCAGTCGACATCGTAATTCTCAGTCGGAATAGAGCATGCGCAAATGCACTTGAGATGCGGCGGTCGCATGTGGGCAAGCTCCCACTGCAGCCAGCCGGGATATGATGTGCCAATGGTGCCGACATTGCCATCACACCACGGCTGCGCGGCTGTCCATTCAACGTAATCGTAACCGTCTTCGCCCTCATGGTTGGATTCGTCTGTATATGGAGTGTATTCTCCATCGGAACCGTAACGCCCCCGGATGTCCTGGCAGAGGACGACATAGCCCGCGCGAACATATCGTTCCTGCCCCCCGGCTGCTTTGCCATAGGGAGTGCGATTGACGATGGCAGGGAATTTGCCTGGAGCATCAGGGCGAAAAATGTTGGTAGATAGAGTTACGCCATCGCGCATCGGTACGCGAACATCGAGTTCGGTGATTACGCCAAGTGTCCCCTGCTTATTGGACATTTGTACCTCCAAATTGAAAGGGGTCTAGATAGCTCCTATAGTAGCCCTTATATTTCTATGGCACGACAGATATAACGGCATCTACCGGGCCGCCACTTGCATGCCCTTCGAGAGCGGCGATGGCATCCTCAATGCGGTAGAGACGGATAGTATCAGCGTGTTCGTGGTATTCACGATAGATTTCGAGCGTCTGCGCGAATCCCCAGTTATGCTCAAAACAGAAATTGAAAAACAGACCAGTTTTGTCCGGAGCCTGCCAGATTGGCTCGTACGTGTTTTCGATGATATAACATGCAGTACGCTGGTAGCGGTCAAGGCTCATAAGCTGAGTGCCGCCTATGAAGCGCTGCATGTCAGTGATGAGATACTGCGCTCCTCCATCGCGGGCCCGACGCAGCACAGTGAGGGCTTCGTCAGGCTTTTCGGGGAGGCGAATCTCGGCCTCAAGCGGATATATGTCGTCGAAAACAACTCCGATGCCGGAATTAGTATCGACAACCATAGTTGCGCCATTTTCGGCAGACCGCTGCAGGGCGAGCTCATGGGCAGACTTGGCCTGAATAATGACAACATCGCGTGCCACAGCAAGTATTGCAAACAGAAGCAGGAGTCTGACTGCGAATTTACGCCAATGCGTGGCAAAACTGAAGCATTCACAAGAAAGGCCATCCGGTACTGGCATCCGCCCCTGCAGATAGACAAAACCAACGCCAGCAAGCAAGGCATATGCGGGAAGATTCAACACTGCGAGACGTGCGTAGCCATCGGCACGAATTGACCACTGGAGCATGGGCAGGTAGAAAAAACTGAGCAGGAGCCAATCCTGCATGGTTCGCCTGCGCATTGCAGCGACCGTGCCGATTATGAGCAAAATAACAGCAGGCGCCTCCCACATCATGAAGAGATACACGAAAGTGGGGAGATTGGCCAAAGTTGGCGGCTCTCCCCCATGCGCAGTAGCCAGCCAGTGGAGCCGCTGGAAATAGGTTTCGAACGGCATATCGGGCTGGATGGCGTTGCCGACCGCGGCGCCGACTCTATAGAGAGCTTCGGTAATGCAGAGAACCGCAAGGAATGAGCTCACTGTGCAGGCAATGCGGCCAATGGAGGCGGCCAGCGGCGTCTTTTGCCGAATAAGCAATACGATAATCCACAAACCAGCAAGAACAATGAGGATGAAAGCGCGATAATTAAGCAGGAATGCGACGCCGACGATGAGGCCAAGTTTGCAGGCATCCCAGATGGTAAGCTGGCGCTCTTCACTG
>CAYSRY010000320.1:3417-3987 GCA_964433395.1 uncultured Armatimonadia bacterium | reverse complement strand
CCCCCGTGAGAGGGGGCAACAGTAGCTGGCCTTCGACGAGAACGAGTATTTTCAGTTTCAATCCACGCCCCCGTGAGAGGGGGCAACCATCCTTCTATGAGGTCCACGACGCCATCGCCTCATGACGCGATTTGCGCGAACCTCAGGTTTATTGCCTGAACCAGTCTATTCTGCATCTAAGACACACTCCACGAGCCCAACGGCCCGAAGGGATGACGCGTTTGCGCGAACCTCCCGGAGATTCTATGGGCACTTGGGGTTCGCGCGAGACCACTTACACGATCAGCGGTCCCTCAGGATCATAGGTGGGCTTGGCACCAACGTGCTCCACCCGGCGCTTCCAGTTGCTTCCAAGGAAATAATATCGCAGGCTATCCTCCTCAGGGTTAATAATGTCCTCAAGGGTGAGACGCAACTCCAACCACTGTGTCGGATCGACTAAACACTCAAAGACAGAGTTCTGGACCCGCTGCCCCTTCTTTTCGCACGCCTTTGCTACATGTCTGAGGCGGCGGCGACCTTCGGCAGTCTCGGTGCTGACGTCATACGTGACAAGTACCATCATGGCGC
>CAYSRY010000320.1:0-3407 GCA_964433395.1 uncultured Armatimonadia bacterium | reverse complement strand
TCCAGACAAACGGCGGGTACGCATCGAGATCGCCCCTGAGATGACGCGCCAACAGCATAGCCTGCACATGGGGCAACAGGCCAATCTGTATCTTCTCATTCAGGAAAGGATGGAGAATCTCCTCCTGCTTGCGCTCCTGATATGCGCGGATAAGCAGTTTGCGCGTGTCATCATCCATGTTGACAGCGTCGGTGACAGTCTGCGCGAATCCTTGAGCTTTGACCTGCTGGCGGTTGATGAGGGAAAGGACCAGCCGATCAGCGAGAAAAGGTCGGAACTCCTCCATCAAGTCGAGTGCAAGGCCCGGTCGTCCCGGTCGGAGCCTGTGAAGGAAGCCGACGGCCGGATCGAGGCCGACGCCCTCGATGGCCGACGTTGTATCATGGGCTAAGACGGCGTAGATGAAGGACAACATCGCATTGACCCGATCAGTGGGCGGGCGCCGGGTTCGACGTGAGAATGAGAATTCATCTTTCTGTGAGATGATGAGGTGGTTGAAAACGCCGAAGTAGAGCTTGCCAGCCTCACCTTCGTAGCCGCGTGCGACATCCAGTGCAAGCGGGCGTGTGAGATGGCGGGCAATGTCGCGCAGCCTCTTTGCAGCAGCGTTGATCTGGTCGGCGGCGTCATTCTGAGAATGGTCGCGCATGGCGCGTAAGAGCACACAGCGGCTTCCCGCGATTTTGCCAATGAGCATGGCACGCGCAATCGCGGAAGTGGCATTTTCATCAGTGGAGCGGCGATACTGTTCCATTCGCAGATGGACATTGCCAGAGACCGGGCCATGTACGCGTCCCCAGAAGCGGCCCCGTTCGTTGAGAAATGAAATGGAGATGCCCCGCTCGGCGCAGAGACCCGTGAGCGGGGGGCTGCATGCGACACGGCCAAAGCATACAATGCCGTCGAGGCCATGAAGGGGGACGCGGAGGCGATTTTCTTTTTGTACGCGCACGACAACGCACTCATTGTCGCGGACGAGATATGAGCCCTGAGTGGTTACATATAATGTATTGAGCATGCGTTTCATTGGTCTTCACCATCGCAGATGTCTGAGACCAGTTTTTGTACATAGTCGGAAGCAGTCGGCCCCTTGCGGTCGAGGCGCGGAAAACAGCGTTCGATGAGCGAGCAGCCATTGCATTTTCGCGTTTTGACCGGCGATGGCGTGACTGCACCCTGAACGAGCTTGTGCAGAGCTTCGGCAATGCGCTCAGTTTCGGCGCGAAGAGCAGCATCGATGGCGACCTCAGTGCGTCTGCGAGGTTTGCCATAGTAGAGGGCACCGAACGGAATGTCGGCGCCGAGCATCTCTTCGAGGCAAAGAGCCTGAGCGCACACCTGCACTTCGTCGCTTGTGTCAGGTTTCGGCTTGCCGCGCTTGTATTCGACAGGGTAGGGAAGCCATCGGCCGGGTACGCCGGGAAGCTCAACGCCGGCGAGTGGCGGCGAGTCGTGGCACGGGTGAAATTCGACGACATCCGCCTGTCCAGAGAGGCCGAGACGGAGTGAACGCATTGCGACACCTCTATATATGCGGATGCCCGGGCGGACCTCGATGTCGGAATCGTGGGCGCGCTCGTGAAAATTGGCACCGTCGATTGTGAACGTGTTCTCGTCCCACGCCTGTTCAATGAGCATGAGCGCGCAGCGGCGCGGGCAGTAGGCGAACTGACTTACCGCGGAGATCGGGAGCAGATCGTCCTCGTCGTACATGCGCATCGCCTCGTGAATGGAGCATGCACCCCGGAGTGTGCAATTCCGGGGTGCATGGCATTGGTTGGGAGCTAGATGACAGTTACGCCCGCGGGCGCGTTGTCCCACTGAATTGCAGCGCCACTGTCGCCAGCCATCGCAAAGCCGACCTGGACTCCGGCGGGGAGTTCGGAGGCTTTGAATGTGATGTCGTAGTCGTCGAATGAGCGCGCGGCGGGAACGTCCGCTTTGCGGGTGATTTCGACGAGATCGAAGAGCTTGTGGGCAGGAGCGCAGCCGAGTTTTGCCTGCCGGACACGCTGGGCGGCGTCGGTGTCAGTGCCGACGTGTTTGAAGATGAAAACCGGCTCGCGAACGGACATGAGGCCCTTGCTCGCGGATCGGTCGTGTTCGTACATGCCGACAATGGCATCCCAGAAGAGTGAGAGATCGTCTTCGGAGAAGCCAGTCTGCTCGGCGAGATGGGCACTGATGAAGCCGCGGCCAGTGTAGAGGCCATACGGGATGAGGGATTTGCGCCCCATAGTGCGGAGCTTGTCTTCGGGCTGCTCGGCTTCCCATGCCTCGTAGTCGGCGCTCGATTTTGCGCCTTTGACATCTTCGGCAACGGCCATGCGGGTAATGGAGATGTCGAGTGGGAGGATGGGGTCAATGGAGCGAGCGAAAGCGAGCTGTACCGGTCCGCGGACCTGCCCGGCGTTGGCGCCAGTGCTCATGACAGCGCCGAATGCGCGGACATCGTAGAAATTAGCGCACATCCAATCGCGGGCAGCATGGACTTTGTCTTTGCCGGCGCCCTTGGCGCCAGAGTAGCCGCCTTCAGTCTGTTCGTGGGAGCGGATGATTGGCGTGTTGAGGTTGGATGCGTTCTGCACGAAAATGGAATATGGAGATTCGCAGCCGCGGGCAAGCTGGACGTAGTTGCGTATGCGACGCTTGATGGCGACGTCAGAGACCAAGCCGTGCATGTCTTCGGGATCCATGCGGGGGGCATTGCCAGCGTCCGGATCGCCGTTGGGATTACCATTTTCGCAGTCGAAAAGGAACATGAACTCGTACCGATTGGTGATTGCGCTATTCATTATATTTGATCTCCTTCGCTATTTTCATTGTCAGTGGTGGCGTCGTCTTTGCTTTTGGGTGTACGGGAGTCGACAAGCTGCTGATAGTAGCCGAGGGCGAAAAGGCTCTGGCCCTCGAGATCGAGCGTGCGGGGAATGGAATCGCCAAGCTGGGAATAGATGGCCCCGAGCTGCTCTTCGTACCAGTGTGCGAGGCCGCCCTTATCGCCGGAGAGCTTGTTGAGATGGAACTGTGAACTGCGGGTGAGCCTTCCGAGTACGAGTGATGGCGTGGCGCTGGCCGCGGCATAGTAGCGCTGGACGACGCCTGCGCCTACATCGCCAAGGGCAGCGTGTTGGAGTGCGGCGAAGACCGCCATCAACCTGCCGCATTGGTATGCAGGGCTGGGATGGGTCTCGTTGAGGTATGGTTTGAGCTCCTGTGACATTTCACAGCCACCTTTCATGCGGGCTTGCCGCAGATGATATGCTTTGATGAGGCCCATGCGCGCATGGTTGAACGGGCTATCCTGGATGATGTCGATGCGGATGCGTGCGACGACCTGCGCGAGGGCATTTCTGGGTATTGGCTGGGCATTGATCGCCGTGCGCCACATGGACGCGATGAACGGC
>CAYSRY010000319.1:3126-4000 GCA_964433395.1 uncultured Armatimonadia bacterium | reverse complement strand
TCTGCCAGACACAGCGGGTCTGCCCACTAATGCCACTTTGCCAGAGGAAGCGCCTCTCTCTCCCGCAGCTCGGTTTATCGACCTCGCGCGTGATGGCGATAATGAGTGGTGGCGCTATTGTGTTGCGATCATGTTGATCTCATTCGGCTGGCTTCTATTGGGCAGTTTGCCAATTCCCGTGGTCGCTTATCTGATGGCAGGCAGTGATTTCGGAAGTGCTGTGAGCGAACGGGGTATGTTGCTCGGTGTCGATCCGCTCGTCAATTATGTGCTACTCAACATCAGCGTCATTGCCCTCCTGATTGCGGTGCTTGTCGTCGTGCCGCTGATACACTCCCGCAGTGCGTTAACTCTTGTTACACCCCGCCCGCGTATTGATTTTCACCGGATGGGGCAGGGTTTCTGTGTGTTCCTCGCGTTGCTCTGCGTCACTGAAGCGGGGGCCTTTGTTGTGCAGTCGGCCAACTATACGTTCCAGTTTGAACCCCTGCGTTTCCTCATCCTGTTGCCCCTTGCCCTCATCCTCACACCGCTGCAGTGTGCTGCTGAAGAGCTCTACTTTCGCGGCTATTTGCTGCAGGGGCTTGGGCTGTTGCTCAAGCGTCCATTGTACGCCGCAGTCGCTTCCGGCATTGTCTTCATGCTCCCGCACCTTGCGAATCCTGAAGTCGGCAACGGGATAGCCGCGATGGCGCTGCTCTATTTCTGCATGGGTTTTTTTCTCGCCATAATCACTCTGCGCGATGGGCGGCTGGAGCTCGCCATCGGCGTGCATACTGCAAACAATCTCTTCAACGCGCTGTTTGTCACGTATCCTGACGCGGCTCTGGATACGCCCGCGTTGTTCACGACTACAGAATTCAGCCCGCTCATT
>CAYSRY010000319.1:0-3116 GCA_964433395.1 uncultured Armatimonadia bacterium | reverse complement strand
ATTTCCCTCATATCATTTGCTGTCGTCTCAATGCTTTTCTATATGCTGGCTTTTCGGACGAAGCTCATACCCGACACTCAGGAGAACACGCAGTAGGAAGGGAATCCTGGCATGTCGTATCATCGCGTCGCTACCTTGCTTCTTTCGGCAATGGCTGTTTCAGGAGCACTCCATGCGGCAACGCTCTCATTGGATGGTGACTGGGCTTTCACATGGACTCCTGCGGGGGCTGATATGCCCACAGATGCTGCATTTGATATCACAGTTCCCGTCCCTGCTCCACTTGACGATCACTGGGACCGCATGAAAGAGACTGCATGGTGGCCTGAGGCGAAATTCGCTACAAGCATGGGCACTGTGCGTTATCTCTCCGGTGTTGCATGGTATCGCCAGAACATTGATATTCCGCAGGATTGGGCCGATCGTCCCGTTGTCCTCACAGTCGGCTGGGCAATCGGAATTTGTGACGTCTATCTCAATGGTGAGAAGCTCGCGACCTATGATTATGGTGTCTATACACCATTCGAGGTCGACCTTACTGAACACCTCAGGTTCGGTCAGCCCAACGAAATTACCATATCCGTGGACAACACACGCGGTTTCGCAGGTGGCTGGGCGTTCATTGGCAATGCGGGTAAGGCTAGCGGCATCACCCGCTCGGTTACGCTCAGTGTGTCAGATGGCCCGGGCCGCATAGCTGATCTCTATATTCGTCCGGGTGAGACGCTCGCCGACGTTATCTGGGAAGCTGAGCTTTCCGCACTGGGGGCTTCTCCGGCATCCACGCTCACATGGACGGTCACTGATCTTGCCGGAGCGGAGCTTGCATCTGGCGAAGTCGATGTTCCCTCTTTCCAGGGTACTCACAAGCTGACATGGTCTCGCCGCATCAACGCTATCAAACCTTGGAGCCCCAATCACCCCAATCTCTACCTGACCACCCTCAAATGGCAGGCCGCTGGAAATGTCGATGGCCTCACTCAGCGCTTTGGAATGCGGCGCTGGAGTAACGATGGCCGCCGCCTGCTGCTCAACGGAAAGCCCATCTACCTCCGCGGTGAATTTGGCGCGTACTACTACGCCAACAATGCCATCACACCGACCACCAAAGAATACTGGGTCGACTTCATCCGGCGCGCCAAGCGACTGGGCTTCAACTACATTAACTTCGCCGCCCGCGTCTGCCCGCTGGAGCTGCTCGAAGCTGCTGACGAAGAGGGCATGGTCATGCAGTGTGGCGACCACGTGACCGTTCTTGAGGAATACCGCGACTACGCCGAAGAGGTCTGGAAGCCAATTGTGCGCTGGACCCGCGCCTACCCCAGCATGAGTTTTTATGGCTTCGGAGGCGAGCGCAACTACTACGAGGGCGCGATTGCGCAGTTCCAGCGCCAGTATGACCTCATCAAATCCATGAATCCAGAATGCCTTGTCATGCCTCAGCAGGCCATTCGTGGTATTGACTATGCGTTTGACGAGAAGGGCAAAGCCGAACTCACTCCGGAGCCGTTTCCACACCATGCGGAGCGCCTTGCGGAATATGACAAGGCCTGTGATTTCTATGGTCACTATTCCGGCGGCGCATTTGGTTACAGTTATTTCGGGACGCCGTGGCAGGAGATGGAGAAACGCTTTACCATCTACGATAAGCCGATCAGCATCCACGAGCTTTTCATGGGCATGAGCTACATTGATCCCGATAACGCCCATCGATACACAGGTCGCGTCGAGCCATATATTTATAAAAAGTTGCGTGCCGACCTTATCAAAGCAGGGCTCCTCGACAGATGGCGCACGTACTATGCAAACAGTGGCCGCCTGCAGGCTCGATGCCAGAAATATTGTGTCGAGAAGACGCGCAAATGCAACGAGCCTTCCGGCTTCGAGTATCTCGGCATGTACGATAATCACTACACCCCGCATTACGTAAGCGGAATGACGGACGAATTCTTCAACGTGAAGCCGGGCGAAACTGAGGCTGGCATTCGCCGCTATAATGGTGAGAGCGTCCTGCTCATCGACTATCCCGAGATTTCCCCGGGCAGCATCAATCGCAGCTTCACGGCGGGTGAAGTCTTCGAAGCCGACCTGATGATCTCGCTCTTCGGCGAATCCGATATTTCGACTGGCACGCTTGCATGGCGACTGCTCGACGGTGAGCGCGTTGTCCTCTCAGGCACATTCACGTTGCGCGATATCAAAACCGGTGGTGTGCATGTTCTCCAGCGTCTCTCATTCACGTGGCCAGAGGTCACCGATACCACCCGCCTCAATCTCTCGCTGACCCTCAAAGCTCCCGCCTACGATCTGGCGAACGACTGGAATTTCTGGGTTTTCCCAGATCGTCAGGCTCCAGTGTGCAATGCGCAGGCCGACGAAGCCACATACGAGCTCCTCAAAACCCGCTATCCGGGCATTACACTCGCTCCCGAACCTGCGGGCAATGGTCTCCGCATCGTCTCCGCGATAACTGCTGCAGATACTGAATACCTTGCCGCAGGCGGCTCAGTATTGCTGCTTGGTTCTGCACCATTCTTCACGCATGACGGGTGCACATTCTGGCACTCCGGGCTTGCGTCGCGCGCACACCACAATGTCGGCACGGTTATTCGCCAGCATCCAGTGTTTCGATATTTGCCCCATGAGGGATGGGGTGACTGGCAGTTCAGACCGGTCATAGATGGTGCCAATCAGGTGCTCTTTGAATATATGGGTGCCACGAAATTCGACCCCATCCTTGAGGTCATAAGCTGTGGGGCCGACGTTCGCAAACAGGCGGCGATGTTTGAAAAGCGCGTTGGCGATGGTCGCTTGTTCGTTTCTACGTGTGTCTACAATGATGAGAATCCATCATGCACTGCGCTCATGGATGGTGTTCTTCGCTATGTCATGAGCGATGCGTTTGCGCCCAGAGATGAGCTTCCCGTGGAGATCATAGCAAGTCTGGCGGCTGGCGGTCCTCCCGCTGAGCCGGGCAATCTCATTCCGGCTCCCGGCTTTGAGTTTGGCGAGAAGTCTGAGAGCTATTGGAAGAATTATGGCAATGATTTTGTCTTCGATGCCGAGGAAGTTCACAGTGGCGCACGTGCTCTGCGCGTTGAGGTCACGCCCGAGGA
>CAYSRY010000318.1:3240-4003 GCA_964433395.1 uncultured Armatimonadia bacterium | reverse complement strand
TTCTCGGCGTACTCTCCGATTATGGCCGCGCGGATCTCGCATATCGCATTGTCACCCAGACGACTTACCCCGGATGGGGCTACTGGGTCTCTCAGGGAGCGACCACACTCTGGGAGCGCTGGAATGGCACTGCTTCCAGAAATCACCCGTCGTTCGGTGATGTCAGCGCATGGTTCTACCGCACCCTTGCGGGAATTCAGCCACACATGGACGCCCCGGGCTTCGCGCAGTTTACTATTGCTCCACAACCGGTAGGCGACCTTGATTGGGTCGAAGCCGCATATGATACACTGCATGGGCCGGTGCAAGTTCGTTGGGAGCGCTCTGACAATGCATTTCACCTCAACGTTAGTATCCCCCCAAATACAACTGCCAACGTGCACATTCCGTGTGATGATGTATCTGCAATCATACTCGACAACCAGCCCATCAGCACCAGTGATGATGTCCATTTCACAGGCAGCAAAAACGGAGCCGCGATTTTCTCGATCGGCTCCGGCACATATTCATTCAGCTCAATTTTGCCCTGAGCGCTCAGCTCAGCAGGTGTGCAATGTGTCTGAGCACCTGTTCCCCGCCCATAGCTGGCGCGAGGAATGCTTCTTTGATCTCCATCAGACCATAACACAGGATGAACAATGGCACTGGAGCAAACGCGCCGGTGGCAACCGCACGCCGCCAGTCTGACCCTGTTGCCCAGGCACTCTTCAGAACACTATGCGGCAATGGCACAAGAGCAGGGATTGTATTCACACGCAGCCGA
>CAYSRY010000318.1:0-3230 GCA_964433395.1 uncultured Armatimonadia bacterium | reverse complement strand
GGAGCTGTCGGCCGTCCTCGGCTCGTATCCATGACAGATGCGCGACGACCGAAGCAACCAACACCAGCAATCCGGTCACCCATGAGTTGGCCATGACGGCCACGCCGATAGCAACTATCAGGCTGGAAAGACACTGTGGGTGTCTCACCAACGCATAAGGGCCGGTTGTCCCGCCGCTCGGCAATGTGTGATCGTAGTGTGCGAGTGCCCATGCGCGGCCAATGAGCCCCAGGAGCACTATCTGCAGCCCAAGATGGTTCGTTGCATCGGTTGGCACTGCCGCCACGACTACTGCAACGATGAAAAGCCCGTTGAGTATTGCACGCTGACGGAAGAACAGCCGCAGCATGCGCCACGGATCTGGCACAAGCCGCATTCTCCACAGCACAATATGCGTCAGCGCAAGCCCCATGCCCCAACCGGCGACCACATCGCCGGGAAAATGACGGTCGAGAAGCACCCGGCTCACTCCAACTGCACATACCCAGATTGCCACCGGCCAGCGCAGTCGCGGCCATGCTATTGCAATCACGAAAGCCAGGCACGCGGCATTCGACGCATGCCCTGATGGGAATGAATGATACATGCCCCCCGGCTGTAACCATGTGAAAACATTCGCACCATTCAGGGCATCCGGACGAACGCGTCCTAATATATGCTTCACGCCTTCTGTCCCCAGCCCGACAACTATCGCAGAAAGCAGCACCGCTGCAGCCAGGCGATACCGTCGCTTCCCTCCGAAGACGAGCATCAGCAGCGCGACCACCACGGGGGCTACACGTGTAGCGGTATTGCATAGCGCATCGGCAATGCCCGCAGTAGACGCGGGGATGCCAGACACAATAATTGCGCTGCGATACAGTGGATCATCCGGTATCATCAGCATCCCGACGAGGAAAAGATACAAGCCGAGCACAATGGCTGGCACGCCCAAAAACGTTGCAAAACGCCAACAGCGAGGAGTATTTCTGAGCACCAAAGTCGAGGCCTCCGGCGAGATTACAATCACAAGCGTGTTATGGCGACGAAGCGTCTGCCGCATATCTAATTCAATACATAGACACTCAAGTCCTGCTTACCGTTCCATCTTTCGCATATCTTTACATTACCTTGACTTTGGCAGGTCTCCCGCTGATTCCGACGAAATATATCCCGATTGCGCGAAATCTCACGCACAGGCATTCGGAGGTGCACCAGGAATGGCAAAGAAAATCAAAGTCGGCATTCACGGAGCTGGCTGGGTTGCTGGCGAACATCTCAATGCGTACATGGCAAATCCCAATTGTGAAGTCGTGGCTATCTCCTCACGCAAAGAGGAATCCGCAAAAGCAGCGGCCGAGGCGTGCGGAGCACCTGATGCACGCATCTACACCGATTACGACGCATTCCTCGAAGACCCCGAACTCGACGCATTTTCAATATGTACACCAAGCCACCTGCACCCTGACGAGGGCGTTGCGGCTGCCCAGGCCGGCAAACACTTCATAGTCGAAAAACCCATGACTCTCGACATAGACGGCGCTTATGCGCTCCGCAACGCAGTTCGTGAATATGGCGTCAAGACTGTCGTCAGCTTCGTTCTGCACTGGTGTCCGTCACTCATCAACACAAAGCGCCTGCTGGAGCAAAACACAATCGGCAACATTTTCTATGTCGAGACAGACTACTGGCACGGAGTCGATGACTGGTACAACGGCTGGGATTGGGCCATTACAAAAAAATACGGCGGATCGAGCTTTCTTTTTGGCGGATGCCATGCCGTTGACGCCGCCCGCTGGCTGACCGGACTTGACATTGTTGAAGTGGCAGCGTATGGTGGCGGCTGGGACGATCGTTACGAATATCCAGCCACTGCTGTCGGTATTGTCAAATACTCAAATGGCGCAATCGGCAAAATATCCAGTTCTGTCGATCTGATCTCACCATATCAGTTCAACATTGACATTCTCGGCGATCAGGGCACAATCCGCGACAACAAAGTCTGGTCACGGACGCTGGCGCCAGCCGCCAGCAACTGGACTGTAACTCCAGCGATTCTGCCGGATAGCGGCGACGTCGAACATCATCCGTTCGAGGGCGAAATCAACCACTTCATAGATTGCATTCTCAACGACGTCGAGTCCGACGTCAACGTTGAAGACGCGGTCAATACACACGAAGCCTGCATCGCCTTCGACATGTCCATCGAACAGGGTGGCGCCACGGTCAAGCTCCCGATGCGCGACTGACCAGACAGTTTACGACTCGCCGCAACATGCTGAAAAGAAACGCGACACATCTTATCTATCCAACTCAGAAGTGAGGAAGACCCAATGGTAAGCAACGATCAGGGCCAGGTTACTGCACCGGCCACCAACGCAAACCGCCTGGCAGCATTGAGGGCAAACAACCCCGACATCAAAGCCGTCGCGCTTGTCACCACCGACGGGTTTGCCGTCGAGGCCGACACAGGGCCCGACATCGACGAGGAAAGCCTCGCTGCACTCGCCGCGGATCTCCTCGCACGAGCATCCCGAAGCAGCGCCGAGTTCGGCAATGGCGAACTTGAAGAACTCTATGCGCGCGGCCCACAGGGTTACCTGCTGGTGATCAGCGCTGGCGAAGGCCAGGCTCTTGCATGCCTCGCATCCGCTGCCGCCACCGTCGGCCTCCTGCTGCGCGACGTGCGCGTCGCAGCAGCAGAACTCGCCTGAACCAGTCGCGATAACGCAGACAACGCGTCTGAATGCCCATATTCATGCGTATTGCTCTTGACATTCCAACGTGTTTTACGTTACGCTTCAGACTACGACAGGCCCTGCGACACACGCAGGGCAATTGTGTATTGCCAACCAGTCATCGACATACACTTGAGGTGATGTCAGATAGCACAGAACAAAGGCTATCGGGTAAATGATCGTATCCGGGCCTCGAGAGTACGCGTAGTAGACGCCGAGGGAAATCAGCTCGGCATTATGGAAATCGCTCAGGCACGCGCCGCAGCAGAGGCCGCTGGGCTGGATCTCATTGAGGTCGCGCCGGATGCAAAACCGCCCGTGTGCCGGCTATTGGACTGGGGACGCTTCCGCTACGAACAAAAGAAAAAAGCCAGAGAAGCACAGAAAAAAGCCAAGCAGATCGAAGTCAAAAGTATTCGCATAAGACCGAATACAGATGACCACGACATAGATTTCAAGACGCGCAATGCAATTAAGTTTCTCAAAAAAGGCGACAAGGTCAGCTGCACCGTG
>CAYSRY010000317.1:2745-4047 GCA_964433395.1 uncultured Armatimonadia bacterium | reverse complement strand
CAGCAAGGATAATGCGAGCCCACTGCGAATGCCCAGTGGTGAAATAGCTGTTGAGGTATGATGCGACCATGCCGCCTAATGAGCGGGAGGACTCGGCGGCGTCGATGCTTTTCAGTTGTGCTGCCACCGCAGCATCAGTTGGAGCGTCGCCCGCAGTGGAGACCTCAATGATCGGTTCGAGAATGCCATCGGGCTTGCTGGCGGCAATCTCGGCGAAGCGCGCTGCAGCAGCCTCTGCTCCTGCGGGAGTGGTGCAGCCGAGATAGACGACATTTTTGCCAGTGCCCCAGGGATTGTGGACCGTGCGGATGACCCATGCGTCATCCTGCCCCGGCCATGACCAGTCAACCAGGACGAGCATTTGCCGATAAAGCTTTTCGACGACCGGGTTCGTCGCGAAACAGCCGACGGCAATTATGTTCGTGGATTTCATGCGGGCATCGTTGAGGCCCTCGGATGGGACGACCTCGGGTTTCGCGCCCCACGCATCGTTCACGGCATTGACGATGCTTTCGACGGCGTTGTTATAGGCATCGTCGGCAGGGGCAACGATTATCGCCCGAGCCGTGCCATCAGTGACGATAGGCGTATTGAGATAGAGTTCCGTGACTTTGGTAATGGTGGGGATTTCGGCGGCGAATGCTCCGCCGGCAAATGCGCCGGAGACGAGCAGCAGGATAAGCAGGACAGGTAGTACGCGTTGCATGAGTACCCTCCGTTGATTGCGTGTATGCGTGACAGTATGGATTTCTCCGGATTGCTGCAGTATCCTCCCCTTTCGTCAGGAACAACGCACAGGTCTTCAAAAAGCACTGGATATACCGCAAGCAGTATGGAGGAGTTGCGTTGGTAGCGGCGAAATTTCGCACATCTATGTTGTGTTTGATATTTTGCGGCATACCTGACCGCATGAGGAGAATTGAGCATGAGCGAGAAAGTCAAACTGGCCATCGTCGGCTGTGGCGGCATCGCAGGAGCACATCTTGGCGGCTATGAGAAGTTGCTGCACGGTGGATATGACCGATTTGAGATTGCCGCAGTGTGTGACACAAATGAGAAGAACACGGAAAATTTTCAGAACCGCATCGGAGAATATCAGGACACTCCAGTTGCTTTCGGCTCAGTTGATGAGATGCTGAAGGCCGGAATAGTGGATGCGGCAGACATCTGCACGCCACACGCATTTCATCACACGACAGCACTCCCCATCCTGAAAAAAGGCATCCCCGTGATGGTTGAAAAACCCTGCGGGATCACCGTTCGGGCGACGAAAAAGATGATGAAGGCAGCAGAGAAAGGCGG
>CAYSRY010000317.1:0-2735 GCA_964433395.1 uncultured Armatimonadia bacterium | reverse complement strand
TCATTGCTGCTGCCGAGCAGATACGACGAACCATTGGCGCGCGGACAATTGAGTGGGCCATTAACAAGAAGAAAATGATCGGTGAGCCAAGGTTTTTTACGCAAGAAGTCATGGGTGTGATGAATTTTGACTGGACGAGTTACGCATTCGCCTGGCGAGGCGTGAAACTGTTGATGGGCGGCGGAATGATTCTGGACGCCGGCGTACATTTTACAGATATGATGCTGTATGTATTCGGGCCAGTCGAAGAGGTCTATTGTATCACGCGTAAAGATCACGACATTACAGTCGATGCGCCAATTATCGGGAAATCAAAAGTGGACATGGAAGATACGTGGCTGGGTACGCTGCGCTTTGCCAGCGGCCTTGTGGGACACTGGAGCTGGTCATGTACGGGTTACGGCCATGAAGTGAAGACCGGTACATATTATGGCGAGAAGGGGTCATTCTGCGACCGTCAGAAATGGATGCACGCATTCCAGTTCGGCGCAGATCTGAAGCTGAAAAACGGCAAGGAAGTGGCCTACGAAGAGCTGCAGGAGAAATATCTGGGGCAGCTTTCACAGAAGAAGAAGGACACGCTCTTCCCCTTTGGTTGCGATGACGGCATATCAAACGAATGCTGGGACTTCATCGACGCAGTTGACAAGGGGCGTTCGCCAGAGATCACTGCAGAAGGCGCGCTCGCAGCCAAGAGCATTGCGCTTGCCATGTATGAATCGGCGCTTACAGGCGTGCCTGTGAAGCCGGCGGATATTGAATCCGGCAAAAAACGCGATTTCCAGAAGCCAGTGGACGAATACTGGAAGATCTAACATGTAAGCGGCATGTATTGCTCAGGAAATGGCCATGCGCCCAGTATTGCTATGTTAAATCCCGGTTAAACCATGCTGCATCGGGTCCGGAGCGTGGAATTTGTAGTAGCAGAGGACTGCGGTCGTGTTGACAGAATGCGAAGTGTCACGTAGTATGGGATAGTTGAGAGCTTCCGCGCATCCCCGGGCGGAAGCATTTTTTTATATTTTCACCCAGTTCGGGCATGTGTCCGAGCGCAATTCTGCAGAAGGTTAGTGGGCTATGGCTGGAGAGCCGTAATCCTGATAATCCGGGGCTTTACTGCAGAGTTATTGAGGTGACATCGTAAGAAGGAGGCGTGCGCAATGAGTGATGATACCAAAATCTTTTTGCCCGAAAGTGAGATGCCTCAGGCTTGGTATAACGTCCAGGCCGACCTTCCATCACCCCTGAAGCCTCCTCTGCACCCAGCCACTAACCAACCGCTTGGGCCGGAGGACCTTGCTCCGTTGTTTCCGATGGAGCTGATCAAGCAGGAGATGAGCACCGATCGGTGGATCGATATCCCCGACGATGTACTGCGGGTCCTCAAACTCTGGCGACCTTCACCGCTGCACCGGGCGCGCAATCTGGAAGAGCATCTCGGAACCCCAGCCAGAATTTACTGGAAGAATGAGAGTGTCAGTCCGGCTGGCAGCCATAAGCCGAATACCGCAGTCGCGCAGGCGTATTATAATAAAATGGAAGGCGTTACCCATCTGACCACCGAAACCGGAGCAGGCCAGTGGGGCAGCGCCCTCGCCATGAGCTGCGCGATGATGGACATGAAGTGCCGCGTCTATCAAGTGCGTGCGAGCTATGAAGCGAAACCATATCGCCGATTGATGATGGAAGTCTGGGGAGCTGAATGTTTCCCGTCGCCAAGTCCAAACACCGAAGCAGGGCGGGCTATTCTGGCTAAGGATCCCGACACTCCGGGTTCGTTAGGCATGGCGATTTCGGACGCAGTCGAGGACGCAGTGAAAGACGAGCACACCAAGTATTCGCTTGGCAGCGTTCTGAATCACGTCCTCATGCATCAGACCATCACGGGGCTTGAAATCCGCAAACAGCTTGCAATGGTCGATGAGACGCCAGACATCATCGTTGGCTGCGTCGGCGGCGGTTCAAACTTTGGCGGGTTTGCCTTCCCATTTGTGAAGGATAAATTCGATGGCAAGGACATCCGGTTTGTGGCCTGTGAGCCGACAGCCTGCCCGACGCTGACGCGTGCGCCATATCGATACGATTATGGCGATACCGCGAAGATGGTGCCACTTCTGATGATGTATACATTGGGGCATAATTTTGTCCCGCCTGCAATTCATGCAGGCGGTCTGCGTTATCATGGCATGTCACCGCTAGTGTCATTATTGGCAAGCCAAGGTGTCATTGAGCCGATGGCATTCCAGCAGAGCGAAGTATTCAAGAGCGCACTCATGTGGGCGCGGTGCGAAGGCCATCTGCCTGCGCCGGAGACGTCACATGCTATCGCCGGAGCAATCCGGGAAGCACTCCACTGCAAGGAAACTGGCGAGGAAAAGGTCATCGTCATCGGCTATAGTGGCCACGGCCACTTCGACATGGCCGCGTACGAAGCATACCTGAAGGGCGAGATAGTCGACTATTCTCTCTCGGATGCTGAGCTGGACAAGTTCACTGCCTGTCTGCCGGAGATTCCGGAAGTTTAGGGCAGAAGCAGGAGACATCGAAACAGTAAACGGCCTCTGGAATAGTCCAGAGGCCGTTTTATTGTGGTGCTGGTGCCATACGTTGCTGGCAGCGTGATGCAGCGGCATATTGCACGCATTTGAGCGCTGTGCTACACTCACACGCATACAATGTGACCCGCAGGGGAGCGCACAGCTTCACGGAAGGCGGTGCAAATCCGCCGCTGCCCC
>CAYSRY010000316.1:0-4106 GCA_964433395.1 uncultured Armatimonadia bacterium | reverse complement strand
CCCGCTCCGATACGCTTCTCTATACCGTCTTCACGCACATAGAAATCAATCGATCCTGCCGGCAATGCACCAGCCATATCAGGCACTGTCATCTGCACCACGCGGGTGATATTTTTCCCATACTGCGTTTCATCGTACACGTCGCTCTGCAGGATCGGGATATCAGACATGCTGAAAAGCTCCCGGGTTATCGTCCGCCCCAGAGGCAATTCTGTTTGGAATGTCTGCCCTGAAGACAAGCGAAAAACAACAGAATCGTACGCTGCTTTTCCCGCATTTCCAGTCGTAATTGACGCTGTGATGGCCATGCTGTCTCCATCAGTTGCCAGCACAGCGCGGTAACTGGTCGCTATTGTGATGCCTTTTGGCATGTAACGCATCTGCAGCACAAGTGGTTGCGCACTGGGTGAAGACACGGTCCAGAGCAGTTTACCGCCCGCGTCCGGGCGTGCATATCTTTCGAGTTTCACACCCGCATTGACAGGGCTCAGTACCCTCAGTGCAACCGTTGCGGGATCTATATCTGCTGCAATATAGTCCAATGAGATTGTGCTCGCGCCCGCAGGTACCTGCACTTCAATCTCATCCAGCGCAAACATCCGCCCGGACTGCGTGACAACCAGCGTCATTGATGATGATGGAGCGACAGAACTCAGATCCATTCCAAATGCGCTGCACACAACGAACAGTACAGCGTAAGCGATGATGCTGGTTCTCGCGATACTCATAGCAGCTTCCCCCGGTTGATGTATAAACTGGTAGCGTATTAGACTTCCGCGTTCATGGCATACTTCCTGCTTACTCTGAAGACGTTGTCAGCACACTCGTCAACAAGTATAATCCAGACAATGCGCGCACCCCGAACATGCAATGCTTCGGATGCGTCAACAATAGCAGTATGCGCGACCGGCAATTCTGCGCCGGCGCTGTATTCCTGAGGGGGAACCCTTTTGATAGCTACGCGTCCAAAAGATTTCAATGAGATACTCAAGACGCTTTCACAGGCCAACCGCATCTTCATCGTCGGATGCGGTGATTGCGCCACTGTGCTTCAAACCGGTGGGGAACATGAAGTTGAGGAAATCAAACACCAGCTCGAAGCGAATGGAAAAACAATTACAGGCACTGTCATTCCACCGGTCACGTGTCAGGTGCTGGATACAAAGCGCCTGCTTCGTCAGCACAAAGAGGCCGTGGATGCGTCTGATGCTATTCTCGTAATGGCATGCGGAGCTGGTATTCAGGCGGTTGCTGAGGCACGCGACGACAAACCTGCGGTCGCAGGCCTCGACACGACTTTTTCAGCCAACAAAATGAGGGCAGGGCAATTTTACGAGTGGTGTTCGATGTGCGGTGAATGTGTAGTCGACAAATATGGCGGCGTATGCCCGATCACCAGATGCCCCAAGGGACAGAAAAATGGCCCCTGTGGCGGTGCCGACCGCAATGGCAAGTGCGAAGTCAACCCCGGGCAGGATTGTGTCTGGACGCTGATTCTGAAACGCTCGGAGAAACTGAGAGACAACGGCACACTGAAACACAGCATTGAAGATGATATTGCTGAACCGCAGAATTACGGCCAGGCCACCCACCCGCGCGAATACATATTCAAGCCTCGGCGCGCATAAACATCACACCAAAAGTGAGTTTGCTACAAAGGTATTTCAGCAACTGCGACGAAATTGTCGCAGTTGCTCCTATATGACGCACACTTAGGGGAGAAATACTATGGTTCCTGTTGTTGATTTCTGTGGCCTTCGATTGTCCCGCCTCATTATCGGTGGCAACCCGTTCAGTGGTTTTAGCCACCAATCTTCTAAGCGCGATCAGGAGATGCTTGATTATTACACGACCGCTACTCTGAAGGATACTCTCTACAAAGCAGAAGCAAACGGCATCAACACAACTATCATGCGTTCTGACACGCATATTCAGCGTCTTCTCCGCGAATACTGGAATGAAGGCGGTAAACTCCAGTGGATTGCTCAGGTAGGCGCTGACAGTGAAGCCTCATCAATCAATCGAGCAATGGATGTCGCCGTAGCCCATGGCGCATCTGCAGCCTATATCCACGGTGGCATTGTTGACCGCTTCTACGCCGAGAACAACGCTGACGGGCTCGCCGCTGTAATCGAACATACTAAGAGCCTCGGCATTCCAGCGGGGGTAGCCGGTCACGCTCCACAGGCCCATCTCTGGGCATATGAGAGGGATCTCGGTATCGACTTCCACGTGGTCTGCTTCTACAACTGCGGCAGTCTGCATGCCGGCGCTGGCGACAAATTTGACCCCGCAGACCCACCAGTAGCCGTGCAAGCAATACAGACCATTCAGAAGCCCTGCATTGGTTACAAAATCATGGGCGCAGGTCGCGTCGAGGCCCAAAAAGGATTCAAGTTCGCATTTGATAACATAAAACCAGGCGACTGCGTCAACGTCGGCATGTATTTGGGCGATAACCAGAATATGGTCGAGGATAACGTGCGTATGGTTTCCGAAGTCTGCAACGCATAGCCACAAAGTATACATAGAGAGCAACGACGGCGCGGGAATACCTCCCGCGCCGTTTTGACACGATAAGTCCCTGAGTCACTGCCGGCATCATATGTCTTGAAGGTTTTCTCCCAGTACCGAAAGCGCATCAGTGTACGGTGCTCGCGCTGTACCACGGTCAGTGATTATCGCACTGATAAGCGCATTGGGCGTCACATCAAACGCCGGATTGTACGTGTTTACGCCCAACGGGACTACCGGATAATCGCTCTGCCCACCCAGATGTGTGATCTCTACACTGCCACGCTCTTCAATAGGAATCTCTTCGCCGTCCACAATATTGAAATCAACCGTTGACACAGGTGCAGCCACATAAAATGGAATACCGTGGTATTTCGCGAGCACGGCAAGACCATAGGTTCCAATCTTGTTTGCGGTGTCACCGTTGGAAGCGATCCTGTCTGCGCCAACCACTATAGCGTCGACGAGTCCTTGCTGCATGACTGCCGCTGCCATGTTGTCCGTGATCACGCGGCACGGAATGCCATCCGTGTATAGTTCCCACGCGGTCAAACGCGCTCCCTGCAGAAGCGGTCGTGTCTCATCGACCCATACCATCTCCACTTTTCCATCGTCATAGCCTGTGCGAATAACGCCGAGTGCTGTTCCATAGCCGGCAGTCGCTAACGCGCCTGCATTACAGTGAGTGAGCACCCGACTCCCAGGTTTCAACAGTTTCGCGCCATAGGTTCCAATCGCTCGGCAGCGTGCCAGGTCATCAGCGATGATGTGTCGTGCCTCGCGTTCAAGCAACCGGCGCACGCCTTCAGTACCAATAGATAAAGCATTTCTCAACACTTTCCGCATCCGCGCCAGCGCCCAAAAAAGATTTACAGCGGTTGGTCTGGTTGCAGCCAGCAGATCAATTGATGCTTCCACCTGCCCAACGAGTATGTCCAGCGACGCTGCTTCGGATCGGTTTGCACACAGGGCTACTCCTGCCGCTGCAGCGCAGCCAATGGCAGGAGCACCACGAACACGCAACGATTTGATTGCTTCGCACACCTCATCCACTGTCTGCAGACGCAAAATCTTCTCGTGATTTGGGAGGAGGGTCTGATCAATTATGTCGACAGTGAGCAATCCATCCTGCCCGCTCGATAGAGTAATGGTCGGCGGCAGATTTGACGTACGCATGATGCACCTCATATCAGCATAGTTGCAAGCCAAAGCAAACTTCGTGGCCGATTAGCGTGCAACCTGCCTTAATGCAGGATTCGGCGGCGCATCTGCGCAATAGAATATCTGAGCCCAACTACCGTGCCCCAACGGTACAGCAAGGGAGACAACCATGACAAGCCTGCAACTGCTGCGCGCTCAGCTCGACGGTCGTCCGGGGGAGCGTCTTCTCGCCATGCCTATCATAATGATCTGGGCCGCCAAACATTACGGCCACACCTATGAGGACTACGTCCGCGACTACCGGACGCTTTGCGAATGCCAGTTGCGGCTCATTGACGATTTCAGCGTGGATATTGTCCAACTCATTTCTGATCCCGTCCGTGAAACCGCCGACTGTGGGGCTGAGCTCGAATACTATGACGACATTCCAC
>CAYSRY010000315.1:0-4123 GCA_964433395.1 uncultured Armatimonadia bacterium | reverse complement strand
CCGGCGACGTACGCTTAAGACCTGTGGCAACGGCAGGACCGCGCCCATGCGCTGCCTGGACTGCATCCGTATTAAAGTATTCGTAAGCATACACCGAACAACCTACCGTGGCCACTGCAATAGTCCTGTCCAACATTCCCAGCTCTTCAAGCGCTTCTGCGACAAGTTTATGCGCAGTCCCATGAGTACACCCTGGACAGTAACGCATCTGTGTATCAGTGAGCCCCGCCGTTCGCCGATAGAGAGCCACTCGGCCCGTATCGTCAGTTCGTGTTTCCGACATTATGTTCACCTGTGACAACAGTATATGTTCCGGTTCTCATCGCCATGCGAGACCTATAGCAACGTTTTCGTACTGGCGACTACGTCATCGGGCGTAAGAATGATGCCACCCGTCCGGCCAATAAAGTCCACTTTGCACCGTCCCTCAACCGACAACCTGACATCCTCGATCATCTGCCCAAGGGACAACTCGACGCACACCATCTTCTCCGTTTTCTCCGCCCAGGCAACTATCGGCTCTGCCGGGAAGGGGAATAGGCTGATCGGTCTGATCAGGCGCACCCTGACACCTTCGTCAGCCAGACGCTCGACAGCAGTCTTGCAGACCCTGGCAGAGATACCATATGCCACATAGACTATCTGCGGGTCATCGTCACCATACTCTTCCCAACGGGTCTCGTGCTCGGCCGCGGCGTTGAAGCGTGCCTGCATTCGCAGATTGACAGCTTCCATCACTTCCGCGTCGGTCCATAGAGAGTTGATAACTCGTCGTTCGCGACCTTCGCGGATACCGCCAACGGCCCATTCCTGGCTGCGTCCCGGTGGCTCTTGGCGCTCCCGTAGCTCAACGGGCTCCGCCATACTTGCCAATATGCCATCTCCCAGAATCATCACGGGCAATCGATACTTCTGTGCGATGGGAAAAGCATCCGCTCCCCAATTGTGTAACTCCTGCACACTGTCGGGCGCAAATGTCAGGCATCGGCTGTCACCATGGCCTGCACCACGTGTGGCCAGCCAGTAGTCACTCTGTGCCGGAGCTATGTTTCCAAGGCCGGGGCCTCCGCGAACCATATTGACCACGACACATGGCAACTCGGCACCGCAGATGTAGGACAACCCCTCCTGCATCAGCGAAATCCCAGGCGAGGATGAGCTTGTCATAACATATGCACCGGTTGTAGCAGCACCATAAACCATATTTATCGAGGCAAGTTCGCTTTCGGCTTGGAGGTACACTCCCCCGACCTCGGGCATGTGTTCTGCCATGTATTTAGGTATATCGTTCTGTGGAGTAATCGGATAGCCAAAAAAGTACCGACATCCACCAGCTATGGCTCCTTCGGCCAGTGCCTCATTACCAGTCATCATCACACGTTCACTCATTGCTTGTCGACCTCTTCTGCAACCAGTCTGTAAATCGCGATGCAGCCGTCGGGACACACTTCAGCACACTGCTTGCACCCGATGCAGGCATCTGGGTTATTGACTTCAACCGGGTAGAACCCAACAGTGTTGCGCTCTTCAGAGAAGGCGAGCACCTGCTTGGGGCAGAATTTCAGGCAAAGCCCACAGGCTTTGCAGTGCTCTCGGGCAACCACAACTTCAAAGCGATTCTTCATCAAACTCTCTACCTTCTATTGCGTGCTTATTCAGGCGAATAACCGTGCACGCATTTCAGCCGCACTTGCGAGTGCCTGTTTGGCGTGCGCCATTGCCGCTTGACCTTCTCGGTCGCCATACATGCGGGCAATTTCCTCGACTCTTTCATCTTCATTCAATTCACGGACATCTATTGTCGTCCGGCCATTTGATACATGCTTTGCAACTACGAGATGGTGGTCAGCAAAAGTAGCTACTTGTGGCAGATGTGTCACACACAACACTTGTGCCCGCCGCGAGAGGCCCATGAGTTTGCGCCCCACGTGATGGGCTGTGACACCACCGATGCCCACGTCAATCTCGTCAAAAACAATTGTGGGGACCTCGGATCCTGCCACTCCTACAGACTTCAACGCCAGCATCAGCCGAGATAGTTCTCCTCCCGAGGCAACTTTCACAAGCGGCATCAGCGGCTCACCAGGGTTCGCACTCATCAGGAACTGCACTATATCTACACCCGTGCCATTGGCACGTAGCCTGGCACCATCAGGCATTAGAATACCATCCAGGTCATCTGCGGTCGTGAACTCAACTTCGAACCGAGTATCGCTCATTCCAAGCTCACGAAGCTCGATCATCACGCAGTCCGAAAGCTGGCATGCGATCTGCCGACGAGCTTTGCTCAATTCCGCAGCTTCGGCACCAACTCTGGCTGACAACTCACTCAGCGCTTCACCCAGTTCTGCCAAGCGCTCGGTACTGCCGGAAAGTCGTTGGGCCTCGGCTGTCGCATTGTGAAGAAATGCCAGAATCTCAGATATGCTGTTACCGTATTTCCGTTTCAGCCCCGATATTGCATCAAGGCGCGCTTCAATGTTCTCAAGCACCGCTGGGTCGAGCTCAATACCATCAATATAGTTGTTCAACACCCGACAGATGTCGTCAGCCTGGTAGGCAATCCGCTCAAGTTCCTCAGCGTTCTGAGCCAGTTCGGGATCGAACATACTTACGCTGTTCAGAGCGATTGCGGCTTCCTGCAGAGCGTCTTTTCCACCCAGGGATGTCTCATCGTCCCCAGTGAGTAAAATACGTGCAGCAGCAACCGCTTCTCGCAATTTTTCCCCGGCTTGTAATCGCTTGCGTTGGACGCTGAGTTCCTCTTCTTCACCGGGCTGCAGATCCGCCGCCTGAATTTCGTCTATCTGAAAATTCAGGATATCGAGGCGTCGAGCCCGTTCCTGCTCATCTGTGCGCAATTCTGATAGCTCAGCACGTACGGCAGAGTACTTGCTGTAGGCTGAAATGTATCTATTGAGCACTTCAGCATGCGCGACGTCGCCTGAGCCATCTAGATAACTCAGATGCGTGGCCGGATGAATAAGCCGCTGATGCTCGTGCTGCCCGTGAATGTCAGCCAGATGTTGGCTGACATTTTTGAGGAGCCCAAGCGTCCCCGCACGCCGGTTTATCCGGTAACGGCTCCCGCCATCGGTGATTTCACGAGACAATATGACTGGACCGGCATCGTCATCGCCCAGACCAGTTTCCTGTATAACTGATGCTGCCTGGCTGCCGGCCTCGTTCTCGAAAACAGCTTCAGCAAGAGCCGACAGCGTTCCGTCGCGGATAGTCTCGGCACCCATACGTGCACCCAGTGCCGCACCAAGCGCATCTACAATAATAGACTTGCCGGCGCCGGTTTCACCAGTTAGAACCGTGAAACCTGGCCTCAACTGCAACTGCAGCTCATCAATAAGCGCAAAATTTCGGACGATCAGTTCGGTCAACATTCGGTGGCAGCACTACCTCGTCAGTCTTTCATGCCTGGCATGAGCTTGTCAACGAGATTGGCGAAATATGACTTCTGCCGTAACCTTACAAGCCGGGCTCTTGTGGGTGCTGCTGTAACTATCACCGCACACTCTTCGCATACACGGTGCATTACTTGACCGTCACCAGTCGCGTAGACTTCACCTGGACGCTTACCTCCTGTGGGCACCTCGATACGAATGTGCGCATATTCAGGGAGCACCAGCGGGCGCGACGAAAGAGTGTGCGGACAAATGGCCGTCAAAATCAGACACGAAATGCGTGTGTCAACAATCGGGCCACCCGCGGATAAAGTATAACCAGTCGACCCCGTTGGTGTCGATACGATCAGCCCATCCGAACGGTAGGTGCCCAACTCTTCACCATCTATCTCCGCCCGAAGACTGACAACTTTTCGTCCATCGCGTGCCGAAACAACTATATCATTCAATGCAGTGTCTGTCGCGACTACCTTACCTGCTGAGTCTATCAATGTCATCTTCAGCATCAGGCGTTCATCGATCTCAAATGCGCCTAGGACTACCTCGTCAAGGTGCTCAATAATAACCTCTGGCCGTGCTTTGGCCAAAAATCCCAGACTCCCGACATCCAGCGCCATCATCAGCGTCCCTGCAGGACCAGCTATGCGGGCAACGGAGAGGAGAGTTCCATCGCCCCCGAGCACCACTACGAGATCAGTCTCACATAC
>CAYSRY010000314.1:2254-4142 GCA_964433395.1 uncultured Armatimonadia bacterium | reverse complement strand
AATCGCAGCGAGAATTGCGATGATCGCAATTACGACCAAAAGCTCAATCAACGTAAACCCTTTCCTCATGTGTAACACTCCCTTGATAGACAGCAATATAGTATCTTCAATATATATTCGTATAATACCCATAATTACCTCTACAACAGATTTTTTCTTTTCTGGTATGCATGCGCAAAAGAATGAAATCATACCCAACATAGGGAAAAAACAGGGCGCGGGGATTATCCCCGCGCCCTGCGCCACATCGTGCTCTCATTGACATAATACCGCGCTACATGGCGATGAAGCCACTCCCATCGCATTTTAACTCATCGGATATTCTGCATTATTTCTAGCAGATACGGCTCAGAAAGCAAATCCATGAAGCATTGCAGGCTTTCGACGCGATGAATCTATCCGAGGAATGTTGCCAGAATTCCGCCACTAAAATACTCATTAACAGCTGATAATATATATATGACCGGCCTCAGCGCGCGCCAGCCGCTGGCTTTGCACCAGTGGCTTTGGGGTTCATCACCGGAAGAACGCTCATGTCCATTTTGACGCCTGTAATTTTCTCAGCACGGTCTACGATGGCTTTTGCGACCCGCTCGGACTGCCCTTTATCGGCGGAGATGAGGTCAGCAGCTTCTTTGTACGCGTCCTCGGTAACGCCATATTTTTTGTACAATTCCGGCATATAGTCGATCAATTCGCGGTTGCCCTGCCCAACATTTTTGAAGCCCATTGCGGCGATGACAACATCGACAGAGAGACGGATGAAAGTTTCCTCGTCCACCTGTTTAAAATACGCTTCTGATGGGGTCTCCGTCGATTTTAGGCCAGGTTCGGAGACCTGAGCGGCCACATCCCCCCCACCTGAATTTGTCGATATGCCCGCAGAGCCGTCAGAAGCACTCACAGAGCCGTCAGAGGTGGTCGCGGAACCTGAACCGCCGGGGTGCTGCGAACCATCGAAGGTTGCAGGACCTGCCCCGTCAGGTCCCGTGCTATCTGGCCCCACGACCCCTGAACCTCCCGGGGAGGTCACCCAATACACGGTGACTCCACCAAACAGGACCACCAGAACTGCCACAATAAGTACAGGGGATATGCGTTTTCTGCCTTTATCTTCCAATTGAAACCTCCAAGCATCGTTGCAGTCAAAGCCACCCTAGTATAGAATCGGTATTGCAGCCGGTCAACACCTGTCGGCTGTCATATTGATATTAGTGGAGTTGTTCTGGATAAATGCGAGACAACAATATACAGCAAAGCTGCGATACAACCATCCACGTAGCGACTGCGGAACAGATGGGCGTACTTGGCATCTGCCTTGGCCGGCTCCTGCAGGCTGGCGACTGCCTGGCTCTTAATGGGCCTCTGGGCGCGGGCAAGACATGCCTTGTCACCGGCATTGGCGAGGGCATGGGCGTTGAGGGACGGGTGGCCAGTCCATCGTTCATCGTAATGCGCGCGCATCCGGGTAAAATACACCTCTACCATGCGGACGCTTACCGTTTGAGCGGCCCCGAGGAGCTTGAGGAAGCTGGGCTGTATGAGTGGCTGGAACATGGCGTCGTGGCCATAGAATGGGCGGAGATCGTCGAAGATGCTCTGCCCGAAGACGTGCTGAGAATTGATCTGGACTATGATGGCGAGGGACGAGTGCTGACGTTGCATGCAAAAACTCCTCGCCATAAAGGTCTCACAAAGGCGTTGAAAGAATGCGTTACCTGGGAATAGAAACATCGTATACCACCAGCAGCGTCGCGCTGTCTGAAGATGGAAAAATTGTCGCCGAGGATGTGTTCGAGAGCCAGCTCGTGCTGTGCGATCAACTTTCACCACGCATCCTCGCAATTCTGGATGGCAATCTGGAACTCGACGGAATCGCGGTTTCATC
>CAYSRY010000314.1:447-2244 GCA_964433395.1 uncultured Armatimonadia bacterium | reverse complement strand
CATCGGGGCCGGGAAGTTTTACAGGCCTGCGCATCGGCATGGTGACAGCCAAGGCCCTCGGCCATGTACTGGGCGCACGCATTGTGGGCGTGCCAACCCAGCATGTAATAGCTGCTGGCTGCGGCGCGAACGTCGAGGGCGTCGCGGTGGTGCAAAAAGCCAGACGTGGCTGGGTCTATGCCGGCCTCTATACTGTGAACGATGGCATCATCGATGAAGTAAGCCCAGTCACACTTCTCGAGCTGGGCGATGTCTATGAGCACATTGCAAAAGCACACATCGCCGTTGGAGACGGTTTTGCCAGCGCAGTTGAGGCTGATTCCCGCCTGCGCGCAATTGCCGTCGCAGAAGATGCTTGCCAAGTGCCCCTGGCGAGCACAGTGCTCGCGCTGGCACAGTGGCCGGAAGAGTATGATTTTGACACAAGCGCAAGCGTGAAGCCTCGCTATATGCTGGAGTCACAAGCAGAGCGAATTCATGGCATACGAGTCGAATAGGCCAGTAATATGCTGAGGTAGCTGGTCACCGGTCTGTGACAGACGATGAGAAAATCCCGCAGAGATATACTCACAGAACAGCAGAAACATAAAGCACGAAAGACCAGACAACGGGGAACGAACATGGAACAGGCCGAAAGACCAGAACCGTGCAGAATTGTCGTGCGCCCCGCTACAATGGATGATCTGGACGACATCATGGTCATTGAAAACGCTTCCTACTCAGCGCCCTGGTCGCGCGAAAGTATCGAAGCGGAACTGCGGCCCAAACAGGGCATAAAGCCTTATTTCTGCGTTGAGATGGATGGGCATTTCGCCGGCTACATCGGCGCTCATTATTTTGCCGAAGAGGCACACATCGTAACCGTTGCAGTCGCTCCCCGCTTTCGTGGAAAAGGCCTCGGCGAACTGCTTGTGCTCGCTTTGCTGCATAAAGTATTCGCGCTGGGCGCAAACTTTGCAATCCTGGAATACCGGGTAAGCAACACGCCCGCAGAGAACCTGTACCGCAAGATCGGCTTCGCCCCGATCTCGATCCGCAAGCGCTACTATTACGACAATAACGAAGATGCAGTGGTGGCCGTGCTTGATGACCTTGGCACCCCCGAACGCCAAGCGCGCCTCCACAGACTGTATGAACAGTGGAAAGAACGGTATTCGTATGACGTGCACGTCGCCTTCTGAACGAATCGTACTTGGCATAGAAACATCGTGTGACGAGACCGCCGCCTCAGTCGTTAAAGGTGGCCGCCACGTGATGAGCTCAATAATCGCATCACAAGAGGAAATCCACGCACTCTTCGGCGGCATTGTGCCGGAGGTCGCATCACGCAAACATACGGAAGTATTGACGAAAGTGGTGGCACGAGCGCTGGATGAGGCGAGCGTGACGTGGAGTGACCTGGATGGCATCGCAGTGACGAACGGCCCGGGCCTTATCGGCTCGCTGCTGGTTGGAGTGAGTGCGGCCAAAGCGTACCACGCAGTGACGGGCGTGCCGCTTGTCGGTGTGAACCACCTGCAAGGGCACGTATCGGCGAATTTCGCTGACATCTGCGATAACCCACTGCGAGAAGAAGACCTACCAGCAATCTGCCTGATTGTCTCCGGTGGGCACAGCGACATTATCAGGCTGTCGACACCGACAGATTATGAAGTGCTCGCAGTGACGCGCGATGATGCAGCCGGCGAGGCTTTCGACAAGGCCGCCAGAGTTCTGCAGGTCGGTTATCCGGGCGGCCCAGCAATATCGCGAACGGCAGAAAATGGCAACCCAGCTGCATATGACTTTCCGCGGCCA
>CAYSRY010000314.1:0-437 GCA_964433395.1 uncultured Armatimonadia bacterium | reverse complement strand
GCTTCAGCGGACTGAAGACCGCGCTGATCCGGCAAGTCGAGACAATTCAGCGAGAGCAAGGGTATGAGACGGAGAAAGGCGAGGCGCCAATCAAGGATGCGCAGACAGTCGCGGACCTAGCAGCGAGTTTTCAGATGGCAATCGTGGACACGCTTCTGCGCAATACCCTGGCAGCGGTGAAGGAAAACGGCGTGGATCATCTGGCCATCGCGGGGGGCGTGGCAGCGAACCGCCTGCTGCGTGAAAAGATGACCGAAGCATGTGAGAGACGCGGAATCAACCTGCATTTTCCGCCAATGCAACTGTGCACGGATAATGCCGTGATGATGGCCATCGCGGGGCATTATCAGCTGCTGATTCGGGAGCCGGATAACATGGAAGTAGACGTGTTTTCGGCGATGCCGCAGTGAACAGCGCAAGCGGCCCCGAATCGTGTT
>CAYSRY010000313.1:365-4162 GCA_964433395.1 uncultured Armatimonadia bacterium | reverse complement strand
ATTCAGCGCCTTTGATGCGACCGCAAATGGGCTGGAGAGATCGGCTCGCACATTGCGCGCAGCCGTTTTGGGGCGACGAACACTCGGCCGAAAAATGTATGGTGAGACACTCAGGCAATATCTACAGATCACAGTAATCTCAAGGAGGTGAACCATGTCTGAAAACAAAGCAACCCGCGAGGAAGCGTTTGTTGCATGGCTTGTTGAACGTGCCAGAGCCAATGACCGTGGAACTCTTGCCGCACTGAGGAGAGGTCTCGGCAAAACCCCCGGCACAGTGCCTGCGATGTATCCGTACATCGTCCCGTGGACCAACGAAATACTCGCCCGTAATGCCGACTGTTTCTACCTTGTCGCGTCGCTCTTCGCATCCCACCCTGCAGCCACCGACACTGGCAATTTCGGCACCACATTCCGCACAATAGCGTCAATGCGACAAAAGCGCACTGGCCGTGAGCCAGAAAGCCTCAGCCGCCGGTTTGTGGCACTCCTGGATTGTAACTCAGAGGAGCTGCCATATATGTTACGGCAGGCTGTGGCGCTGGCCAGCGCTGACGATGTCGCAATCAATTGGACACAGTTGCTTCGAGATATCCGCTACTGGGAGCACCCAGACCGCTTCGTACAACGGAAATGGGCAGAGAATTTCTGGGCCGCAGAAGAGCAGTCTACAGAGTAGTCAACAGGAGGCTGACCATGTTCATAGAACTTCATGTATTGCAGAATTTTGCGCCATCATGCCTCAACAGAGATGACACCAATTCGCCCAAAGACTGCCAGTTTGGCGGGTACAGACGCGCGCGTATCTCAAGTCAGTGCCTCAAGCGCTCTGCCCGCCAGCATCCGATCTTCGCCGAAACCATTGGCAAGGAAATCGGCATCCGCAGTCGACGCCTGCTTGATAAGATGACACAAACTCTGGTCGGAATGGATCGCGAGGAAGAGCCTGCACGACAGCTCGCCGAGGCGGTTTTCAGCAAACTCATTGGTAAAATCGGCGATAACGGTCTGAGCGCAGTGGCTTTCTACTGCGGCGAAACTGAAATCGCAGCTATCATTGACGCGATTAACGAGAACTGGGATGACCTGCTCGGCAGCAAAGGCCCTGAAGCAACTGTAGTCACCAGAGTTGCCAAAGCGCTCACCAGGCAGTTCAAAGGCGTCGCGGCGGCTGCAGACATCGCACTTTTCGGCCGCATGATCGCTGATACTGCCGACCTTAACATTGACGCGTCATGCCAGGTCGCGCACGCGATTTCCACCCATCGCGCTGCGATGGAGATGGACTATTTCACCGCAGTCGACGACCTCCAACCAGATGAGGAACCCGGTGCTGGCATGATAGGCACTGTCGAGTTCACAAGCAACTGCTTCTACCGCTATGCACTGGTGGATATGGAACAGCTCGCAACTAATCTCGACAATGATGCCGATCTGGCAGTACGTACGCTCGAAGGTTTCCTGAAAGCCACAGTTTTCGCTATTCCTTCAGCCCGCCAGAATTCCATGGCGGCACAAAATCCACCCTCATTTGTCATGGCAGTCGTACGCGAAAATGGCATTCCATGGTCACTTGCCAATGCTTTCGAAAAACCTGTCACGCCCGACGTACGCGGCGAAAAGGGCCTGGTCGCTGCTTCCATTGAAGCTCTCGACACCTACTGGCAGCAGCTCTGCGCCGCCTATGGCGCTGATGGCATCATCGCTGCCCCAGTTTGCCTGCTCGGTGAAACCAAAATCACGAACCTCAGAGACAACCGTGTCAATACCATGCAGGAGCTTTTCGAAACCGTCACACAAGCCGTCAACTCCGCATAGGGAGGGACCGATATGCCGGTTCTTTTACTTCGGCTCACTGGCCCCATGCAGTCATGGGGCACACAGAGCCGCTTTTCAATACGTGATACCGGCCGCGAACCGTCAAAAAGCGGCGTAGTCGGCCTGCTGGCCGCTGCTCTGGGCATTCGACGAGGCGATCATGAGGCCATAGCGCGCCTGGCTTCCATGAAAATGGGCGTCCGCGTTGACCGCGAAGGCACCATGGCTGAGGACTTTCAGACCGCGGGAGGCGGCACATTCAACGGCAGTAAATACGGCGTCGCCAAAGCAAGCGGTGCGGCGCCTGACACGACTATCTCCTCCCGCTACTATCTCGCCGACGCCGATTTCCTCGTCGGTTTTGAAGATGCCGATGCCGAATGGCTCAACACACTCGACGCTGCCCTGCGCAATCCTGTCTGGCCCCTCTTTCTCGGGCGCAGAAGTTATGTGCCCGGCGTACCGCCACCAATCGGCGTCTCAGACAGCGATCTGTTCGAAGTGTTGAACACATTCCCATGGCGCCCGCGAAACGAGCGTGACAAATTCCCTGAACGCGGGCTTCGCATCGTCATCGACAGCGACGACGAATTCGGCCAGGCACGCGCTGATTATCCTGTCTCATTCGAGAAAATGGACCGCAGATTTACTGTCCGACGCGTCTCTGTACTCAGGGCTGATGCAGTGACCGTGCAAGGGAGGGACACCGAATGTACCTGTCCCGAATAGTCATGAACCCGCGCAACAGGCGGGTACGCGCTGAACTCGCGTCTGTCTACGAACTCCACCGCACCATCATGCAGGCATTCCCTCAGGACTTGCCCGCGGAAGAACGAGTACTGTTCCGCGTGGACACAGACAGGCATACCGGAGTGCCTACCCTCCTTGTGCAGTCCGTCCAGGAGCCGTCCTGGGGCCATCTCGTAGAGGCCGGTGGATACCTGCTCGAAACTCCAGCAGAGAAAAACCCGGACCTCAAACAGGTCAATCTCTCATTGAACGGTGGGCAACTCCTGGCATTCCGTCTGCGCGCCAATCCGACCGTCAAACGCAATGGCAAACGCATTCCGCTTTTCGATGATGAACAGCAGCAGGAGTGGCTGGAGCGACACGCAGGGGCGGCAGGTTTTCAGCTTATGTCAGTAACTGCCGTGCCGGAGGGTAATCAGGACACGAACAAGCACAGCGGAGCGAGCATAATGAAGATGCGACACTATGCAGTCCGTTTCGATGGTTTGCTGCAGGTGACAGATCCCGTGGCATGCACCGATGCTGTAGTCGCAGGCATCGGCCCTGCAAAAGCATTCGGCTTCGGACTTTTGTCACTGGCGCCAGCAGGGTAGGGAGCCTGCCAATGGAAAATCTGCATATTGTCCCGCGTTTCGATGACAGTCTCTCATACGTATATGTCGAACATGTACGCGTGGATCGCGCAGCATCCGGCATCGTATTCTGGGATGATGATGGATGTACCGAGGCACCTGTGGCTGCATTGCGGCTGCTGATGCTTGGGCCGGGTACTCCATCACTCATGGAGCAATTCGTGCATTGGCTGACTGCAACTGTCTGGTAATGTGGTGCGGAGAAGAGATGGTGCGTTTCTATGCTGCTGGAACAGGTGGCACTCGTAGTGCTCAGCGTACCCTCAAACAGGCAGAGCTTGTCAGCAGCATCGATCGCCGTCAGACTGTTGTTCGCAGAATGTATGCGTTTCGTTTTTCTGAACTCATACCTGCTGAGACCACCATTGAGCAGATCCGCGGCATGGAAGGCAGCCGGGTGCGTCAGGCATATACAAACTGGAGTGAGAAAACCGGCTACAAAGAACGTCTTGTTGAGCTGAATGCTTTTTCGGATGAACTGACAAAATTTGCACAAAAGGAAGGCATAGCCATTTTAGTGGCACATGGTATTGTAAATCATGAATTGGTAAAAATCTTAAAAAAGCGTGGCTGGGACTATTGCGAAAACGGAAAAGG
>CAYSRY010000313.1:0-355 GCA_964433395.1 uncultured Armatimonadia bacterium | reverse complement strand
AGAAAACCGGCGTCACATGGAATGGCCGCAGCTATGACCGGGGAGACTGGCGGAGTGCCGACCCCATCAACCGTGCCCTCTCTGCGGCTAATTCGTGCCTGTATGGCTTGTGTCATGCGGCTATTCTCTCTGCCGGCTATTGCCCGGCGCTGGGTTTCGTTCACACTGGCAAACAACTGTCATTCGTCTATGACATCGCAGATCTGTACAAAACCGAAATAAGCCTGCCGGTTGCATTCGAGGTGGCAGGCAGTGCGCCACCGGACCTCGAGCGACATGTCCGCATTTGCATGCGTGATCGTTTCAGGACTTCACGCCTGCTCGAAAGGGTAATTCCCGATATCAGGGCATTGTT
>CAYSRY010000312.1:0-4165 GCA_964433395.1 uncultured Armatimonadia bacterium | reverse complement strand
CTATTATATTTAATAATGTGAAATCATATTCCTCCCGCTACAAAAAAAACTCAGAACGATATTTTTATAACATGCTAAGTCACTTTAATGCTGTCATGCTCACCGCAAGTGATATTCTGAAACGATTCGCCCCAGCCATCTTTCGCGCCGGGAAATACACCTCTTCCGTTGTCTCTCCGTCTATCCTCAGGCCGTGATCATAGCTCACCACGACCACACGCTTTCCATCCCGCTCCTCCACGCGCTCAATCTCATATCCGTGCCGAATTCCGCTACCATGCGTCACAACCATCCACACGCCCTGCAACACGTCCCCCACCGGCAGCTCCGCATCTGTCACCAGTGCGTCAACGTCATCCCCATCCTCCACGCGAAGCGCCCCGGCCAATTCTCCCTCATATGCCGCAACGCTCGCCTGGATGCCCTGCTGCCCGACCAGCAGTTCCTCACCATCAAAAAGCCACATGCCGCTGACCTGCCCCTCAACCTCGCGCACCACCCCGAGACGCCCCTTCATCCGAACGCCGCTCGCCGTTACAATCTCCGTATATGGCGCCTCATCATTCGTCTGAATAATCGTGTCTTCCACATTCCCGCACCGCACTCGCACAGCCACCGCGCCCTCTGGGCCGGAGACTATCTCAACCGGCTCCACTGCATCTATAAATTCCTCACCATCAAATGGCTCCTCAATGGCCACGAACACGCTGCTCATTGGTGCATCGCCGGTTTTGCGAGCCACAAGTTGCGGCATCCAGTAATCAAACGCCACTTGCGTATTGCTTTTGGCTCTTCGGGGCGCGAGGCCCTTCCCCAGGAATACCTCAATTGGCCCATCGGCCATCAGGTGCGTACGCACACCCCGTGACGGCTCATCCGTATACCGAAAGGTCGTGCTGAACACCCCATCTGCAGCCCCGACCTGCATATCCCGCATGCAGCCCCACACGTTGAACTTCGACTGCTCATCGCGCGGCTCAACCCATTCCTCACCGGCTTCCAGCATATTCTCACGCCGCCCGGGCAATTCCACGCTGCACTCGGCGGTCATATCATTGTCACCGGCGCCATGCAGCAGCCAATCATGGGTCTTTCCGCCCCGCAATCTGAACACATCAAACACATACGCATTCGACGCATCCACTGGCACCAGCACCAGCATACGCCTGTACAGGTCCAAGCCTTCAATCTCCCGGTAACCGCGCTCTCCATCGGCCTCCACGACTGAAATCCCGCCGGAGTTCGGGAAATAGCTGTTCAAATCCCCGTCCGACCCGCTCCCATTCTGCGTCTGTCTGTCCACCACAACCAGATTATGCGACATGCTGTTGCTGTTCCACTGCCGCACCTGCGTATGCGTATACCCCAGGTCGCACAGCATTTCGCGCTCTTTGGCAAAAAGAGTCAGATTCAGATTATCGAGGTGCGAATGCCCGTAGGTCCCCGAAAACGCCAGTTGCGCCTGCAGCTGGCTGCTCCCTATGCCCCGCCCCAGCGACGCATGGCCATACCCGGGCGTAATCGTCGACACAGTCTCCGTTCGTGGATCTGATCGCCGCTCATTCGGCCAGGTGTCATGTATCGCGCTCCCAATTCCATTCGGAAAATCCAGCACCGACGGCGCCCGTACTGCCCGCGCGATAAACGGATTATCTGCCACTGGGTCAACCTCATCAAACCGCTCCCCATACTCGGCATCCACATACCCCGGCGGGTCAGAATAGCCCTTCATTGCCTCGAAATCCCGACCAATCCCACCCAGAGTCTGATAGTGGTAGCTTGGCGCTTCCCGCCACATTCCGTCATAGAAGCAACCACCGTATAATATCTCCTTCAGCCAGTGGTACCCCCAATGCACATAGTGCGGCTCATTGATCACTCGCCCGATATTTATCGCGTCCATCAGATATGTCGGCGCGATATTATCTGTGAACTTATCCCACGTGTTGATGTACTCCCACGTACCCTTCAGAAAATCTTTTTCAAACCGCTCGCGCACATCATACCCGCGCTGCTGCGAAAGCTCGTCAAATGCTGCCGCATCATACACAAGATCATAGGCCTCAGGGATCACATGCGGAATCTCGCTCTCTCGCCACCGTCCCCATTTGCCGCCAGCCTGGGGCCATGGGGGTTCCTGCTTCTCAGGAAACTCAAATGTTGTAATCCACTGTTTCAGCGCAGGATAGTGCGGATACAGCTCTGCTATGCGGTCGAAAATCAGCGCGGCACGCATGGCATATTCTTCATTCCCAGTTGCGGCATAGGCCCGTCCCAGCGCAAGCGTCTGCTGTACAATCCAATTTTTCTTCTGTGCCGCAATATGCGCCGTGAAAAACATCTCAATGTTTTTCTTCGGCTCATGGTAATAGCTGTAGCTGAAGGCCTCTCCCTGCGAATTAACGCCCTCGCGCACCTTATCCTCAGGGAATTTCTCATTCGGATAGACGGTTCCGCAGTACCTGCAGACCAGCTCGTCTGGCTTATCTACATCCCACGAAAACACGCCTTCATATGATCCGCCGTAGCAATTCGGACACTGGCAGAACACACGCACAGGCCCATCCGGCACGAACGAGAGCATTTCCTCCTCGCTCATGGACATGATTTTCGCCACAGTCGCTTCATATTGCGCGGCGCTCGCCGGGTCTATCTTATGTTCCAGTACGGGATGCTTGATGCCAACTGCCTGCCCCACTGCCCATGACGCCTGGCTCACACAGACCACCGCCAAAACAAAAATTGCTGCACGCAGAAGCCCTTCAGTCTGCAACATATACTCACTCCATATCTATATGTAAACCACGTACCCGCTGCGGATCGAAGTGACTCCTCTGCTTACTCGCCCTGTGCTATCCCTACCGAAAGTGAAATCCGGAAGCTGTTCACGCCCTCAAATTCGCCTCTCGGATAGTACACTTCACGCGTGACTCCGCCATCCATTCGCAGGCCGTGATCGCCATTTATCACGATCCGCCGCTGCCCGCCTGCTTCATCCACCCTTACTATCTCATACGCATACACAAAGCCATCCGGCCGCGTCATAACCATCCACGTACCCGCCAGCTCTTCCCCCACCGGCAGTTCCGCATCTGTCAGAAATGCGTCCACATCAGCACCGTCGCGAATCCGCGTCATTCCGGCAATTTCGCCTGCATATGCGGCCACTGGCGATGTAATCCCAAAGCCCTGACAGCTCAACGCCGTCCCCTCGAACAGCCATGCCCCCTGTACGACTCCATTCACACGACGCACCACACCCAGCCGGCCGGTCATCCGAATGCCGTCATTGGTCAGAAACTCCGTGTCTGCATCCGGCTTATTCGCACAGATTATCGTATCCACTGCATCTCCGTGCTTAACCGCCACTGCCACGCCTTCTCCATCACCGGTCAAAAGCGCCACCGGCGTCACGCCATCCACAAATTCCTCTCCGTCAAATGGCTGCTCCACCGCTACAAAAGTACTCAGGAGTGGTGCGGTTCCCTGCCTGCGCACAATAAGCTGTGGCATCCAAGTATCCCATACTTTCTGACCATCGCTCCCTGCTTTGCGAACCGACGGACTTTTCCCCAGATACAGCTCGCAATCAGCACTGAGCATGAATACTCGCACGCCTTTCTCCGGCTTATCCACATATCTGAATGCGACGTCAAATCCATTGCGTGTCGCGCCGGCTTTCACGTCCCGGATGCAACCGTACGAATTCACCGACGAGCCCTCAGTCCTCGGCTCTTCCCACGTCTCATCCGCACTCATCATGTTCTCACGGGTCTCCGGCAGCTCCACCGAACACTCAGCCGTCATCATTTGCGCTCCCGTGCAGAAGCCAATCATGCGTCTCTCCCCCCAGCACGCGGAACACATCCACCACATACGCGTCACTCCCGCTCACGGGCACTGTCACAAGCATCCGCCGGTACGTTTCAGCCCCGGCGCTCTCATATGCCCACTGCCCGTCTGCCTCCACCATCGACACGCCGCCGGTATCAGGGAAATATGACACCAGCCGACCGTCCGAATGCGAACTCTGCTGCCCTTTCCGGTCGATAACCACCGTATTATGCCCGACCGTCGAAATTGCCCAGCCGCGCAATTTCGTATGCGTATAACCAAGGTCCGAAAGCATCTCTCGCCCTTTGGCAAAAAGCGTCAGCGTCAGATT
>CAYSRY010000311.1:0-4202 GCA_964433395.1 uncultured Armatimonadia bacterium | reverse complement strand
CCACAATTTATAGCCATATTGACGGTATTATATTGTCAGGAGTATACATTGTCAATTTCTATCCAGGCGCGTAACTAATGGGAAAAGCAATAAATAGATATGAATCATGCTAAAAATACGCACATATGTTCTAAAAAGCATTTGTGAGGCTCTAAGGGCAACCGTGCCGCTTGGCGGGGCTATTGGTTGCAAATATGGCTATTTGCTATCTATGATAGTAGATGCTACTAGACATTGCGAGGTAACTGACTACAATGCTGGAGGGGACAATTTGCCGCCCAGTTGAGTTCCGTATGGATTTTCCGGATCAAGCTGGAGGCAGAGTTGCCATTCATACGATGCGACACCAAGCCACTGGCCGGCAACGTCAAAACTTTCCGCGTTAAGAGCAGCAACATAGCGGATGAATGCCGTGATAGCCTTCATGGCGTGGGCATATGCTCCGAGCTTTGCGGGCGTGGATATATTGGGGTCTTGTAATTGGCGTGACTCAGGCATTGTAGTAGCCAAAGTAATGGCGCGGTCGAACCAGCGATCGGCCTCGTCAAGATCGTGTGTCTGGCCAAGTGTAGCCCGCTCGAGCAGACCTTGCAGTGTTTGGCCTGTGCCACTACCGACAGTAATCCCGAGGAATGTTGTCCCAGCAGCAAAAGCTGCAAGCCCCATTTGCGGGTCAATCTCCAGTGCCTCGGCATATTTGGCGCGTGCGGTGACCATATCGCCGGCGAGTTGAGCTTCTACGCCCGCGCGGTAGGCTGCCCGCGCCCGAACGCCTGGACTGTTGACAAGATACCAAGCAACAAGCATCGCTACGACAATGATGATGGTTAGAGAGGCGAGTGCACTCCAGAACGCACAACTCTGCCGTGCAGGGGCATATTGTGGTGCGCTGCCGACAGGGGTGTACTCCGGCGGTGTAATGGCCTGTGACGTGTTCTTATGAACGCCAATTCTTGCGCATCGCGGGCACTCTGTGGCCAGAGGGGGAAGCGCAAACCCGCACTTGCGACAGAACTGCTTACTGTCGTCGACATCATCCTCGGATGCTGCATCATTACCACGCGACACAACGGACCGCGAGGTGGCCGCTGGCCTGTCCTCGTTGTCGAATGATATGTCGATGACGGTGCCGTCGCATGATGAAGTTGCTGAGCTATCGGCAACTTCATCATCGTCGAATGAAATTTCAATTATCTCATCGTCGTTAGCCATACTCTTACCGTTATCAGTATATAGCGTAGCTGGTACAGTGAACTGTCAATCTCGCAGCGAATTTCGGGCTCCTGGCCATTGGTCATTAGCGGCACCCTCTTCGACGAGGTGCCATGATGATTAATGTGTTGTCAGACGCAAATCAGGACTGATTCGCCAGCACTGATCACCGTGCATATCACCGCATAGCCTGAGGTTGCTGGAAGGTGCTCCCATTCAAGCATCTCTGTGCACAGAGTCAATTTCAATACCCACCACACAGTGGGCGCGCGAGCAAAGCGGCTTACAGCGCGAGCTCGGCCTGAATGCGGTCGGAAAAACTATTGCCTGCTTGTCTTATTCATTCACGTATACTCACTCCGGTCTCATGTGCGATGTGCCGGATATAAGCAGCTGCAAGGCGATATTCATGAGCACTGGGAAGATGCTCCAGCATAATCGGGGGTATTGGCCTAAGCTGATTTGCCTGAGACAACAGAGTTGAATAATCAAGATTGCCAAGCCCCGGGCGCACTTCGTCAAGGTGGACCGTAGCGTGTGCAGATAGCTCGATATCCTTAATATGGCAACTCTTTATGCGCGGTCCGAGCTTCCCAATAAAATCGCGAATCATATCACCATTTCTGTAGTAAATCTGAGGACTGCAGATCAGGTTGGCTGCATCGAAGTGAACACCAAACTGGTTGCGATTAATCGCCGATACGAGTCGCATATACGAATCCGCTGAATCTGGGTACATCCATTGCATGGTCTCAAGCGTATAGAATGTCCGCAATGGCTGAACATCGTCAATAATCTCGCGCACACACTCAACAATCATGTCAAACGTCTCAGTGGAGAGATCCGCAGGATCCGGGCCGTTCCATTGCGGCCCTCGCGACCCGGAGATGTTGACACAGCAGTTTGCGCCGATCTCGTCGGCTAGCGCAAGCTGCTTCTTACAGTATTCCAATGCAGCTGTTCTCTCAATCAAGTTTGGCCCGAGTGGGGAATTCCACACACCGACTTCGGCTATAACAATGTCTGCCTCGACAGCAGCTCGTTCATAGGCGCGGATGACATCAAGAGACGCATCATTTTGGACGGGGCAATATGCTGCACTGTAGCCTTCGGCCTTGACTGCCATCACCCATTGCTCGGGAGAGTTGAATTCGGCAAAAATATGACCACCAAGTCTCATGAGCATTGGTCTCCCTCAATTTCGATAACGCGTATAAACGATATCAGGGAGCGGTGCATGGCGATGATGCACCGACCCCCTATACAGTATTTTGCAGTTGATATGAATAAGATTAAACCCCTATAGTTGCTCAACTTTTACTGGATTGCCAGAGATGTAGCTATCATATATGGCGTCGCAAACGGCTATAGAGCGAGCACCTTCGTACACATCCACGAGCGGTGTTGTATTATTTTCAATTGCATCCAGCAGGTGTGAAATGGCTACCGATTTGGCACCTTCACCCTTCTTGGGGCCATACTCGGCAGTTACCAGCTCTGGTTCTTCGCAGTCGACACCACGATAGAGGAATCCGTTCGGCTTCGCATTGATGAACACACCCTTGGTACCATATAGAATGAAATTGTGGAGGGCAGGTTTCTGTATGCAACTGTTACTTGCGGCCTTGGCAATGGCTCCATTTTTGAATTTCAGAACTGACATCATGCAGTCCGGTGCTTTTGCTTCGCCCTCTTTGAGAACTCCCCAGGTGCCATAGCAAAATGCCTCGTCGATTTCACCAACCATCCAGCGCAGCAGATCGATGAGATGTACGCCGCCACCGGTCATTTGACTGTGCCGATAGGCTCCTCGCCACCCTTCGCGGATGAGAGTCAGGATATTGTGCAAATAGTCACCCTCTGCGGCATAGATTTCGCCTAGCTCGCCGTCGTCAACCAGTTTCTTAACATATTGGAAACGCTCGTAAAAGCGCAGAACGTTATTAACCATGAGCTTGCGGTCATTTCGTTCGACAGCGGCAATCATGTCGCGCGCTTCGCTGAGGTTCATTGTCATAGGCTTCTCACAGAGCACATGCTTGCCCGCGTCAAGTGCTGCGATGGCCATCTCATGGTGCATATGGTCGGGGCTGCCGACGCTGATAAGGCCTATGTCATCCCGCTCAATAAGATCACGCCAGTTTGTCGTCGTCTCCTCAATGCCCAGATTGCCAGCCTTCTCAGAGAGGCGCTCTGCATCGATGTCACACATCACGACGTGGCTTACACGTTCGTCTGCTATAAAGCCAGGAGCATGTGAGGATCCGACCCCAACACCTATAATGCCGACACCCAATGGGTTCATGTGAAACATCCTTTTCGCATTTTTTTGGACTACAACCGCAGTATATATCTTCATACATTCCAACACCAGCAAATGCTAATTCCTCTCAAGCTCTGTACACAATGTGGAATACGCACATAAAGCTGGCACACCTTCGCACAGGTATTGCAGGCGGGTTTGGTGTATAATGGTAAGTGTACGTCTGGAACAAAGCAATGCAGATTCGTTGCATACAAGCGGGCCACGAGAGACCGGAAAGATTTGATTTGCGTTCCTGCAATGCCACCATGCGGTGCAGGGCGCAACTCTGTCGCACGGAGGTAGGATTGTTGCGCAACGAAGACATCAGCACTACCAACGGGGCCGCAGTTATCTCTCCTGATGATGATGTAATGGCAGATTCGCCTGGCATCTGGGCCATCCAATACACTGCGGGACCGGACGGCATCGAACCGAATGGCAGTGTGCGCTTCGAGATTCCGTATGGTTTTACGATGCCACAGTTCCGGTGGCCTCATGATCCCGGCTATTGCGAGGTCTCATGCAGCCAGCGTGGTGTGGAGGTAGAACTGTCATATGATCCGCCAGTCACCCGCGATCCCGAGCTATTTTATTACGTGACACGCTGGGGTCGGATGGTCTATGCCAAAGTGAGCGGAGAGAGGCTGGAAGAGGGCGAGACGATCAGTCTGCACTATGGGTGGCG
>CAYSRY010000310.1:0-4258 GCA_964433395.1 uncultured Armatimonadia bacterium | reverse complement strand
CGTCCAAAGCGGGCTCGAAGCTGCCGCAGTGGGTGAAAGCGACATTCAGTGCACCGCGGCAGATTGATACGCTGGTGCTGGTGGTGCGCGACCTGCCATCGCTGTATGCCACGTGGAAGACAGTTAAGGTGGAGTTTTCGGCGGGCGAGCCGGTCACAGCGACGCTTGACGATCGGCCCGGCGCTCATATGATACGTTTTGACCGGCGCGCGACCGAGTGGGTGAAAGTGACACTCGTGGAAGCGTGGAGCGAGAAGACGTATTACGGTCTGGATGAGCTGCTGGCATTTGATGACACAGAGCGCGCGGTTATCGTGAATGTGCCGCCGCCCACTCCAGAGTCGCCGGCGGAGCAATGGCAGAATATTGATTTGACTGAGAAGCCGCGTGAGACTCATCCGTGCGTGTACATCACGCCTGAAGACATTGCGGTGGCAAAAGAGAATATCGCAAACAATGACTGGGCACGACAGTGGGCGGAGCAGACCATCGCGCTGGCTGATGGCGTGGTTGATAAGGACCCGGAATGGATCCGAGAGAATTGTCCGCCGAAGGGCGCAGCGTTCGCGTATGGATCGACAGGCTGTCCGATCTGTGATTCATCATGGGGCACCTGGGGAGGCGCGAACTGCAGCTTTGATCGTCCGGGAACGGTCATGTGCGGGAAAGGGCATGTGTTGCCAGATAAAGACCATCCGGATGAAGGCACAGGATATGTGAATGCGGATGGGCGGGTCCACTATTTCGTTGGTTCGTACAATGCGTGGGTCGTGGAGACGTACGAGAAGTGGGCGGGGTGGCTTGTCCGGGCGTATGTGCTGACCGGTGAGGAAAAATACGCGAAAACCGCAGCAGTTCTGCTTGATGCTCTGGCGGAGATCTACCCGAGTTGCAACAAGGGCTCGTGGGACTATGCGGGAGGTGCACCGGAGGGGCAGACAGGGCGACTTGACCGACCGCATTATCAGGTGGCGCGGGTGCTCGTGCTGCTGGTCTATGAGTATGACGCGATTTTCAACTCGGCGACGCTTGATGAGCCGTCCTTTGTGGATGGTCTGACGCGGCGCGAGAATATTGTGGAGAATATGCTGAAAAACGGCGGGGCGTACTGCTATGAGCACTCGCTGGCTGGTGGCATGAACAATGGAGAAGCAGATTACGTCCGCGGCGTGCTTGCGGTAGGATGCCTGCTTGGTATCGATACGTATGTGGATTGGGCGACGACCGGGCCATACGGCATCTATGCGATGGTGAACAACAACGCGGACCGCGACGGACGGTACATCGAGTCGTCGCTCGGTTATTCGATGCACGCTCGGGATCTGTATCTGACCTCGGCGGAGCCGCTGTGCAATCTGCGGAATGAGAAATATCCGAATGGGATCAACCTGTATGATGATGCGGCCTTCCGGAGTTTCTATGTGCTGCCACATCTGGCGATGGACTGTATTGGCCATTGGCCGCGTTATGGTGACAGCGGGCCTGATACGTCGCAGGCATATCCGCCAGCCAAGCAGTTCGACAGCTATGATTACAAGTATGCCGAGCGGATTTATAACCGCTCAACACAGCCAGAGACGCGGAGCGAATTTGGAGAGCTGGTGAGCTTCTTCGGGCAGGGGAATGTGAATGGCCTGCGCGGCGGTTCGTCAGACCGGGAATGGCTGGTATTCCACGCGAAGGACGCGCCAGAGGGCAACGGGAAGCTGACGGCGGATCTGCAGCGGATTCTGTATGGGTCGACCGTTCTGGGGCAGAAGGGCTTTGCTCTGCTGCGGACCCAGCCGGGGTTGATGTCGCAGGCATGTCTCTTGCGATATGGGCCAGTACTCAATCATGGCCACCAAGACGATCTGAACATCAACTACTTCGGCCTCGGATATGAGCTCACATATGATACGGGCTATGGCAATGGGGCCACGCATAGTCAGAAGGGTTTCTCACATTTGACGGCGGCTCACCAGCTCGTAGTGGTGAATGAGCGGTCGCAGCTTGAGGGGAACGCCGATGATACGGGCGGGAACCTGAACGCCTTCGCTTCGATGCCGGGCATGCAGATAGTCGATGCGGACTCGGACAATGCGTATAAATCGCAGGATGTTGACGAGTACCGGCGCTTCCTGGCATTGGTTGGCGAGGGGCCGGGGAGTTACCTGCTGGATATCTTCACCGTCAAAGGCGGGGCGCAACATGACTATATGGCGCACGCGCTCTCGAATGATTTGACGGTCGATGGTGTGACCTTGAGCGAGCCGGCAGACGGTTCGCTTGCGGGCGAGGAATATAACTGGGGCGAGCGGCAACTGAATGATGGATTTCTGAGCGGCGTGCCGCACACGCCCTATTGGCGTGCACCTCCGGGCAATGGCTATGGATTCCTGATGAATCCGCGGCGAGGAATGGCGAACGGGCCGTTCTCGGCAACGTGGAAACTGCCGCAGGGGAATAATTTCCTGAAAATGACGATGCTGCCGGAGGAAGATACGGAAGTCATTACGACGTGGGCACCTGGAATCTATCCATTCCTGCCGAAATCGGCACACATAGCGCTTCGGCACACAGGCGACACTGGATATCTGAACAGCACGTTCGTAAGCATTCGGGAACCATATGGGGAGACGCCAGCAAGTGCCGAAGGAGTTCAAGCGGCGGAACTGATGGGGCTGGCCTCGACGGAAGACGGAGTATACAAGTACCTGGGGACGCATGGCGTGCTGCTTTTCCAGGCCGACGAAGTCGGCGGCGTCATCAACTTTGCGCTTGAGGCAAAGAAGAGCGGTCCGACGTACTTGTTCGCCCAGCCGTATGTGTCGCCAAATTATGGCACCGTCCAGTTTATGGTAGATGGGAAAGACGTCGGAGAGCCATATATTGCGACAAACCCGTCCGTACAGAATGGTAAGACCCAGGTCGTGGGGCCATTTGATCTCAAAGCCGGGAAGCATACAGTAGGCGTGCGGATAGTGAGTGACGAGGGCGCTAGAAGTTGGGTTTCGATCCGGTCACTGGCACTGATGAGCGAAAAACCGGATGCCGGAAGCGTGGATGCCACGCCGACGATTGCAAAAGCGATGCGCCTGCCAGTCGCAGGCAGCGGGACTTGCATTGCAGTGCAGCGGACAGATGGCGGCGTTGAATGGTTCGCCTATTCGGAACGGCCAGATGGGCGGGTAAGCGCCGGTGCAGTGCGAATGCACGGGACCTTCGGGCATGTCCGGGGAAGTCGCACGTCAATCGATGAAATGCATATAGTGGGTAAGGCGCTTACAGCCCCTGGCATGCGGGTCGAGCTGAATAACGCGCAGTACAGCGGTAAGATCGTAAAAGTGGACTATGAAAAGAACCTCGTATATGTAGACGCTGATCTGCCGACTGATGGGCGCCTGAAATATCAGAGCGTCATGTTCAGCAATCCGCGCTACACGCGCAATTCGGCGTACACGATCTATGATGTGAGGAAGGAAGATGGTCTGAGCGTTATAGACATGGGTACGCAGCGAGCAGTGCTGGGGCAGGGCACGGTCATGGCCGATCCGGATCATGAGCACCGCATGTACAGCCTGACTGCACATGACTATGCGCGCGGTCTTACGCGTGGCGGAGTGAACTTTTTTGATGGGAAATTGCTGGTTCATGAGAACAAAACGCTGGAGACGAATGTTATAAATGCCAAGTATGCGCAGCCGTTCATCGTAGATGTGGACTCGACGGATGGTTTCAAAGCCGGGGACATGTTCTATTATATGGATCTGCAGCCTGGAGATGATTTCGTCATCCGGAACTGGGCGACAGTGGAGGCGCGCGCTGACGGGAGCCTTGATGTAACGGCGACCGATGATGTGAAAGTATGGAAAGACGGGAAAATGCAGAGCTTCCCGTGGGGAAAATAGGCGGCGAACGGTAGGAGCATCTGGATGCCGGGCCCGCCTTCATGGCGCGCCCGGCATTTTTGCGTGGTTTGGAGGAGCGTCAGGAGAGCCTGATGCCAAACGATGCGCAACCGTTTGCAAAGTGATCTGGTGAAGCGTAAGGTATAGTCGGCCCGTGCTCACAGGGTGAACGTGCCACTATCAGAAACAGCGAGATATGCCACCGTGAATATGCGATGACAGATACGCGCGTTTCTGCATGTCATAGGCCTGATATGGGACGTGACGCCTGACGAAGAAATGTTTTCCTCTTGAAACATTGCAGGCAGGATGTAAGGCGTTGGAGCCAATGATAAAGCATGCACGGCATGATTGGCAGCCGGGCGATA
>CAYSRY010000309.1:0-4259 GCA_964433395.1 uncultured Armatimonadia bacterium | reverse complement strand
GTTTGATGTTCTCCGTGAGCGCAGGGCTTGCGGGCGGAACAGCGACAGTTTCGTCTGGCTGCACCGCATTGGGAGCGGCTGGCATCAGGTCTTTGACCATATCCGCGGCCCAGGGAGCGGCGATCTGGAGTTTGGAGCCTGAGACGGTGGCCTTCGGGGCACGTTCGACCATGCCACCGATAGCTATGACGTCGCCAGTGACAGAGGCACCATCTTTGAGGCGAACGTCGCCAGTGATGGCAACAACGTTGCCTTTGACAATGCCGGCGACAGTCGCATTGCCGCCGATGGCGACAACATCGCCATTGACCGTGCGGCCGGCCTCAATAGTTGCATCGCCGGCAAAGTTGACGACGCTGCCTTCTGAGGTGACCTGCTGGCCAGTCTTGTCGCTGGCTGCAGTGGCCTTGATGGAATCGATGAGCTGCTGCACCGATTTGCGAACAGCGGCGTTGTCAACGGCCTCGTCTGCTTTTGGCGGTTGTGCATATACGATGCTGAATGCCACCAGTATGAGCATAGCGAGCAGAAGCAGAATGTGAAGCGGAAATGCTCTGTTGCGGATCATTGGGAGTCTCCTCCTATGGCATCCATACTCCCGAAGTGCAGAGCGGCAGCACTCGGGGACTGTGAGTTGGGTCAGACTGGAATGACGGAAGTGCCAGGGACGATTCGCTGACGCGAAATGAGCTTTCGCAGTATCAGTGCAACGACTGCGAGCACTGTGACGTCAGCCAGCAGCAACTGCAACGCAGGACGGCTGGCGGCACGGCTGAGCAATTGAAAAGCCGGAGCCGAATTTGCATATATGGCCAGGACAGAATCGGTAAGAGCAGCACCAGCCGCGCTTGCGAGAGCACCTGCGGCTCTCAGAAGACTGAAAGCAACGTCCGGCCCAATAGCAGCGATCGTGGCCGAAATAAGCAGCATAATCGCCATGCCCGCAGCAGCCGGCAATGCGAGAATCTGGATGAGCGAAAAGCTGGGAGCTGCCGGCGCCGGCTCTTCGAGGACAGAAATCTGCGCCATGACCTGGAGCGTGAAATCACGTTGCGTGTCGAGCGGTGGCAGGCTTTCGATGAAGGAAATGACACTGTGCATCTCGGCCAGACGTGACGCGCACAGCTGGCAGGATGCGAGATGGTCTTCGACGCTGGCGACCAAATCCGGCGCGAGGGTGCCATCGATGTAATCGTTGAGCAACTGCTCGGCTATAGCGCATTTCATGGTGTGCATTCCTCCATATATGGAGCCATCAGGACTCGCAGCTTCTCAAGGCCTCGGTGGACATGAGATTTGACAGTGTTGATCGGCATGTCGAGGGCTTCGGCGGCTTCCTCGTATGACAGGCCCATGAGATGGACGAGAACGATAGCGGCTCGCTGGGCTTCCGGCAGCCTGCCAATGGCGCGGTGAGTCGCTTCCCGGATTTCCGTCTGAGCCGCAGCAGTTTGCGGCGGCATGTTTTCGTCCACCGGGTCAATTTCTGTGGCATCGAGAGACTGCGGGTTGCGGGCCCGTCCACGGAGCCTGTCGATGCAGAGATTGGATGTGATGCCAAAGAGCCACGATTTGAAACTTGCGTCGCGTCGATAGGTACGAAGCCGTGAGAATGCGCGGACAAATGCTTCCTGAGCTGCATCGTGGGCATTTTCGCGGTCGCCCAACATGCGATATGCGAGATTGAAGACGCGGTCTCGGTAGCGGTCGACGAGCGGCCCAAAGGCGGCGGTGTCTCCAGTGAGCACGGCGGCGACCAGTTGTTCGTCAGTTGCGGCGGCCACCACGGAGCCTCCGTGAGATTTTCGCCTTGAGCGCGCACTCATGAGGTAGTACGCAGCGGAAGCAGATATGGTTGCAACGATATTGCATTTCGCGAGAAGAATGAGAAACGCCTGCAGGCGCGTTACGCGCATCTGAGCGCGTAACGCTCATTGTAAGGGACGGCTCCGGCGTTCACCTTCGCGCGTTTGGGAGGGTCAGGGCTTCATATGGGCGATCTTGACATTGTCGAGGTAGAATACAGCGTTGGTTGTGGCGAGACTGACAGTGACCATCCAGCGCAGTTGTGACCATTCGGGGTTGACATTGGGTAGGTCTGTGAAGTGTTGAGTTTTACCATCGCCGACCTTGACAGCGAGCTTCCACGTTCCGGCAGCCTGGCCGAGTGGAGCGGTGATGTCAATGTGGATCCATTCATCGCGCGGGACCGTGGTGAGGATTTGGTCTCCGGCTGAAAGCTGTCCGCTGGCGTCGATTTTGAGAGATGGGCCGATAAGATACGGGTTGGGCGTCTGGCGCCATTCATGCCAGAAGATCGCATTTTCGCGCAGGAGTACGTCGAAGCTTGTAGTGACGATACCGCGCGTGTAGACGGGGTTGGATGAGAGATGTGGCATCCATGACTGGGTGAGGCCGGGCGCATCAGTGAATTTGAGCGAGTGTTTGCCTGTGCACGCAATTTCGTCGGTGACGCGGATAGTCGCGGGAGCTTCTTCGAGTGTCGTGGCGAATGTGGCTTTGTCGCCGACCTTGCGGTCCTCGAAGTCGTAGACAGCTTTTGGCGGAGCGGGAATAGGTGGTAATGCGGAGGGTGGGCTTTGAATTGATTTGGGGAGTTGGACCCACTTTCTGTCTCCGTATAGTCCAACTTCGTCAATGTTTATTGGTTTGAAACTGAACTTCAGAGCCGGGGCATCGGGTTTGAAACGGAAATCGAAATTACGAGCATCGACGAAGCCCGGATCCATCACGCGGGAATGCACATCATGGCCGAGTGCCCGCCATTCCTGGAAACTGAGCCCATTGAAAAGCGGTTCGGCACCGTTGATGTCCCAGTATATATTGTGATCCATGCGGAACGCGTTGTCGCCCCAGTTGCCGGCGAGTATGTCACTGTGGTTTGTGAGAACGATGTTGCGCTTGAATAGGAATGATGTGTGCGCTTCTACGCGGGAGCGAACTATGACGCCTGTGTTGGAGAACGCGAATATGTTGTTGCGCAGAGTGTTCATGCGGCCGTAGTGCTGGTGGAAACAGCCGGTTTTGCAGTTGTAGACGATGTTGTTTTCGAGGAGAATTTCGGAGCTTCCCTCGTCAGTATAGAGGCCCCAGCCACCATAAGAATAGGATTGGACATCGTGGATGAGATTGTTGCGTTCGATTGTGCCGGGGGATTTGCCGAGGGAATAGATGCCGCCCATGTCGGAGAGGACGCCCTTGCCGAGATGGTGGATATGGTTGTACTCGAAGATATTGTGATTAGCCGTGGAGGGGGAGTATCCCCAATTCCAGCCGACAGAACATCCCGAGTAGAAGAAGTCGCAGATTTCATTGTGAGAGACCGTGTTGTAGCTGGAGCGGCCGATCCAGACGCCGATTGAGCCGCGGAAGACGTGGCCGCCATCGTGGATAAATGAGTTGTCGACGGTGTTGTGTTCGGCGCGGCGCTCTGGTTCGGCAGGAAGGGAAGTCTGGCCGAGTCGGACGCCGCCGCCACCCATGTCATGGATATGGCATGTGCGGATAGTGTTGTTCTGGCAGCCTTCGCCGAGAGTGAGCGCGTATTCGCCGACATGCGCTATTTCGCACTCTTCGATGAGGCAATTGTGGGCTCCAGTGGCGGTGAATGCGGATGAGAGATGAGTGTGGGCCTGGCCGTCGGCCATGTTGGTGCGACTGTTGAGCCATTCTGCATGGCGAAATGCGAGGCCGCTGATTGTGAGATGGTTGACCGTGTGCCCGGCGGCAGCGTCGCCATCTATCTGCACGAGTTTCTGAATGCGCGGCGCGAAGACTTCAGCGGAGGGCATGTCTTCGCCCGGAAGCGGCCAGTAATAGCACATGCCAGATGAGCGGTCGAGATACCATTCGCCGGGGGAATCGAGGGCCTCGAAGTAATTTTCAATGTGATAGCGTTCGTGCTCGTCCCAGTAGCCAACCGGCCACGCGGACTGGTTGGAGTAGTGGAGAGAGTGTGAGTCATTGTCGACGCGGTCAATGAAATGGAGGGAGGAGGTCCACGAATGGTAGTCGATGATATTTGCATCGGCGTAGTCGGCAAGCTCGGGAACGTCGCCGGGAGTGAACCGGAATCCCATTTTGGTGGAGGTGTCATTGCGCGCCGCGGTGCGATCATCAAGCGGCTCGAGAGGAGCTGCAATGTGGAAATAACCGTCGTTTGGCGTGCGTGCGCGAATTGCCCGGCGGCCATTTATGAAGAGCTGATGGAAATACCATTCGCCCGCCTCGACCCGCGG
>CAYSRY010000308.1:2304-4286 GCA_964433395.1 uncultured Armatimonadia bacterium | reverse complement strand
TAGAAGGGCTATCGATCGTTCCGGGTGATCTGCGTCTTGCTGGCGCTGAAGTAGAACTCGCGCGTGTAAAAAATGGCAATGCGCGATTGGCAGAAAAGATGGGGGAGAGCAGTACATATGACTATGTGCTGATTGACTGTCCCCCGAGTCTCGGCTTTTTGACTATTAACGCCTTGGGTGCCGCAGACGCTGTGCTGATTCCCGTGCAAGCCTCATTTCTCGCGATGCAGGGCCTCAAAATGCTGCTTGATACAATCGAGGGCGTTCGAGAACACGGCAATCCGGCGCTCTCAGTTAACGGCCTCGTGATTACCATGTTTGATGGTCGCACTGTCCACTCGCACGAAGTCCGGGAAAGACTGATTGAGCATTTCGGCGATCTCGTATATCAGACTGTGGTGGCGCGTAGTGTTGATTTCGACTACGCTACTGTTGCAGGGCAGCCACTGGTGGCTGCAAATCCGCGTTCCCGAGGTGCAGCCGCATATCGCAAACTCGCGCAGGAGGTGATAGAGCGTGCGTAGAAGCCAGATTCCACATGACGTATTCTTTGGAGGCGACGATGGGGAAGGGGCGTCCGAAGCATCAGCTCCGCGTCGCAGTCGTCCGAAAAAGAAGAAGGTTCAGGTCAGTGTCTATCTCTCACCCACAGCCGCTCGTTTGCTCGATACCCTGCGGCTTGAGCTTCAATATGATCATGGCTTGAAAGTTACCAAATCGGATCTCGTTGATTACGCGGTCAAACGGTTGGGGTCGCAATTGGAGGCCGTCTCAAATGCAGCTCGCGACGGATCTCTCAGCGAAGATTGAGGTGTCGGAAATCTGATGTCATACTGGCCGATGGATCTCGGTCAGCGTCGTGGTGTGTGGCTGCTGTTGGCGGGTCAAGTCCGTCGCGCATTGTAACGAAAGTTTGGAGGATTGAAGTATGCTGCCCAAAGTGATTATACCATGTGACACCGCTGATCCCACGCGTCGGTCGACATGGGCATTCTATGGTGCCACGCAGCTTCTCGACATGATTGGCCTCTCGTACAGGCTTGCCGATAATGTTGCAGATTGCGAAAGCCAACTTATCATCGACCCTGCTGCAGGGCAGATTTGCGTCAACTGCGAACCGCTCGCAATCGCTGATGCCCCGATCGCGCCGGAACTCCGTGTCCAGTTCAAAGCACTCTTTGCGCCCGATCCATTCGGCTTTGCACCACAGGCAGCGCACCTCCCGATATTTGGTGGAATGCGCGATTTGGACGGTGCAACCGCCGGGGGGGCGCTCACGATGCTTAACAGCGAATACGCGCTGTCTGGCCCTTTATATATATATGAGTCTGTGGGGGAGAGCGGTTTCCGCATCACATTCAACGCCTCGATATTTGAAACTGTTGGTCTCTACCTTTCCCGTTTCTCATGGGAAAGCAATCCCGGTTTCCAGGGTTTTGTGCGATATATTGACGTTCTCTGGGAAGCTGTCGCTGATGAGTGGGGACAGTGCGCCGTCGTCAATGAGTATCAGGATTTCTTCACAGCTTTATTGCGCTACTGCTTCGAACGCCTTGGGCTCGTCATGGCTACTCGCTGGTTCCACCCGTGCGTTGATGGTCAGATCCGACTTTCGGCCATGTCGGTCAGTCACGATGTCGACTCCGTATATGACGACCCTGCATGGCGTGGCGTTGATGATCAGACAGGCAATACACATTGGAATCTCGATCACTGGCGCAAGTTTGAAAATCGCTTCGGCGTCAAGTCTGCGTTCTATTTCTTCGCACCGCATCCTGAAGAGGATTATTGGCTCCAGAAGCCGTCGTATCTCGTGACTGATCCACAACTCCTCCCGGCTGTGCGCGCTCTTGCTGCTGATGGGTGGGAAATTGCGCCTCATTGCCTTGGGTACCGCACAGATTCTGAGCTATCCAGTGAAATTGCCTATTTTTCCCAGGTGACCGGGTACGCGCCGGCTGGCACGCGCAATCATCATCTCA
>CAYSRY010000308.1:0-2288 GCA_964433395.1 uncultured Armatimonadia bacterium | reverse complement strand
CCGATTCGCTGCATTTCAAGGCTGCTGCCGGTCTGACCTATGACAGTACTTGGTATGCCGAACAAACCTCTTCTACGCTGCTGACTGGCACAGTGTTGCCGTACGCTCCCATTGATCCGGAAAGCGGATTGTCGGCGGGAATCTGGGAATTTGGCTTCGTCGTTGAGGATGGCATTGTTACTGGTTGCTATGGCATCGGCACCGCCCGGGATACTGCTGGTGGCGTTGCTGATGGAGTGACTACTCTCAACACTGCGTTCGCCCAAAATGGCTATGTATGTTTCAACTGGCACCAGCGAACTTTCGCGATGCGCACTGACCGCCAACGCGAGGGCGAAAGCTGGGTCGATATGCTCGCTGGCCTCATTGAGTATTTCCAGACTAACGCTCCTGCTCCCTGGTATCCGTTGTTAGGCGAGCTGGCCCATTTTTGGTCCCTGCGAGACGCAGTTGAGGTGGAAAGTTGTCCCGAAAGAATTATCGTCAGAAACGGTGGGGCAGAGGACTTCCCGGAGTGTGTTGTAGCTCTGCATTCTGACCGCCACATTGCATGCGATAATGAGCTGCTCTTACCTGCTCGCGGCATATGCTGTATCCCAACTCCACTCTCAGCCGGAGGTTCTATAACACTCCCCGCACCATGAAGCCCCTGTTTCGCTGAAAGTGGTTACGTGCCACCAAAACGTTCGGATCAGGTACGAATGTGCGATAGTCGTCTGGAGGTAATCAATTGACGCGAGAGGAAACTTCATTCCAAGTTCAGAAATATTGATGCACCTGCCTTGCAGTAGATTGGGTTGTGCTGGAGACATGTGGACAGCATCAATAGCTCAGTTGCTGGCTCGCTGATCGCAATGTGCAGGTGATGCTAACATTGTGCAGCTCAACCTGACTGCACTCAGCGAGGAGAAATCTCTCCCGCGACGTTTGCACCCCGAAACTACTCTGTAAACTACAGCCACACTCTGAAAGATGCTTATGGCCAAAAGCACAGTCTCACGAGACGATAGCAATGAAACATGGCGTTTCATATATCCCCGCTGGTGGGTTCCAGGTGTTATCATTCTTGCCGTTTTCTGTCTGGCCCACCTGTTGCTGTTCCTCTATGTGTTCTGCTTATTACGCAGCCTCAATGCTGGCCTTAGCCCGCATGAGGTGTTGTTTGTAGACATTGGTAAAACAGAGCTCACGCCATTTGATAGCAGCAGGCTTATCATTGGACTGCTTCCTGGCCAGATTGCCAGCTTTACTGTCTTGGTATTCTCCCTCATCATCCTGAAGAGAACCACACTACGCGCAGCCAATGCATGTGTCCGCATTGCGGACACTGGGCTTGAGTACACCAATCACCTCGGACAGGTCCAGGTATTCTGCTGGGATGACATCGAGCAGGTGAGCCTTGTGAGGGCCGGCGGATTCACGCGATCTCCAGAGTTCTTCCTCCATCACGCCGGAGGCCAAGTCCGCTTTCCATCATTCCTCGAGCGAACTCAAGAGCTCGCCGCCGCTGTCGCAGCTCGAGTTGGCCTGACCCCGATGCCTCGAACGTGGTACCAACAACGCTTTATTCGATAGTTCCACAACATACTGCCAATCCTGACACAGTAGAAAATTGCAGCTGAGCAGGTGTCCACGTCGCCAGGGAGAATTCTCTTCCGAGTTCGTATATTTGGCAGTCGTTCGTTTTCATGGTATGTGTAATGGTTTGGATATATTTTATGGTAAATACTTGTCCATTCAGCCATGGTAGGAACACATTGCGCATCAGTGAGGCGTAGAAAGTAGTCTGGAGAAGACGAAGCGCGGGTGATGCCTTCGATGAATCCCTAACTGACGGCAACTCATACTGAGCCAGCAGTGGCCAGCCCACACTCAAGCAATATCTGCGCAATGCATTTGTACAGTGTCAGAATGCCATTTCACCGGATAACCACTGGTCGATCGGCTAGAATGCAAACTGACCAGAGGAGGCTCCATCATGGCGCGAATTCTTATCGCCGACGACGAAGACTTCATTGTGCGCTTGCTTGTCTACATACTCGAAGATGATGGCCATGAGTGCATTCAGGCAGCCGACGGAGAGATGGCGTATAATCTCATCCGCACTGCGAAACCGGACTTGGCTGTCATAGATATAAATATGCCACAAATTGATGGTCTCAAGCTTACGCAGCTTATACGCAATGACCAGACATTGGCTGATTTGCCCATAATACTCATCACTGGGCAGGATGCGCCTGCAAAACGGGTGACTGGCCTCGACTGTGGTGCCGACGATTATATTGCCA
>CAYSRY010000307.1:0-4288 GCA_964433395.1 uncultured Armatimonadia bacterium | reverse complement strand
CTCTGAGGCCGTGCGGTTAGTGCATAGCGCCTGGCAGGGTTTTGCAGATGAGCATGCCAGTGCCGCGGCAGACCTTGTGGAATTCTCAATGCCGACGGGTGATAAGACCGATGGGGAGAGTATTGGGGATTACGTTTTGCAGATAGATAGCGGGATCGCGTCAATTCTGTCGTTGACGGCAGCTAAAGTTTTCGGTATAACTTTGGAGTAGTCAGCGTGATATGCAGGCCGCCTGAGAGAGGGCGGCCTGTTGTTTCTGCGCCAGCCGGTGTTTCTGCACGGACGCGGTTCGGGACCTCTTCAGTCGGGGGAGTGCGATGGCAAGTTTCAGCCCAATGTATGTTGTGATTGTTGGGTGTGGCCGCCTGGGCAGGTATCTTGCCGAGCGTTTCAGCCACGCTCGTCATCGTGTGCTGGTTATTGACTCCAATGCAGAGGCGCTTGGACGTCTCGCGGCGAGCTATAGTGGTTTTCGGCTGGAGGGTGACGCGTCTGAACTCGCGGTGTTGCTGGAGGCGAGACTTGGTGATGCTGATCTTGTGATTGTGGCCACTAATGCGCAGAACACCAACCTGCTCGTAGGTCAGATTGCGAAGAAACTCATGCGAGTTCCGCGGGTGGTGGCGCGCGTTTCAGAGCCTGAACGCGCCGCAGTCTATCGTGAGCTCGGGATAGACACGTTGTGCGCCGTTTCAATGCTCGGAGATGAGATCCTCGCCGAGTTCCTGCCGTCTTCCGATGGTGGTGCGAGATGAGAATAATCGTTGTTGGCGGGGGGCGTCTTGGTTACTTTGTGTGTCGCTCGTTCCTGGCTAAGAAACACTCAGTGACGCTGATTGATCGTGACAAACAGGAGTGCAATCGGTTGGCGCGCTTACTTGACGCAGTCGTGGTGCACGGTGAAGGCAGTGATCCTCAGATACTTGATGAAGCCGGCGCGCAGATGGCAGATGTGGTGCTTGCAATTACAAATCATGATGCAGACAATCTTGTTATATGCCAGCTGGCTTCGCTGCAATTCAACGTCCCTCAGACTATGGCGCTGGTTACTGACCCTGACCATGAGGATGTTTTCCGGCAACTCGGCGTGCGCGCAGTATCGACGACCCGTATTATCTCGGAGCTGATCGAGCAGCGAGTGGCATTTGAAGAGATTATGGAATTGATGCCTGTTGCCGAGGGCAAGGTACATGTCTCGAATGTCGTGCTGGGGGCGCAGTCGCCGGTCATCGGGCGCGAGCTGGCTGATGTGATCCTGCCGCAGGACGCGCTCATCGCGTGCGTTTTGCGACAGGGGCAACCGCTGGTGCCGACCGGTGCGACAATGCTTCTCGAGCAGGACCGGGTGATCGCTATCTCTCTGCCTGATAATCACGCCCACGTTATGCGGGCATTGACCGGGCACTCAGAAGAATGATACGTTCCAAAGCAGACAAACCTATTCATTATGCTCACCATCCGCGTTGCATTCTGTCGTATACAGGAATGCTGCTGCAGTTGGGCGGGCTGCTGCTATTGACCCCACTGTCGGTGCTTGTCATATGGCCTGAGGAGTACGTCCTGGCCACGGGCTTTCTGGTTCCCTCATTTTTTCTCGTTACAGCAGGCACCATTTTCCGGCGCTATCTTGGGGTGCGCGTGCCGTCGGCCATGTCAATGCAGGAAGGCAGCGTCATCGTGGTCCTCAACTGGGGCATCGTGTGCATAGCGTCTGCCGTGCCGTTCATGATGATTGAAAACTTAGATTTCACGCAGGCCCTGTTTGAATCAGTGAGCGGCTGGACAACGACTGGTCTGAGCGTGATGGACGTAACGAGGACCAGTCATCTGTGCCTCCTGTGGCGCAGTATCATGCAACTGGCAGGCGGCGCAGGGCTGGCGATTATCATGTTGGCCTCGATCACAGGCCCTGTTGGCACCGGAATGTCACGGGCGGAAGGCCGCAATGAACAGCTTGTGCCACATATTCGAGCTTCTGTGCGGCTGGTCATGTGGCTTTACTCAAGCTATGCCACACTCGGAATTCTGGCATATCTGGCTGCAGGCATGACGCCATTTGACTCAGTGAATCACGCCTTTACCGCAGTTGCCACCGGTGGGTTCTCAACCCATCCGTCAAGCATTGCTCACTGGAATTCGATCGCTATTGAAGCCATCACAATTCCATTGATGATTATGGGAAACGTGAACTTCCTGACTGCTTATGCGCTTGTTCAGGGGAAAGTTCGGGCAGTGTTGCGCAATGGCGAGATACGCTTGCTCATGTTCCTGATACCAGTATGCGCGCTGGCAATTTTCATGTTGGTGACTGTTAACGTTTATCCGACCATGAATGAAGCGATTCGCATTGCCATCTTCGAGCCCGTTTCCGCACTGACAGGCACCGGGTTCACAATCACGGGTTATGCAGAGTGGGGTGGCGTTGGCCTGTTGATCCTGATCGCCTTGATGATTATCGGCGGTGGCAGCGGTTCGACGGCTGGTGGGATCAAGCAGTACCGTATATATCTGATGGTGATGTCGATATGGTGGCAGATTCGGCGGTTATTCATGCCCCGGACGGCAGTGGTACACAATTACGTCTGGCGCGGAGAGAATAAGGAATACATCAGTCATGAGAATATGGCGCGGGTAGGGAGTTTCGTGTTTCTCTATATTGCGATATGGTTTATTGGCGGGACGATCATCGCGAGCTGCGGCTACCCGATTCGCGACGCACTTTTTGAGTTTGCATCAGCGTTAGGTACGGTTGGGCTCTCTGTGGGGGTTACGCTCCCGGATGCGCCTCGCGTCGTTTTGTGGACGGAGACTGTTGGCATGTTCCTGGGGCGGCTGGAGTTCTTTGTAGTCGTGGTCGGCCTGCAGAAACTGATAATGGATATGGGAAGCATGATGTTCAGGAGACGGCAGTAGGGTGCGGTCGTCGTGACGACTTGGGTATGATATGAAGAGAGCGCATGTCCGATGGCATGCGCTCTTCGCTTTGTACAATAATGCCTGAGCTCATTTGCACCGTACCGGTGTACAGGTATAGCATCGTGTGGCGTCGAAACACTAACACGTGAGCGCGTCTGTGATTTACAACGCCGCGAGTGATGAATGTGCAACAATGAATCTGTGCGTCGCGTTCCGCTGAGCGCAACGTGCGCTATGACGATTTCAGAGGCGGAGGCTTGAAATGGCTGCTCGACTGCTGAGTGTACTGCTGCTGATTTCCCTGCTTGTGATGCCGTGTGTGGCACAGGAGGGTGGACTGTCGAATGATAGTTTTGAGGAAGTGGACGCGGCATCTGCAAATCGTGCAGACGGCTCTTTGCCGAGTGCATGGATGAACCGGTCGGCAACGTCTTCTGCTCACAGATTGACTGACGATGCGAGGACTGGCAAGCGGGCGGCGCTGATAGAGTTCACAGAGGGATCTGGCAATGCTATTTCCGGATATTACTATTCGGATGTCCAGCCTCTGAAGCCATCGAGTCTGGTGACGGTTTCGGCGTATGTAAAGGTGAATACCGCCGAGGGTAACGGTGCCTATCTCCGGCTTCTGTTCCGCAGCGGTGAAGCATATACGAAGATTGTTGATGGCGGTCATGTGACAAATACAGATGGCGGGTGGCGGCTTCTGACAGTGTCTGGAGTTCCACCGGCAGATGCTGATGCGTGGCGGATGTCAATTGAATATTCTGGTATTGGGACGGCGATATTTGATGATGCCGCTGTCGAATTTGCCCCGCCAGCGCGTATCGAAGCTGCAACGCGTACGGCCCCCTCTGGCAAACTGATGAATTTCGGCGAAGGGCGCTGGGGCATGTTGGGCGAGGCGGTTAAGGCTGAAGAGGGACTGGTTCTCAGCGCGCAGATACAGGGCAAATCAGTGCTGCCACCGGCACTGCAACTCGGTACTGTCTGGTATCTCGGCGATGAGCAACTGGCCGTGATTGTACGTGACTATGGCGCATGGATGACTCCTGATGCGCTGAGTGTGACGCAGTCGTATATGGCGCATTCAGACGCAGTCCGGCCAATCGTATTCGGCGCTTCGAGAACTGACTGGGAGGCTGCAGATGTCAGCGGATTAAGCGTCTCCGCCGCGCCATCAAAGACACTTGCGCCAGCGGAAATTGTGCCTGCTGCGCATCCCCGGCTGTTCGTTTCTGGTGCACAATTTGCGCAGTTGCGCGAACTGGCACGCATGAATCCTGATGAATTGGCGAAGACTGATCCGGCATTGGCTAGTGAGCTGAAGCAATTGCGCGCATATGCTGATGCGGCATTCAGCATGACCGAA
>CAYSRY010000306.1:0-4298 GCA_964433395.1 uncultured Armatimonadia bacterium | reverse complement strand
CCCGGGACGCGTGAGTAGACCCTCCCATGTCTGCGGCTGCCATTGACATTGACTTTTACAATGCCATCAGGGGATACGTCTCCATCAACGAGAGAGAGCTTTGCGACGCGGCCTTTGAGCTGCCAGACACCATTTGCCTGTCGTGATGCGCTGACGTTAGGGATGATCGTGAAATAGTCGCCTGCCTCGCAGGTGATGGATGGTCGGTCAGCAAACTTGATCGTGACGGAGCCATTTTTGCCGGGGACGATGTCGTCGATGAGATATGCGCCATCGGAACGCTCGGCGACCAGCATGTGTTCGCCAGCCCAGATTTCGCCGCCCGGAATGTCGAGATCAGCGGTGACGCTGAAGTCGTCCTGGCTGACAGCGGTAATCTCGCCCTCATATTTTGCTACGCCTTCGATGGCGGCAGTGCCGTAGGCGAGTTTTTCGCCGCCCATCATCCACAGCTCCTGCGCTTCACCATTAGCAATGCTGACGTGTGCCATGCGGCCCATGAACGCCAGCGCTGGGTATTCTGGAATGGTAATCATGCCGGAGGCTGCGTTTTCGTCGGCGATGATGGCTATGTCGGTGAAATCAGCGTAGCGGACTTCGACTGCGCGCGCTTCTCCGTTTTCGCTGTTGACCGTGAGTTCGCGGGCCTGCTGGAGGGCGGATTCGCCTTTGAACGCTTCGATGACGGAGAGGAACGTGCTTTCGGCACCGTCGCGCTGCGCATATATGCAGTACATGTCGGTTTTGCCGAAAGCGTCAGAGCGATTGCGGAGACCGTCGGCGAGCGCCCATGTGAGTTTCGTGCCTTCCTGTCCCATCATGTGGAGGCGTGTGCCGAGATTGGTCTCGGGATCGGCGATCCATTCGCAGATGAACGGCAGTGGTGCGTCGGCCTGTTTCGCGCTTTTGAGGTATGTGTAGCCGGCGGTGTCGTAGCCGAGCGATTTTGGGTCGATGTCCTGATAGTTGAACAGGGGCGGCGTGAAAATTTCGCCGGCCGCATGGAATGCGTACTGGCTGAACTCCTCCGCTCCGGCAACGTGGAAGAGATCGACGAGATAGCGTTTGCCGGGGCCATGATCGACAAACATGACATTACGACGGTATGTGTCGACATTGTAGGTAGTCGGGGCATTCGCAATACAGGCTTTGATCGCGCCTCCATCGCCAAACGCTTCGAGTTCGCCCGCAGAGCGCAGTTGCGCCCTGCCATCGACGAGCACGAGATTGTGTGAAGCAGTGGAGCGAATCCACGGGTGATTCGGGTGACCAGCGCCGAGGTATCCGAGGTCCGTGAGCATTTCGGTGCCGAAATCATAGTAGAGGATATTCATGCGGTCCGGATGACCGTGACCGCTTCCGTGCGGGCCGTAGTCGAGCAGCATGGCTGCGTCGGTATTGCCAGCACCGGTGCGCAGGATAGAGTAGCCGACGCCGGGGCGAACGACGCTCTGTGCGGATGGATCGGCGGGCGTGACGCCCTCAAAATCGAGGTCGGGGTCGCGGCGGAAGAGTGTGTATTCGCCGCCACTGTCGCCAACTTTGCCACCGAATGCCCATGCCATGAGCGCGAGATTTTCATCTGTTGGATACCAGTAATATTGCTGCTCAGTGCGCTGCCGGGGATAGCGGGCCCCGAATGTGGAGTCATTGGTGGGAGGCAGATTGCCATCGGGCATGGTTTCGGGGGCTCCTGCGGTGAGGAGCTTGGCGATGACCGGATTCTGGAACAAGTCGAGATTGTCATAGCGGTCGGGTTTGGTATAAGAGGCTGGATCGCTGTAGCCGCGGAGTGCCTCAGGAGCGACATAGATAGGGCCGAGGGTCATGCCCTCGTAAGATGGAGAACCTTCGTACCAGTGACCGTCGCGGTAGAAGTAATCGTTGATGAAGCCGAGGAAGCCGTCCGGTCGTTCAATGGCCCAGGCGATGGTGTCATGATCGCCGAGAATGAGTCCAGCGAGGGCTCCGCCCGCCATTGCGGCCGGGCCGTCGTTGATGCAGCAGCCTTTGGCGGCAGTCGCGGTCATGAGCCGCGAGAACTCGCGGAAACACCCCTCTTCGATGGCCACTTTGTCTTCGTCGGAGTAGACACCTGAGTTGTAGGTGAGATCGTATGCGATGGCAAGTTGCGTAAATGTTCCGGTATCGTGGAGTTTCCAGCCTGAGAGTTTGCCGGACTGGAGATTGCTGTAGTCGTCGAAAATTCTGCCCCAGTCATGGGCGAGATAGTGTGGGTAGACTTCAGCAAGCCGCAGAAGGACTTTGCGGACCTGCTCGGCATATTTGACGTCCTCTGTGAATACGTAGGCTTTGCCGAGATTGCCGAGAGATCCGAGTTTGTTGATGCGGTGAAAGCGGAGGCGGCCGCTGAGGCGGTAGATCGGGCTTTTGGCCGATCCGTAGACTTTGGAGGGTTCGCCTTCATAGTATGGGATGGCCTGAGTACCACCAACCGGGTCAAGGAACTCCTGAGTTTTGTCTTCGGGATAATCGGCATTTGGCCATGTGAATCCGCAATTGAGACAGCGGATCTGCTTGTCGTCGCCCCCCCATGCAAAGCGCCAACCGGCGCCACACTTGGGACAATCGACGACGCGGAATGGTGTGAGATCTGGGATCCAGTATTTGAGATCCTCGTCGGAGCAGTTCAGCCAGAATTGTGAGCCATTTATGAAGCTATTGACCTGTGCTTTGGCCCATTCGTGTTTGTCATAATTGGCTTTTGCGCGGTCTACATCGGCCTGCTTGTAGAGCGTGCATGGGTGCTTGACATCAGCGGGCGGTCGAGGCGAGCGGTCATAGACGGACCTTGGCCCTATGCCGAAGCTGATGTCATCGAAATAGCCGGTAGCCTGATTGGTTGAATAACTGTTCATATGAATAGTTGCAGTGGCGGCACCCTCTGGCACCTTGGAGCGTTTTACGAATTTCGTCCATTCACCTTTGCCCTCAGCGCCAAATGACTGGGATGGGTTTTCGGGACGTTTGCCATCGACAGTCCAGAATTCGATGTAGAGGGACTGATTGTTGCCAATTTCCCCGTAGTACCAGTATTCGACCCAGCATGTGAGGCCGGGTGTCACTTTGATGTGCGGACTTCGCATGCCTACTGCGAGTTTGTCATCGTCATCAACAAGCTTGAAGGCGTTGGTGCCTCCGTGTGCCTTTTCGGTAGTGACGCTGACAGTGCGCACCGTAGAGTAGTGTGTCCATCCGACCGGCATATTTGTCTGCGGATCGAGCGTTTCGAAATCCTCCTGGTACAGAGGTGGCGCCTCTTCGGCAGTACATGCTGCAGCGAGGCAGCAAGAAAACACCAGTACGAGGAATATAATAGTATGTTCGCGCATAAATTGCCTCCAGAATCGGGATCGACTTCAAATGGCATTTCTCTGCGGGAATGGTTGTGGCCTGCCTGCATATGTAAAAGAGTCGCGCCAGTGTGGCGCGACCCTTATCAGATTATCATGTTGTTGCTTACCAGCAGGCTATCCTTTGAGCTCGATGAATTTTGGCGTGATGATAATTGTCGAGAATCTGGGCTCCAGGGGCATGTCGGACGTATCCAGCAGCGGATTGATTTTTGACAGGAGCGACTTGACCGGGCCAGCGGGCAGCGGCACTTTGTTGACGGAAACTTTTGTCGGCACCAGGTTGACTTTGGAATTCTTTTCTACCTGGAGTTTCGCCTCCATCAGCAGATTGTGATTGAACATTGCGGTGTATTTGCCTGTGAACGTCAGCTTACCGTTTCCGAATTTAACCTGGGGCTCCTTGATTGGCATTTCTTTCATGACGAGGAGCTTGTTGAGATCAGATTCGCTGATTTTTGCGTCAATAATCGTCTTCTGGCGCTTTGGTGTCCGAACAGTGTTCTTGTAGAACAACTGGTAGGTGTCCACTGTCACGTCGAATGCCTTGATGTATACGGGTGCGACCGTGATTCCCTTGCGGTATATGGAATCGGCCTGGAATACGATAGCCTGGAAGCGTCCCTGCTGCGTGAGCGTGTCATTCTGGAATGGGATGGCTTTGATGACCAGGTTTTTGCACGTCCATCTAGACTGAATGATGTTCGCCATCTTGTCTTCGACTTTTTGTGGGGTAACCGCGCCGGCGAAAGCTATGTTGGCAGTCATCACCCCAAGCAGACATATGGTGACGATCATGAGAAAGCGCCCGAAGCTTGTGCGATACATGAGTAATCCCCCTTGATACTGTTTGGAACAAAACTACTATTTAGTGTAGTTTAGCATTTTCAGACATGCAATGCAATCCCTGCATGTCATATGTCG
>CAYSRY010000305.1:1734-4315 GCA_964433395.1 uncultured Armatimonadia bacterium | reverse complement strand
AGCTTCACCAGCCTCGGAGGCTTCCTTGACGACTTTCGCAACTGCGCGGACGATGGTTCCAGCATCCGGAGTCACTATCTTCACGCCCTGTGCACTTCGTCCTGTCATTCGAATGTGACGGACGGGGACACGAATAAGAACGCCCTCAGACGTTATGCACATGATTTCATCATCGTCATCAACGACGACCACGCCGACCACTGGACCGTTCTTGTCAGTCACGCGCAGGGTCATAATGCCCTGAGTATAGCGGCCCTGAGTACGATATTCCTCCAGTGGCGTGCGTTTTCCGAGACCCTTTTCGGACACTACGAGCAGATCGCGGTCTTCGTTGGCGTTAACGATTGCCGTAGCGATCAGTTCGTCGCCTTCGACCAGTTTGATGCCGTTGACGCCGGCCGCGCTGCGGCTCATCGGACGGACTTCTTCCTCTGAGAAGCGCAGTGCCTTGCCGAGACGCGTGGCCAGGACGATATCCTTGGTGCCATCGGTCCACATGACCCAGTTTAACTGATCCTTTTCACGGATATTGATGGCGATAAGGCCCTTGGTGCGCAGTGGCGTATCATATTCATCAAGGGCTGTCTTTTTGACCATGCCCTGCTTGGTAACCATCACGAGATAGCCGCCTTGATCATATCCGCGAACTGCGAGCCACGACGTGATCTTCTCGCCGGGCTCCAGTGGGACGATATTGACGATCGGGATGCCTCGTGACGTTCGGCTGGCCAGAGGTACCTGATAGGCTTTGCAGCGATAGACCCGCCCCTGATCTGTGAAGAACAGCAGAAGATGGTGAGTTGTCGCCACGAAGAGGTCCTGGACACTGTCCTCTTCCTTCTTTGACAGTGCTACGATGCCACGACCTCCGCGCCGCTGCAGGCGATACGTGTCAAGCGGCATGCGCTTGATGTAGCCATCGCGGGTGATTGTGATGGCCATATCCTCCTGAGCGATGAGGTCCTCCATCTCGATGTCGCCAGCTTCACCAGGAATGATCCTGCTGCGGCGTTCGTCTGCGTGCTCGCGCTTGATGCGACGCAGCTCACTGATGATGACTTTCGCTTTCTCCTCTTCGCTGCCGAGGATCTTCTCGTATCCAGCGACTTCTTCTACGAGTTTCGCGTCTTCGGCTTCGAGGTCTATGCGCGAAAGTCTTGTCAGTTGCCCCAGTTGCATGGAGAGAATGCTTTCAGCCTGCTTCTCAGTGAAGCCGTATTTCTCCATCAGGCCGGTGCGTGCCGCACCTCGGTTTTCGCTCTCGCGGACCAGGGCGATGATCTCGTCGAGAATGTTCAAAGCCTTCAGCAAGCCCTCAACGATGTGGAGTCTGTCCAGGGCTTTACTGAGCAGGAACTGCGTTCGACGGGTAACAACAATAATGCGGTGATCCAGGAAGTGTTGCATCATGTCTTTGATGGTGCACAACCGCGGAACGAGATTTTTACCGTCGGGCACCAGAGCCATCGCATTGACATTAAAAGCGCAACGCAGGTCCGTCCGCTTGTACAACTGGTTCAGTACCACATTAGGATTGGCGGTCTGTTTGAGTTCAATGACGAGCCGCATCCCCTTGCGGTCACTCTCATCGCGCATATCTGATATGCCTTCGAGCTTGCGGGTATCGTGCAGTTTGACAATCTGCAGCATCAGGGCTGTCTTGCTGACCTGATACGGAAGCTCGGTAACCAGAATGGCATTCCGGTTGCGGTCGAGCGGTTCAATGACAGCCTTGGCCTGCATAACGACACGTCCATGCCCGGTTTCATAGTAATCGCGGATGCCCTTCTGGCCGAGGATATACCCGGCTGTTGGAAAGTCTGGGCCAGGCATGATCTGTAGAAGTCTGTCAGTCGTCAAGTCGGGATCGTTGAGCTGCGCTATCAGCGCATCACAAATCTCCCCCACGTTATGCGGTGGCATCTCCGTGGCGTAGGCGACGGCGATACCGGAAGCGCCATTGGCCAGCAGATTGGGAAACATGGCCGGAAGATACGCGGGCTCCTGGAGCCGTTCATCAAAGTTCGGCTGCCAGTCGATCGTGTCCTTGTCAATATCTTCCATGAGGGCGAGTGCAATCTTCGACAGTCGGGCCTCAGTGTATCGTGGTGCGCCGGCCGGGTCACCGTCAACCGAACCAAAGTTCCCCTGAGGGTCAACTTCCGGGTACCGGGTGTTGAAGTCCTGCCCCATAAGTACCAGCGTGGCGTAGATTGACTGATCGCCATGCGGATGGTATTTCTTCATCGTGTCCCCGACGATAGCTGCGCATTTTACATGTGCTTTGTCAGGGTAGATGCGCTCGTCGTTCATCGCCTGCAGAATGCGACGTTGCGACGGCTTCAGACCGTCGCGGACATCCGGCAGGGCACGGGCTGTAATGACGCTCAGCGCGAAACGGCCGTAGGAGTCACGCATTTCGTCATACAGTGAAACCTGTTCGACCTGGCCGATATTGTTGGTATTATCCTGATCTGGCATCAAATCTCTCCTATGTCATCGTGAAGACGCTGGGCCTTCAGGCTGCTGGTCAAGCGTTGCTCGATGCAGCGGCTGATGCTCTCGGTGTTGTGCGCAACTG
>CAYSRY010000305.1:0-1724 GCA_964433395.1 uncultured Armatimonadia bacterium | reverse complement strand
ACTCATTCCGGAGGTTCATGGGCTGAGTTCAGCACATCTCTACGCCCAGAGGTCAAGGTCGTGAGCGACTTTGGCGTGCTCGACGAGGAATTTGCGGCGACGCAAAACATCGTCACCAAGCAGCGTCGAGATGATGCGGTCGACTTTCTCGGCTTCTTCGATGGTGACCTGGCGCAAAACCCGGTGAGCTGGATCCATTGTGGTGTCGGCAAGGTCGTTGGAGTCCATCTCTGAAAGACCTTTGAATCGGTTTATCTTGACATCACGTGTCTTCAGTGTGGAAAGCAGACTCTCAAGCTCGGGTTCGTCGAGGGCGTAGTACGTATCCGCCTTGGCCTTGATGCGGAAAAGAGGTGATTGCGCTACGTAGATGTACCCCTTTTCAATGAGCGGCTCCATGTAGCGGAAGAAGAACGTGAGAAGCAGAGCGCTGATGTGTGAACCGTCAATATCGGCATCAGCCATGATGATGATCCGGTGGTAGCGCAGTTTCTCAAGGTTGAACTGAGATGAACCCTCAGAGTCGCCGTTGGCGCCATTCCCACTACTGCCTTTGCCGTTCGTCGAAAAACCAGCGCCAAGAGCCGTAATCAGAGACATGATCTCTTCATTGGCGAGAACTTTGTCCAGCCGAGAGCGTTCAACATTGAGTGTCACGCCGCGAATAGGCAGGATTGCCTGATAGCGGCTGTCTCGCGCAAGTTTGGCGTTGCCGCCTGCTGAGTTACCCTCAACAATGAAAAGCTCGCACTCTTCCGGCTTGTGGCTCGCGCAGTCGGAGAGTTTGCCGGGCATACCGGCGGAAGAGAAGGCTGTCTTGCGAGTGGCATCAGCTGCACGACGGGCGGCGTCAGACGCCCGCGCAGCTGCCGTCGATTTCTTGATTATGCGTTTCGCGACAACTGGATTCTCATCCAGGAACTCACGCAGGCCTTCGCCGACGATCGAGTTAACCAGGCCTTCGACGTCTGAATTGCCCAGTTTTGTCTTAGTCTGCCCCTCGAACTGTGGGTTGACAATTTTGATGTTGATAACTGCCGTCATACCCTCGCGAACTTCATTACCAGTGAAATTACGCTCCTTCTCCTTGCGCAATCCCTGCTCCACAGCGTATGCGTTAATCGTCCGCGTCACAGCCGTCTTGAAGCCCGACAGGTGCGTGCCACCCTCAATCGTGTGAATGGCATTCACGTAACTGACTATGTTCTCGTGAATGTCCTCGGTGTACATGATGGCAATTTCGACTTCAATGTCATTTTCATCGCGGGTGCGTTGGAAATAAATCGGCTTGTGCAGCGCATCCTTGCCCTCGGCAAGCGCCTCCGCGTAAGCCGTGATGCCACCCTTCTCCAAGAACGCTTCAGCCTTGCGCCGATCCGGTCGCTCATCTGTAAGCGTGAACTTGACGCCAGCGGCAAGATACGCAAGCTCTCGCAGGCGGTTGGCCAACGTTTCGTAATCGAAGTCGATTGTCTCAAATATCTCGCTGTCTGGAAGGAAGCGAAGATACGTGCCCGTCCCACGCGAAGAGCCTATGACTTCCATGTCGCCTCGTGGCAAACCACGGTCATAAACTTGACGGTAGCGCTTGCCATCACGGCAAACCTCCACCTCAAGCCATTCCGAGAGCGCGTTCACGCAGGAGACGCCCACTCCGTGCAGCCCTCCGGAGACCTTGTATGAGTTGTGGTCGAATTTGCCTCCGGCGTGGAGGACGGTGAGGG
>CAYSRY010000304.1:0-4317 GCA_964433395.1 uncultured Armatimonadia bacterium | reverse complement strand
GGTCGCGGCGCCAACCTTGATGACCGCCACGCCGCCGGCCAGCTTGGCCAGGCGCTCTTCGAGCTTCTCGCGGTCATAGTTGGAGTCCGTGGCTGCGATCTCATGGCGGAGCTGAGTGATCCGGTCCTGAATCGCTTTCTGCGAGCCAGCACCCTCAACGATTGTCGTGTTGTCGCTTGTAACAACTACACGTTCGGCTTCACCGAGCATATCAATGTCAAGGCTCTCAAGATTGATGCCGAGCTGCTCGTTGACGAAAGTACCATTCGTTACAATCGCGATATCCTCAAGCTGCGCTTTCCTGCGTTCGCCAAAGCCAGGGGCCTTGACGGCAACTGCGTGCAGGGCGCCGCGGAGTTTGTTGATAACGAGTGTGGACAGCGCTTCGCCCTCAATATCCTCGGCAATAATCAGCAGGGCGCGGCCGCTGGAAACAACCTTCTCCAGCACTGGCACGAGGTCCTGAACTGAGGAAATCTTGCGGTCATAGATGAGAATCAGTGGCTTCTCGAGAATAGCTTCCATTGTCTCGGGTTTGGTGACCAGGTACGGAGACAGGTACCCCTTGTCGAACTGGAGACCCTCCACGAGCTTGAGCGTGGTGTCGATGCCGTTGGATTCCTCCATGGTGATGACACCGTCTTTGCCTACCTCTTCCATGGCCTCGGCTACAACTGCGCCAACAGCGTCGTCATTACCGGCGATGGAGGCTACATTCCGCATCTCTTCGGGCGTTTTCACAGGTGTGGCCATCTCACGCAGAGCCTCAATGGCCTTGGCAACTGCTGTGTCAATGCCGCGCTTGATGAACATCGGGTTTGCGCCCGCAGCAACGGACTTCAGCCCATCGTGCAGCATTGCCTGAGCAAGAACAGTGGCAGTCGTTGTGCCGTCGCCAGCGTCGTCATTGGTCTTCGAGGCGACTTCGCGCAGAAGCTGAGCGCCGGTGTTCTCAAGATGATCTTCAAGTTCTATCTCTTTGGCAACGGTCACGCCGTCCTTTGTGATGACGGGGGAGCCGAATTTCTTACCGAGCAACACGTTGCGGCCTGAGGGGCCCAGAGTGACCTTGACTGCGTCGGCCACAGCATTGGCGCCGCGTTCCAAAGCCCGGCGTGCAGCTTCATCAAAAATGATATTTTTTGCAGGCATGTCGCACTTCTCCCTTTCTGAGAACAGTCGCGCCGGCCGCTGGCCGGGTTAGACCATCTTCGCGTAAATAAGACTGTTTTCAAGAATCTTGTAGTCTTCGCCCTCGTCAACCACTTCGGTGCCGCCATATTTGGCGAAAAGGACGACATCGCCCTCCTTGACGTCGGGAGCGAGCAGTACGCCGTCGGATGTGCGCCGGCCTTCACCAACTGCGATGACTGTGCCCTGCTGGGGCTTTGCCTGCGCCGTCTCGGGCAGGATAATGCCACCTTCGGTCTTCGGGGCCTCGTCAACTTTGATCATAACTCGGTCGCCCAGGATTCTAAGCGCCACGTCGTGCACCTCCTGAAATACACTCACGGAAAGTTGTCGTAAACTCCCACATTGGGTCTCGACTGAACGTGCCGTAATGATAGCGCAAATGCCACCAATAATCAAGAGCATTTAGCACTCCCTTGGCAGGAGTGCTAAAGGATTTGCTCTCCTGCGTAACGCAGTTCACTCTAAGCAAACTTAATGATTTCTCGTGCCGAAGTAACCGTCATCTCAATCATCCGCGCATCGACGCGCTGAACGCGGTCATTGTCAGCCATACTGTCTGCCATATCGCTGCGATACAGCTCAAGACCTACTGTGATTGGCGGTGTAAGAACCCATGGCGATTGTGTCGAGGCGTGACTGATAGCACGCCGCGCTGCGTCGTGGATCAGAGCACGCGCGCGGATGGGGTGGATGCACGTGCAATGCTGGCGGCCATGCCCCCGCTTCACCGCCACTGTCTCTGGGCAGGCATACAGACGCGTCGCTTCGTCGCAGGCGGCCTGATCCCCTGTCAGCAACAGAAGTGGAACGCCGAACGATCCGGCGATGGCGGTTGCCTGACCGGCCTCGCCATGTTTTTCACCGTTGATGTAGTAGTTATACCAGCTCGTCGAAGATTGGGTATGATCCAGGAAGCCGTCAAGCGTTCCGGCCATCGCGTGTTGCCCCACGATAAATAGCCCACCAAACGTCTCATCAAGCGAAGGCATCAGCCGGTAGCCGCTGATTGGCCGCTCATACGTGGCGCGTGGGTCGGCATCCTCAAGAAGCAGGTGACGCCCGCCACCATGGCCATCATTCACCACCACTGCGCTGGCGCCTGCATCAAAGGCGCCAGCCACAGCGGCATTGATGTCTTCTGTCAGGCATTTCCGCCCATACTGATACATCTCACCGCCCGCTTCGGGGCTGACCATCTCCTGTCGGTGAATGCCTGAGATGCCTTCCATGTCCGACATGATGTAGATCTTCATCTGTGACCCCCTGAAGGGAAGACTGGAGTTGCAGTGCTGCAAAGGTTCGTTGTATCCTATCACAGGCGGGCAGTATCCGGGTGCGACTGGCAGATGCTGCCGCTCCCCCTGATTTCATCTCAGGACGCCGAATATCCTCCGTACCGCATGTTGAGAATGGTGGGGTGACGGTCTATGGTGTCAGCGGTAATCCAAGCGCGAATGGGAGCTACTCGCCTACCGGGCAAAACGTTGTGCGACCTTGCGGGCAAGTCACTGCTCGCGTGGACGATACTTGCCGTACGGGCGTGTCCTTCGATAAATCGCGTCGTCGTTGCCACCACGGAGCTTGAGCGCGATGATCCCGTCGTCGCCGAAGCACAGCGATGGGGGGCGCAGGTATACCGTGGCGATGAAGATGATGTGCTGGCCCGGTTCATTGGTGCAGCCAGCGACCTCCAACTCGATGTCATGGTTCGCATCAGCGGCGACTCGCCAGTGTTCTCTCCATGGGTCTGTGATGGTGTCGTTCGCGAATATCTGCAGGGGCAGTATGACTACGCGTCAAACACCAGCGTCGAGGCGTTCCCCTATGGCACACAGGCCGAGGTCTTCAGCCGCCAGGTACTTGAGCAAAGCTGGGCCTATGCGGAGCATCAAGCTGATCACGAGCACGTGACGGTGGCAATTCGCCGGCATCCGGAAGTATTCCGCGCACTCTCGATTACCCCGCCTGAGGATGTCGCGCGTGGCCGATATCGTTTGTGTGTGGACACACAGGAAGATTACGATGTTATTGCGGAGATATTTGCCAACGTCCCGCATGATGGCGACCTGCCGCCTGATCTGGCTGATGTCGTGGCGTTCATAGATAGTCGTCCTGATTTGCGGGCGCGTGTCACTGCAGGGGCACAGAAATATTCAACCAGCAGTGATACAGACGTACAACTGGACACGGTCGAATTATCAATGCGATACAGAAGTGAATTCCTGGCAAAATGGCTTGGACCCGAATAGACGTCCGACGCATCACAATAACTGTCCAGGCAAAATATCTGCTGACACTGAAAGAGGCCACCCCAAGGGGTGGCCTCTCTATTTCTGCATACTTTCTGATTGTGCTCTAGCTGCGGCGTCGCTTGAGATACAGACCGCTCAGACCGATGGCCAGAAGAGCAAGTGTTCCGGGCTCTGGTGCATGACCAGTCTGCCCCATGACGTAGTCATCATTCTGGGTCCCGCCATCATCCAAGAGAACGGCCCAACTGAATGTACTCGGGTTGCCGATTGCGTCACCGACAATTGCCCACTCAACACCAGTACCGTTGAGTGTGTCACGGGAAACGCTGAACCAGTTATTTGCGTTCGACACCAGATCCCACGAACTTGTACCACTGTTCCACTCGTAAAAACCAAAGTCGCTCGACGCATCGCTCCCGTAGGTGAGTGTGTCGTCGTCGCTCAGTGAGAATTGGAAGTAATAATCACTACCTGCCGAACCATGGTAGGATGCCCCTGTACCGGAGTCATTATCAACATTAAGCATTAAAGTCACGTAATTGCTGGAGTCATCGGCCACCAGTGGGGCATATGTCTCAATGGCGAAGAACGTTATGCCAGCTTCTCTGTCCCAAAGGTTGCGTGTGAAGGCAATATCGTAATCATCCGAGATTTCATCTTCATTGGGATCTGTTCCGACATGAAGATCAACACTTGGCGTATTCCAATTCGCGTCGCTGAGGTTACCATCCACGGTGATCAGTGCTGCTGAGGCGAATGACATTGACAGTAGCAGTACCGCACAGGCGGAAAAAATTGTAACTGTGCGCATAAGAATCTCCCTCTTCTTTGAGATTACGCCAAGTGCACCACACTGGTGCAACTGGATTCA
>CAYSRY010000303.1:0-4329 GCA_964433395.1 uncultured Armatimonadia bacterium | reverse complement strand
ACATTGAAAAATTGGGAATCAACGCAGAGGGGTATCGTGTGCTGTTGTATGGGCGCGACAGGGAATTGCTGACGCCGACAGGCATGTGGGATATTACCCACTGGACGGCAGAGCAGCTTCGTGACGGCATTGAGCTGACGATTCCGCATTTAGGAATTGATGATTGGGCACTGCCTGAGCAGGTTGAAATGTCGCAGATGCCCGAACGGGAGCAGAAATGGCTTGAGACTGTGGTCCCGAATATGTGGTCTGAGAACGCCAAGCTGCGGCAATGGGGCTATGAGGTACTGGTGGTTGCTCCCTCAGATGAGCTTACGATAGATGGTGAGACGGTGGTGGGTGCGATTGAATAGGCCAACAGGAGTTGTGATGGCTGTGGTGTTGTTGGCTTTTGCCCATCCGGTGTGGGCGCTGACGATTTTCCGCGCTCATTTTAACGGGGCTCTGACGAGCACTGAGGGACAGGCGCCGACCGTGGCCGAAGGCGTTGAATATGCGCCTGGGAGATGCGGCACATCGGGCATACGTTTTTCAGAGCAGACGAAGCTGGAGTACGTGTCGCGCGGAAATATCAGCCTGTATCAGGGAAGTTTCAGTGTGTGGATCAAGCCAGATGGGTGGCGTGGTGGTGAAGACAACAATTCGAGATTCGTGTTGAACTGGACGCCCCTGAAGACGAATAAGATAAACATGATTGGATTTGTACAGAACCGCACGAATAGCGTGAATGTACACATTCGGGATGCTTCAGGAGTGAGCCTGGTTGCGACAGCTCGGCCAGCCAGTGTTTTCCAGGCGGATACGTGGGTACATCTTGGGGCTTCGTGGTCAATGTTTGAGGGAGTATTGCGGCTGTTTGTGAATGGCCGCATGGCCGATGAGGTGAAATCGGCCGCTCCGATGAGACCTGGAGAGACGGGACCGAATTTTGGAATTGGAGGCTCAGCCGGATCGACAATAGGTGGGGTTCTGGACGAAGTGATGATCAGCGATCGCTTTTTCGGGGAGGGTGAGATACTGGAGGAGTTGCGCAGGCCGATTGCTGCATACAGCGAATGATATATTAGGCAGCGAAGTGCGAACGCAAGATGGAAACTAAAACGACCAAATGACATGTCAGGCATTTGCGTTAAAACTTGTACGGAGGCAAGGCATATGGAAGCTGTGAAAGTGTACGTTGCAGTAACAATTTTCGCGTTGCTGGCAGCGTCGAGCATGGCCGCCGATCTGCCGATCAGCCGTGTCGTACTGTTTTCGAGCGGCGTCGGATATTTTGAGCGGGCCGGTTCGGTGCAGGGCAACGCGACGGTGGAACTGAAATTCCGCGTCGATCAGATAAACGACATTCTGAAATCCATGACTGTAGAGGATTTTGGTGGTGGCCAAGTAGGTGCAGTTACGTACGCGCCACAGGATCCGCTGAGCCGCACACTGGAATCGTTTGCGGTCAACGTTCAGGGGAACCCGTCACTCTCTGAGCTTCTCCAAAGCCTGACCGGTGCGAAGGTTAACATAGTCACCCAGGATGGCACCGTCAGCGGCGTTGTGGTGAGCGTCGAAGAGCAGGAGAAGAGCAGCGGGGACGACGTGGTGACTTTCCAGGTCGTCAATATTCTGGCCGATAGCGGACTTGTGCAGGTACCAATCTGGCACATGAAATCGGTCAAACTGGCAGATGACAAACTTGCTACCGACCTGCAGAAGGCATTAGCCGCAATTTCGGCAGCACGCAATACGGACAAGCGCAGTGTGAACGTTGCATTCCACGGCGAAGGTTCTCGGAAAGTCCGTCTTGGCTACCTTTTGGAGACGCCAGTGTGGAAGACAAGCTACCGGCTGATGGCTGGAGAAGACAAGCTCTTCCTTCAGGGCTGGGGCATCGTGGAGAATACGACAGACGATGACTGGGCCAACGTTCGGCTATCGATGGTTTCAGGTCAGCCGATCAGCTTTATACAGAACCTCTACGAGCCGCTGTATGTTGAGCGGCCAGTGGTGCAGCCGCAAATTGCGGCGAGCCCAAAGCCTCAGATGTATGGTGGCGCAATGGAGGAGATGGCGGCCGACGCCATGGCAGCACCGGCGCCAGCGATGTCGCCAGCGATGTCGAAAGCCGACAGCCGCATGATGATGCGAGGAGCTGGCGGCTATGCCGGAACAATGGCTGCGGAGGCTCAGCCTCTGAATCTTGCCGATAGTGGCGTTGCTGCAGCGGCTCAAGGCGCGAAAGTTGGCGAGCTTTTCCAGTATGCAATCGAGCAACCAATAAGCATCAATCGCCAGCAATCGGCGATGATCCCAATCATCAACCAAGGCATCGGCGGACGGAAAGTGTCAATTTACAACGCTGGCGTAAACAACGTTCATCCGCTGAACGGCCTGCAACTGGTCAATGACACCAAATTGCACCTGATGGGCGGCCCCATCACAGTGTTTGATGGCGGCGTGTACGCGGGCGACGCTCTGATTGGCGACGTACCACCTGGTGATAAGCGCCTGCTCTCGTATGCAGTCGATCTGGGTGTGCGGGTCGACTCGAAGAGCAAGACAACAGGGGACAAGCAGTCAACATCGGCAAAACTCGTGCATGGGCTGCTGACAGTCACTGTGAAACAAACCAGCGAACAGACCTATACATTCAAGAATGTTTCACAGTCGAAGCGGACCATCATCGTTGAGCACCCGCTTCGCGGCGGCTGGAAGCTCATCGCCCCCGAAAAACCGATGGAGCGGACAGACAATCTCTATCGTTTCGAGGTAACCGTTGAGCCGGGCAAGAGCGCTGAACTGGTGGTCAAAGAAGAGCAGCCAGTGAGCGAACGCATGTGGCTGAGCGATCTGGATACAAATGACTTGCAGGCGTATGTGAGCACGACTGAGCTGAGCCAGCCGATCAGGGACGCCATGAGCAAGGTCATGGACATGAAGACCGGCATTGAAGCAACGAAGAAGCAAATCAGTGAGCGCGAAGCGCGCCTCAAGGAGATCGGCGAGGAACAGGACCGGATCCGCAAAAATATGGAGCAGTTGGAACGGAATTCGGATCTGTACACCAGCTATGTGGCGAAATTCACGGCTCAGGAGACGGAATTCGAGAAGCTGCAAGGCGAGATCAAGCAGTTGAATGGTGATCTGACGACAAAGGAGACAGCTCTGAAGAGCTACATTGAGGGGCTTGACCTTTCGTAGCGGCAATTGAGACCAAATGCGACACCGAGGGGCCCGTCGAATGACGGGCCCCATTTTTTGCGTCAAGGCACACCGTCTTCTCCCTTGCCGTCAAGCGTGGTACAATGGACGGGAGAAGAGCGGCAGCGGATACTGCCAGGAATATATGCAATGGAAGTGCTATGGGAAGACACACGTCGCCATGGAGAATCAAGGGCTTTGTCAGCCTGTCATGCCTCATCCTGTTTGTGTGTGTGACAATCTCGCACGCTCAAGAGGTAAGGTTTCTTGACGGCCAATGTGCGATTTCTGTGCCCGAGGGCTGGCGCGTTGACACAAGTTACGGCGATGCAGGGATGGTTACTTACCCACCCGATGGATTGGCATGGCCCGTTGAGCTCGCGATCTGGGAGATCCCCAAAGGTGCAGCTGAGACCCCGTCGGCAGCCGCATTGGCACATGAAGCCGCCATCCGTCGGGATTATCTGTATACACGGCGAAATGAGGAGGCCTTCGCCACAGTCTCTGGTCTGCAGGGCCTGCTGATCACCGGGGAGCTGCAACAACCTGATCAGCCGGCGCTCGAGGTCGCATTTGTGGCGTACGCGGCGTCTGACCGCTATTTCGTAGTGGGCACATTCTGCCTCCCCGGCCAACTGGAAGCAACGCTTTCACGTTACCTGAATCCAATCGCGAAAAACATATCAATTGGTGCAGCGCCTGACCTACCTGCAATCCCCCCGAGTGTTGCTCCGGGAAGTGCGGCGCCAATCGATCCCAAATATGATGGGCACGTGGCCGACGCTGCGACGAGCGCACAGACACACACACCAAAACCGGGAGTCACAACACCCGAAGTAGTCGCAATTATACCTCCCAGCATAGCTCCGGGAAGTGCGGCGCCGATCGATCCCAAATATGATGGGCACGTGGCCGAAGCCGCGACGAGCGCACAGGCAAGCACCCCAAAGCCGGGAGTCACAACACCCGAAGTAGTCGCAATTATACCTCCCAGCATAGCTCCGGGAAGTGCGGCGCCGATCGATCCCAAATATGATGGGCACGTGGCCGAAGCCGCGACGAGCGCACAGGCAAGCACCCCAAAGCCGGGAGTCACAACACCCGAAGTAGTCGCAATTATACCTCCCAGCATAGCTCCGG
>CAYSRY010000302.1:0-4380 GCA_964433395.1 uncultured Armatimonadia bacterium | reverse complement strand
TCCACCAAGCAACGCCTCGTTACTCTGCACCGTAGCGTCATAGACATGGGCATCAAAAATATCGAGTGACGGAACACTGACTAGACGCGTCCCCTGCTTGAGGTCAACATGCGCGCTATAGCTATCGAGAATTGTCAGCTCTTCCCCGTTATACAACCGATTACGGTAACGCTCGCGCTGCTGCTTATCTGGAAGGTGCTGCTCGAGAAACGCTTGAACTCGAGAGCGATTTACATCCTCTCCGTTTGTATATCGCGAGACAAGCCAATCCCGTACAAAAGCAGGAATTGCACGCTCTCCCGTGCCAATACCCCGCGAAACACCTTTATCAACAGCGACATCAGCAAAGCACTCATGGATCAGCTCATCGAGCTCCGTGACCGCCATATTTTTCAGTCTCCAAACATGTTGTCAAATGACGTGACCGACGATGCGGCACCCTTGGTCAAAATGACAACCTCTATAGTCTGGCGCTTTTGCCTGCCGCCGCATTCCCAGTGTATCTCTCCACAAATCCGCAGCAAAGTCTCACGAACTCTTGATGCGTCCGCCCAACCCGATAAAACGATCGTACTCACAGGTCGAATCTGCATCGGCAACGCCTCATCGCTGAACCTCATCTGTGCGAATGACAGGGCATTTACGGTGATCGTCTCAGTATTGGGATTCACAATTTTCACACTGATTGGTTCATCACCGTGTCCTCGCTTCACCTCTCCGCTTACGGTGGCGACCAAATCTTCAAAAGCATCGGCCGCATAGTTTGAGAACCATGTCCCGAGCACCACCGTTTCTTGCGGAGTAATGCCTCCGTGCACTGCTCCATGTGGACGTGAGCTGAAATGAGTGTAGCCACGCGCTACAGTGCAATCTTCGTCCAATAACCACCCCGTCGCGTCGAGCGGCCAGCCGTAACGGGCGTCCGCCACTCCGTTGATAACGCGACCGTGGTGGACCCTGTCCGCCAAATCAACAGGCAATGCTACCCACTCCTCATCGCGTGGCAATTCGGTCCAACCGTGGTCACTGACGCATCCAATCCACGTTATCAGACCGCGCTCATCACACCTCACCATTATCTGACAAATACTTGCCGCAACTTCATCAAGCAGCCTATAGCACTTCTCCCAACGCTGCCAAGATGCCATAGGTTGATGGAGACAGGTTGCGTCGACAGATCGGTAGTGAATGACATATATGTGCCCTGCCCCCAGCTTGTCGGCCTGGATCAGATCGCTGCTGTCGGTTACAGATAACTCCACACGATCTTCGCCAATCTGCAGCAGGGACGCAATATGTTCTTCGCTGACCTCAGCATGCGCGCCATCAGGCATACACGACTGCAGCAACGCCGCTTTGTTGAGCGGGGTCGTTGACGGTGCCAACGATACGTGAATTGCCTCACGTACCTGGCGAACGTTGTCGCTGCAGCCAACTGTATCATTCAAATACTTCAATGCAGGATACGGCACTCCATCAAGCAGCACAATAAGGACGGCCGAGTACTCCAACCGTTCAGCGACATCATCAGAAAAATGCCGCAAACCAGCTTCCGATGCCATGTGCAATTCTGAATAGTGCCTTACAAACCAAGCTTCGTAATCTGCAGTCACAGTCGTCAAGTCGTGGATATTGCCGGCAACTGCATGCGCGCGATAGGATGGCATATAGTCACGCGTGAGCCACGTACGCATCGTTCTCCAGTCCTCTGAGGTGGGAAAATTGACTACTGTCTTTTCGTAACGTAGCAATGCGGAGAGCCTGGAAATGCGTGCTACTTGGCGTGAAGAGCGGCATGGGCGCAACCATTCCTGAATGATTTCCGCATCCCCATCGCCGAGCAGCTGTCCACTTTCCGCACGCTCCTGCAACAATTCGGCTACAGCATGCAATTCTGCCGAAGTGTACGCGCGCACCATCTCAAGCGCTTGAACCCCACGCTCGGCGAATGAATCCGCTATTCCAGCAGCGAGTTGCTTCTGAAATTCTTGCGAAAGCGCATATGCACAACTAAGTTGCATCGGCTTCGCCAATGCATCATCTGCGCACAGGTTGCGAGCTTGCTTGATCTCGTCGCGTGCATATTCTTCATCCTGCAGCCACAGTACAGCCGCATCGCCATAGTGCCGAGATGTCCACGCTGCAATAAAGCAACGTGCCCGACGCACTGGCGCGGCGACAAGCCAATTCAACAGTTCGCGCCAGTCGTCAGCTTCTGCAAGCTTCCGCAAACGCCATTGCAACAGTTCGCGCAATCCATTAGTCTCTTTTTGCTCGGAAAGTTCGCATAAAGCTGCAAGGATATCTGAACCGCCGATACGCTGCTGCGTCCATACGCGCCCAATGGCAACGCGCAAAGCCCACACAGCTGGTTCTTCATTCAGTTCAGGCGGCTTGGCTTGAATGTGAGACGTCAACTTCAGGTCTGAAATGACGGCCGCGGTCATGAATGGTGGCAGAGCATTGGGAGGCAGGCCAATAAGACGCGCCAATAGCGTGCGCTCGTCTATCTTCAGGAAGTCAACTTGCTCCTGGTCGCGCAGATCATCAAACCGCACCAACAAAGCCTGGTTGATAACCTGGATCACAATAGGTTTTCCGGAAACGCCATATTCCTGCAGAGCGCGTCGTGCTGTGACAACGTCTTGTTGTGTGCGTATGCCGATGACATGCTCATCGGCACTATGGCCCCAGCGCTCATCGGGGTCTAAGACGATTGTTATCCCGGCCATTTTTCCGCAGCCTTTCGTATGAATGCCACGAGCACTGAATTCCACTGTGCCGGATCGAGCGAAGTGTCGTCAACAAAAGTGCTTACCAGCATACGCAGCATCATCTTTGCCGTCTCATTTAATTCACTCTCGTCAACAATGCGCGCTCCAAGAGTGCGCTGAATATTACATGGTTCGCAGCCGGCAGCTGCCATGCTGCCAGCTAACTCGATTCGGATCTCTCCAGAGGCCACAGCACCACTCGTCTCATCATCTTCAGGCCTGTCAGGTCTATGTATTGCGGGACGCCACGTTTCAATCAGCTCTCGTGCGCCTGCCAAACGCCCGCCCCATTTATCCAAATCAGAGCACACGCTATCCTCGGGTTTCTTTCCTGTTATTGCCTTGCATAAAGCATCAAGCAATCTCCCATCGCCATGAGAGGAAATGCACGTTTGTACCTTTCGCGCATCGGTGGCGAACACATTTCCGCGAGTGGCTTCGGGCAAAGCTGCATACCAGTTTTTCAGCGCAGCATCCAGCTGTGGCTCGTCTCCCACATCGTCAGCAAATCCCCATGCGTCAGCAACACGTGCCAAAGCAAGTTTGCGAGCCAAATCGGCACCCGCCTCAACCGTATTCAGAAGCTCAGAAAATTGGCTGGCCATGGTTTCACGCGACAACGATTTATCCCCAATAAGGTTGGATAAATCATCGATCAGCACAGTTTCAGCATCACCAATGTAATTCACCAAAGGCCGTATAATCCTGTCCCTCAACGCCACGGCACGCAGGTTCTGCTCATCATCGCAAAGCTTGTCGGCATCACGGCAGTATCGAGGCAACTGGGACCACCATTGCGCCACAGCCTTCTGTGTTTCCGCAATCAACACATTACGGTCTGGTGGCCTCGCCTCTATGCCTTTGAGTGCGGCAAACAAGCCCTCCACTCTGCTATATTGATCTTCAGTCACATCGATGTAGCGCAACTGATAACTTTCGGGATCTTTAAAAGCTTTGTCGAGTAATTCACCGGACATTACCGGACCGTCCGGGCCGTTGCCCGACCGCACGCGCTCAAAACGCAAGTTGCCTCCACGAAGCTCACGGCTCAGTATCGCTGCAAAAAGCAATGCCTGCATACGGTAACCGATGCCAAAAGGTACAGACGCAAGTTCGGTGACAAGTTCGGACAGTTTCTGTGCACTCTCACGAGCTGCATCTGTATGTTTCCGGATTACCTGCGCGACCTGACCGACCGCCCCCTCAATGTTTTTGGACACACCGAGGCGTGGTTTCGACTGAAGTGTCAGGAGCTCCAGCTTCACCAGTATCTCAACAAAGCGTCGCTGGCCATTGTCGGTCACATTTGCCAATCTACTAGCAGCCTTATCTTGAATAAGCATGTCCATGACAGATCGTCTAGCGTTAGCGGTGCCATCATTCTTCTTATTGAGAGGAAGCATGATCTCATCATTAATGGAGAGCGTAGCGGTAAAAGCATTGTCGATGTGGCAGCCAAGCCGCTCCCGCAAATGACTGGTGTTGTTCACCGTCTCCTGATCCCACTGCCAGATGAGCTTCAGTGACACCGATCGGCCAATCGCTGATATCTGTACATCGACAAGAATATCTCGCAGATGACTTGTGGCACTGTCGTACTCGTTCC
>CAYSRY010000301.1:0-4410 GCA_964433395.1 uncultured Armatimonadia bacterium | reverse complement strand
GCGATGCGTCCGTCTGCGCCAGTTTTGCGTGAATGCTGATCTTCACCATCGACGAGTATCGCGTTGTGGGCGCGGGTGAGTGTGGAATACTCGTTGAAATGCGGGCTTCCGTACCAATCGTAATAGCCGGAGTCTATGGCGAGTTTGTCGCCATACGCGTTGATGACAAAGCTATTCTGGTCTTCGTGCTGATGGCCTGCATAGAATGGGCCGCTGTGCATGGCGAATGTGACGCCCTCGCGGCCGTCGACTATTGATGTGTTGTGGACAGCCCAGCCGATGAACTTGTAGAGGATGGATTGTGGCAGATCCACCGGAGGCTTGGGGGAAACGCCATTGACTGGAGCCGTGGCGCCACTGTACCACAGCGCGTATGGGTCGCCGGTGCGCTCTGCGAGACTGCGGACGTGTGTTGTCTGCGCGGGACCTTTGACACTGTGGTTGGGCTTGCCGGTGTCGGCGAATGAGACAGCCCATGCGCCCGGCGGGACGGTATACAGCGGAAAGCGTGCTGTCTGATAAAGCCACGGATGCTGGAAGAGGTCGATTTTGCAGACGTTTTTGATCATGTCTGCGTAGTCAATGACATACCACAGGCCATAGCCCCAGTAGCTGATGCCCTCGTTGTTGTCGCCCTGATAGCCAAGGGCGCAGAGAAATTTGCCGATGTAGAGCTGCCGGACATATTCGGCCCACACTTCGGCATCCGGATATTCGCCGAGCAGTACGAGGCCGCTCTCGGCAAGCCCGAATGCGCGCAGCCATGCATGATTGTTGAATTCGCTGGTGCCACCTTTGGGAAATGGGTTGGCACTGCCCCAGAATTGTTTTGCACGAACCGCGATGACGTCTCGCAATTTGGCACGTTCCGCCTCAGTCAGATCGTCATGCAGAGCGTCGTAGCAGAGATTGAGGCCGCGCAGGAGATGGTGAGCTCCGATGTCTCCGTTGCGCATCGAACTGCCGCCTTCGGGATCCCATGTCGCCGCCTCGAAGACAAGTCTTTTCATGTCGGCAAGGAACGATTTCTCGCGGGTCAGCGCATAAATTGTGCCAAGTTTCTGCAATCTCGCCCCGGTAGCACTGGTGATTTTGCCGTGCACTTTGCCATACCAGTCAATCCATGTCGGCCAGTCAGGATTGCCTTCGACAAATGGTGGTGGGTCCTCCGGTACTCCCTGCCTGATAAGCTCCTGCGCTTCGCTGATGAGTTGCTGACGCTCGCTGTCGCTGAGCTCTCGCAGCGGTGTCAGCCACGGGCGCGGGCGACTGGTTATATCTGCAACGGGGATGGGAGGCGTAACGAATTTGTGCGCTTCCGGTACAATCTCAATCTGCTCAATGTCTGACCAGCGCTCAGAAAGCTCGCTGCTCGTCCAGACACGCCAGTACCAGCGTCCCGGGGCAATTGGGGCTGGCGGCGTATAGAAATTGTGCTCGCACTCCACTGTAACTGTGGCCGCCTCGGGGAACGTTGGGTCTTGTGAATATTGCAGGCGACCGGAAGACTCCCGTGGCCCCCAATTAAGCAGTGGCGGATTGGCATTCGATTTGTAGACGTTCTCCATAAGTTTGCTCTCCGGTATCGTCATACTGAGGCGGATGTTATCGATCCAGACAGTCATGCTGGCTTTCGTTGTACCTTCGCTGCGGGCGTAGAGATGCAGCGAGCTGAGCACTTTATGCAGCTCAAGGGTGCCTTCATTGGGAGAATGCAGGGTACCGACCGGAACCACAGCATGCTTCCACTCGTCGGAAAACTTGTCGCTACCGAAGAATTGCTTGCCGGCGGAATCATAGAACAGAATGCCGAGGTATGAGGCGCTTTTCCCATCCTCAATTGTCTCGCGATGGTCGAATGAAAGCGTCAGATTTTTCTCCAGGATCATTTCGCGGTTGATGCGCAGAGGGGCTTGCGTAGAGGGGGCGGTATTGGCATATTTCAGACAGTGGCCAGCGCCGTCAGGACCGCCAGCGACAACCGTCGCCTCTATCCCGGAGAATACCAGATTATCGTAGAGAGCCAGGTCGTCGCCCTGCTCAAAATCATACACGAAGACGTCCTGAGCATAACTGGGAAGAGCAACAATGAGGGTGATCAGGACGACAAAGAAAGACCATGGGCGTAGCACATTGTTCACCTCAACATAGCGGGATGACGACGCTGGAGACCTGAGGTATTTTTTTCTCTATTGGCTATTTCCTCGGAGATGCGATATATGCCTGCTTCGCTTGGGGGCAGGTAACTGATAAGTGGACGCGGAAAACATTCACGCGTGTCTTTGCATGAAGTCCGACATTCTGCAGATGGGCTGGAGGAGAAGTAGCATGAGGTTCACACATTCACGTTGCAGCAATCTGATGCCGTTCGTTGCACTACTGCTCGCACTCATGGTGGGGCACAGCCCTGCCATGTGCGACGATGCAGCTGAACAGGATGGTGTCGAAAATCCAGCGCTTGCTTTACCAGCCGACAATTTCACCATAGCTCCAGAAAGAGATGCCCTGATTTCCGAAACGCTTCGCCTCTACTACCTGCGCGATCCGGAATTTGTGGCGGGGCTGCTGGATGGCTTGCCTGGCACAGCGACGCGAGGAGTACATATTAGTGTGCCCACTGGGGGCGGACAGCCAGTGTTGTTGCTCTATGGCCCTGCGTCCCAGGTCGAACAGGTCAAACGCGTTATCGCGACACTTGATGTGCCGCAGCCGCAGGTGGAATTGGGCATCTGGGCATTTCAGATCAGCGGTACTGACAATGCGAAAGTTTCACGCACAGCCGCTGAAGCGCAGCGGCTTATCAATGCGGTGAGCCGGTTGGTGCGTGGCTACATGGGTGCTCTTGATCTGTACGCACAGGAGATTCTGCAGGCCAATGCTGAAGCGATGAGGATGGCAGAAGCCGCTGCGGGGGATGACGAGGCCCCCCCCGTATGCGTGGCACCCGGCAGAGATATCCTGTTGCCGTCAGAACGTGGCCCGCACCCGCTTGCATTGACTGAAATCATCGCGACGCTCATGTGCGCGCGCCCCGAGATTATTGCGCCCATGGGGCCCATAGCGTCTGTATCGGTAGCCGGTGTAGATTCGACCAGAGTTGGCATCGGTCAGTTGCCGAATATCACAGGTGGTTTGACCGGAACGGCAACAACAACCACACCCGCTCTCTCTACCGCACTCAGAGCAGGCCTCATTCCGCGGATGGAACAGTGGGTCAGGTCGCTTGAGGAGACGGATCCGGAGGCGCTGGAATGCTGGCGGCAATTGCTGGCGGGTGATGGCGAAAATGCGGCCAGTGCTGATATCGCCACTGCCCTGGATGCGACCTTGGCGGCTGATACATGCGATGAAGAGGAGCTGCCTGGCTCTGCCGCTGCGCGACAGTTGATACCGGGACATCTGATTGCAACACTTGATGATCCACGCTACCTCCCTGTGGTACGCACAAGTATCATTGGTTTTCTGCGGGATTACGACGCATTCCACAGGGGAACAGTGAGTGCAGACCGCATGAGAATGCGCTCTGCCGATGCGGAGAGCGTTCTGCAGCGTGGAGAGCGCGCATTGGCGGGTGACATGGAGCGTCTGTTCCTGCAGCCATTGCAGGCGAAACTCCAGCATATGAGCGGCGAGGGCAGTGGTGGCCTTGGGTCGACGAGCAAAACCTCAATCAGCGTCCTGTCCGGCAACGAAGCAACTGTCTCAGGCAGCGCGGTAAGTTACTTCAATGTTTCGATGCCGCCACAGCTTGATGCGTCGTCATTGGCAAGTGCCCAGGAATTCAGCGACGCCCTGCGAGGCTATGTGCCGCGGCGATCAAAAAGTTCTGGACGTGTCATTATCTATGTGGACCTCGAACAGGCTGGTGGCACAGGGCCTGCGGCTGACGTGATCGCCGAACGGGTGCAGGCCGCCGTGCCGGATGTGCAGTGCTGGCCTGGAAGTGACACCGAAAAAGAAAGCCTCGTGCTGGTCGGCGATGAGGCAAAAGCGAAATGGGCAGCGAGACTGGTGGCAAAGTTCCGGCCTGGCAGCAGTGTGAATACATCAAGCGTTGGCGATGATTTATTGGATTCGTCATTGTATATATCTGATGATGATGACGAGGTAACGACCGAAGCGACAAGCACGTTCGGTTCGATTGGTGGCTTGCCGGCAGATCGTCTCCTGGCTCTGGCGATGCAGTTTTCTCAGCAGCCGGCCATATGGAAAGCTCTCAACGAGGGTACTGCGCTGACTTTTACGCCCAATATTCTGCCGGGCGGTTCATCGGCTGAATTGTGCGTCAACGTCAATGTCTATCACAATGATGGTGGCGGCGATGATGAGGGCACTACCGCTCCGATGAATCGTGTGGCCAACCACGAAGCCAACACCCGAGTATACGTGGGGGCGATGGACCTTTTCGCG
>CAYSRY010000300.1:0-4422 GCA_964433395.1 uncultured Armatimonadia bacterium | reverse complement strand
ATGGTCGGCGGTCTGTCAGATTCAATTTCAGCCGCTGCCGCACGCTTCATCGCACGAATGCAGGCTGATGACGGCGGCATTCGCTCGCATCCGCGGGCACCCTGCAGTGATCTTCTGTCAACTTTCACGGGCTTGGTCACTCTGACCACTCTCAGCAGCATTCAAACGGTTGATCTGGGCGCGATTGCCCGTTTTGTTCGCCAGCGCGCGGTCAATACCGGTGGCTTCACCGGCTACTGTGGCGATGCTGAGGCTGATGTCGAATATACCTACTATGGCATTGCCTCAGTGGCGCTGCTGCGGGCCGCTGCATCATTGCGAGAGACGGGCCATCAGTCACCGATGTGAGGGAGGGATACTATGCGGATTGTCTATTTTGCAGCCGGAGCGGGGCAGATGTACTGCGGGGCCTGTATGCGTGACATCGCGATGGCTCGCGGCCTCATCGCACGCGGCCACGAGGTCCGCATCACTCCTCGCTACACTCCTTTGCGCATTGATGCGGATTTGGCGCTCCCTCTCGACGAAATGTATTTCGGCGGCATTTCTGCTTTCCTTCAGCAGCGGTTCTCCATTTTCAGGCGTATGCCGGCCGGCATCGCGCGCCTCCTTGACAGCCCCCATCTGCTCAATTTCGTCTCTCGCTTTGCCATCAGCACCAGACCCTCCGATCTGGGGCTGATGACTGTTTCCATGCTCGCGGGCCGTGATGGCCATCAGGCTGCAGAACTCGAGCGCCTCATTGACCATCTTAAAACCCGGCGCGCTCCTGACCTTTTCTTCGTTACCAATTCCATGCTCTCTGGCATTGCACCAGCTCTGAAATCAGCATTTGACGTCCCTGTCATCTGCGGTCTCCAGGGCGAGGACAGCTTCATCGCAGCTATGGGGGAGCCTCATGCCACTCAGGCCCGCGACCTTATACGCGAAAATGCTGCGAGCATCGACGGGTTCATCTCTCCCGGCGCGTCCTACGCCAGCCTTATGGCTGACTACATGGCCATCCCAGCCGAGCGCATTCGCGTCGTCCGAACGCCCATTGACACTACCATCTATGCGCCTGTGCGTGATGCCCGCATTGCGCGCCAGCAGGATGCCAGAGCCTCTATTGGCTACCTTTCAGTCATAACCCAGCCCAAGGGCCTCGACCTGCTCGTACAGGCGGCGGAGCAGCTCATTCGCCGGCGTGACGGGCAGATTCACCTCGGCATCGCGGGGCGCGTGCTTGATCGGCGCTATTGGAAACGCGTACACGCCAGACTTCGCACAGACATTCCTGACCAATTCCACTATTTCGGCGAGGTGGATTCGCCTGGAAAGCTCGATTTCCTCAGCCAATGCGATGTCTTTTGCGTGCCCTCGCGTGTGCCCGAAGAGCGCGGTCTGGCGGCGATGGAAGCAATAGCTTCCGGCATTCCTGTCATCGTTCCACGAAACGGTGTTTTCCCCGAACTCATCGACCTGACTGGCGGTGGCATCCTCGTCCCACCTGGTGATCCTGCAGCAATCGCCACAGGATGCGAACAGCTCCTCGACATGTCCGATCGCGGTCGCACAATAGCAAATGAAGCAGCACGGGCGCTGGAACGCCACTATGGCGTTGCACCCGTGCTCGATACTCTCATAGCTGTTCTCGACGATTTCCGCCGCATTGCCTGAAGTTCTATTTATTCGCCTTCCATACCGCTCCCGAGGATCGCTCCTGTTTCTCTGCCTTCGACCTGTCGCCTGAGCTGGTCCACATTCTCCTGCTCTTCAGGCGTCAGCTTGTTCATATAACCCTCACCAAGGAATATCCCGAATGTCACCAGCAGCTCGCCACCCGTGAAAATCACCCACGCTGTCTCTGCGCCGGTAAGAACAGGCAGCCCGTACTTCAACAGGATGAACGACACGAAACCGCCTGCCCATGCAGCCAGCGCGCCCCGCCATGTTGTCCGCCAGTTCAGCATGCCGAACAGCAGCGGAATCGACACTGGCGCGAGTATTGCCGCGTACCAGGTCATCATAGCCTGGAAAGCGCCACCCATCAGCGGCGTTAGAAGCCCGGTCGCAATTGTGATGATACCCAGCACTGCTGTCGCCAGCAATCCTACTTTGAAGAGTGTCTTCTCACTGGCCGAGGGATTGAAGGTCTTGCTGTAAATATCCTTTGTGAATACCGCCGCCAGCGCGTTCAGGTCGCCGTCCACCATCGACATCGTAGCCGCAAACATCGAAGCCACGAAAAGCCCCAGCAGGCCGGGCATGATGCTTGGGAAGAATCTCTCCGCCATTAGAGCGTACGTCTGCTCCATCTGCTCTGGTGGAAGCTCGCCCAGGACGATGCGCGCCGCCCAGACAGGAATATATATCACCAGCGGGTAGACCAGATACAGACCTGCCGAAAGCAGCGCCGCTTTTTTCGCATCTTGTGGCTTGCCGATCGAATAGAAGCGCTGCGCTAATCCCCATGTCCCGCCGTTATAGCTGAGGGTAATCACGACCACGAAGACTAAGATATACGCGAGGTTGTACTCTTCGCTGAAAATGTCCGTACTCCCCGGCCCGAGCTGCGCCCACATGCTGGTCCAGCCACCAACTGCATTCAGTGCCACGGCCGCAAGCAGTATAGTTGCGATTGCCTGAATGAGGAATTGGGTGAAGTCGGTGATCATCTCTGCCCACAACCCCCCCACCAGCACATACAAAATCGCCACGATTCCGCACGCGATGATCGTCACATTCAACGGTACACCCGCCACGACCGCAATAACGAGCGCGAGCGAATACAGCTTCAGGCCCTCATCGACAAATTTCACCGCGATGCCGCTCCAGGCGATGATTTGGTGCACGGTGCGGTTGAAACGTTTCTCCAGATATTCCACCGGTGAGATAACCTTCAGCCGTACCCACCGTGGAGCCCAGACAAACGCGCCTACTGTCATCGCCAGAAAACATGGCAGGGCGAATAGGGTCCAGATATTAAACCCGACCTTGTATGCCACCCCCGCATATCCTACGAATGCAAATGCGCTGTATCCCGAGATATGGTGTGATACTGCGGCCAGCCACCACGGGATATTGTGCCCGCCGGCAAAATAGTCATCCAGCCCCTTTATCCGCCCTTTGACTATGAAACCTACACTCGCCACTACCAACAGGTATACCCCGACGACGGCCCAATCTATGACGGTCATAGCGCGATACCACCCTCCAATATCTCTGCATATAAAGGCTGATATGTATTGCTGGCTCACATCTTACTGTTCCATGTCGTATTGCCCTGTGTGTCTCCACCGCGCCTGCTATCGGGCTGACAGCACGCTCACGGCGGGTACTATTCTGAATGTGTCGCCTTCTTTGCATGTAATCAGCGGTTCATCGGCCAGCGTAACCACCGTTCGGCCATTTTCATTGACCACTGCGCGCATCTCATAGACGCCGTCGTACGTGTCGCCAATCTGCATCTGCTGTCCGGCCCATGCTTCACCAGCCGGGAGTTCGCCCTCAATCACCACTGCAAATGTCTCCTGATCAATGGCTGTGATTGTGCCCGTATATACTGGCTCACCGGCGATTCTCAGCTCTCCATATTCAAGCGCGCTTCCGCCGAGCATCCACAGCAAAACCGGCTCGTCCCGTTCCAGGCTCACTATCGCAGCGCGTCCCGTGAATTTCAGCTCCGGATATTCTTCCACTCTGACGGCGGCCTCTGCGGCCTCCGGATTGGCGATGACAACAATGTCAGTGGCACCTGCACACTGCACTTCCAGTGCCTCCGCATGTCCCTTTTCGCAGGTCACGGTCAATTTGCGCACGCCTGTGAGCTGCGATGCGCCCTTGAAGCACTCAATCACCGACAGGAAGTGATTTTCAGGCCCGGGCCTGCGCACGAACGTCTTATAAAGGTCTGTCTTCCCGAACGGATTGCTGCGGTCGCGAAGCCCAAGTGTCTTCGCATACACGAGTTCCGTCCCCTCACTCTGCATCATGTGCAGACGTGTACCGAAATGCGTTTCGGGGTCGGTAATCCACTCACACGTGATCGCGCCATTGGTCTTACTCGCCTTGCCCTCTTTCAACCATCCATAGCCAGTCACGGTGTCGCCGAGGGTTGCCGCGTCAATCTCACTGTAATCCAGAGCAGGGGGGATGAAAGTCTCACCATCCGCATGGAAGCAGTACTGATGGTCGCTCCCGCCCACCACATCAAACAGATCAACCAGATAGCGCTTGCCTGGGCCACGATTCACCATCACACAACTGCGGCGATATGTGGAAGTTACCCCACCATATGCAGCCGGGGCCGATGCGATGCTCGCCATCACGGGTCCATTGCCGCAGAATGCTTCCAGAACGCCTGCTCCAGCTTCCTGCGGCTGCCCATCAACTATAACTTCATTATGCGCACAGGTCGTGATCATCCATGGGCGGTTCGGA
>CAYSRY010000299.1:0-4427 GCA_964433395.1 uncultured Armatimonadia bacterium | reverse complement strand
TGACAAATCCCTGGCCACAAACCGACCGTCTTTATGCGCGTCATTTATTCGCTCGCAATGCGCCAGACATGCTCATTCAACTCAATCCCGTTACCGGTACTTCTTCTGAGGTCGCCAATACTGACGATTGTGTTCGCGCTGCCGTTGCCCCTGACGGCTCTCACATCGCGATTGCAGCTCTGCTTATGGGGCAAACGCCTTCAGAAGATCGCATTTTGCTCAAAATCATTGATTTGTCCACTGGAATTGAAACTGCAGCCGTAGATGCCGCTGGCGCTTATTCGGCCTGGTCTCCCGACAGCTCTCAGCTTGCCATAGTGCGTGATTCAGCTGACGCTGCCGGCTCCATTATTGGCGTCATTGACCAATCCGCAAGCGCTTTCCGTCAGATCGCAAGTTGGGACAAGGATGAAGTCGTCGCCGGGCAGAGCTCTTTCGAATGGCTGTCCGACGATACCATCTTAGTGGTCACCAAAGGTGCCAGCGGCCTACGACTTCAGGAATGGTCAGTGCCACAGGCCGCCATGTTGCGAGAGATACCGTTACAATGATTGCGCTATAACAGCACAGAAGCATCTTTCTGCAGATTGTACACATGCGAGGAGGAATGCGGAAATGAGGCTGCGATGGTTGCAGAGGATTGTCCCTGCCCTGCCTGCTATAGCTGCGCTTGTCTTGGCAGGATGCGTGACACCGCGTCAGCCTGTCGCTGAACGGGGTACGAGCACCCATATTCACCCAGTAGAATTTTCCCCTGATGGCAATAAACTCGCTCTTTCGATTGCACGTGCAGGATCTGAACTTGGATTATCCCGCGAACTTGTCGTGATTGATCTGCACACAAAAAAGGCGATTACCGTTGGGCAGAGCCTGCCCAATCCTTCCTGGCGCTCTCATGAGGAGGTAGCGTATCTATCCCCTCGCCCTCGAATTTCTGGTGCCCCATTCTGGGCCCTCACTATCTACAATCTTACTCTGGGCAGCAGCCAACCACTGGAGGGGTTCCCTTCTTGGCCATTGAAATTTGCATTCTCCCCAGATGGTGAGCATGCTGCATGGGTTGATGACGACAATTTCGATCTATGGTTTTCCGACGCACAGGGAGCTAACAGACAGCGTGTCTGTACCTGGTCATGGCTTCGCCAGGATACGCTTCAATGGAGCCGGAGCGGCAATATGCTCTACTTCCGTGGCATATACGACGGAGACCAGGCAATCGGCCGGGTGAATGCGAATCCCGTTCGTTGTGCTCCTCCGCTCAGGTTACAGGACACTCCATTGATGGTTCGCGCATCCGCTGATGCGCAAACATTTGTCTATCGGACGGAACGCTCAGACAAGCGCGCCATGCTCGTCGTAGCGACCAGCGATGCCTCTGGCCAACGCGACCTGGTGCTCCCTGATGGGCAAACGCCATTGCATTTCGATTGCTCCCCATCTGGCATATGGTGTCTGACCGACACCGAAGAGGGCGACATGTACCTGATCCATCTGCCAACCGGAGACGCCACCAAAATCGGCCGAGGTATCTACCCGACATGGAGCCTATCAGCGGACGACACCTTTATATATATCACCATTAAGCAATTCTCGCCTCGCGACGAAGTAGTCGTTCATCAGCATAAAGTGCATGCAGGTGATGATGGGCGGTATAGCACTTCACCAATTATTTCGCCGGTAACCGTACCATAGCGTGGGCGAAAGACAATTTCAGCACAAAGCACTTAATCCCGTCATGGATGGGGAAAAATGAGAGACAGACAAGAGCGCGGCATCAGGCCGGTCAGTATTGTCTGGCTGGTGGCTCTGGTGTGGGCAATCGGCGGCGTTGTCGCTCTCCATTTTATGGTGCATGCAATCAGGCCGGGGGAATCGGTGCCTGTGGGAACCTTAGCAGGGGTGGAACGATTGACCGCCCTGCATTTTCCGCAGGGTACCGTGCTGATTGACGCGGCATACAATGGAGGCCAACTCTACCCCAGAATGCTTGCAGTCTTGCGCATGCCCCGGGAGAGTGTGGAGGACTTCTTCGAAGCTGCTCCGTTTTCCGGTCAGACAAGCGCAACCGAACGTGCAGTGACAAACGAGCACGCCAGATTGGTTGCTGGTGCTATCAGCGGCTGGCATCCGGATGGTGCGCGTCAATTCACAGCGGCGACTATCTGCCATCCGGACACAAGTCATTGCATTGAAGTATTAGCAGATTTGGAGGGGCAAGAGCCCTCAGTCGTGTATCTGGTGTGGACAATTCCGTAGGCGTGGTTTGCAGGAACTCACTACCGTCAGGAGGCGGTCTCAGTGACTGAATTCCGCATGCAACAGCCGTTGCTGTTCTGGGCAGGCACCGTTCTCGCAGTGGGTGCCGCCTCGTACGGTGTCGTGCTTCTGGTCAGCATGGTCTTCCTCGTTTCCTACTCCGCTTCGACCGTCGCCGAATGCGATCTGCTTCTGTCTCCCCTGCAATACGCAGCCGTTACATGGCTACCGTGGGCGGCTTTGACTGTGCCACTGGCTGCGCTTGCAGCGGTTTTCGTCAGCGCGCTTTGCGCGAAACTCCCTTCAGCGGCAAGCCTGATTCTGTTGTTCGTGGGTACGCCGCTGGCCTTAGGATGCGTCCTGCTGTTGGGGGTATTGCTCCTGCGGGCGTGCATATGACAAAAGAGGAACGGCAATGTGCTTAAAGTAATAGTAACGCAATGGTTATAACCATGTCGCGCTGAGCAGCCGCGTTTCGGATTAGTAATCGTCGGGAGGTACGTAATGGCACAAGTCGAGCAAGCGAGACCGCCGAAGCCCCGACGTTCACGGTGCCTGATAGTCCTGCTCACGATTTTAGCCGCACTGATAGTGGGGCTTGGCGGCCTTTTCTGGTATGCCATGCGGCCATTCAGCCCGCGGACTGTTGATCTTCTGACTGTGCGGCAACTGACGCAATTGTCATTTCCGTCGGGTAGTAAGCTGGTCAACTCGCGGTATGAGGAGATGCCGCGCGGGTACTTGCTGGCTCGCGTACAGATGACACCCGATCAGCTTGCCCAATTCAAAAGCGAGGGGATCCCTGCCAGGGCTGAATGGCGCACGGAACCAACGCAGATATTCATGCCAAAAACATATGAGGGTGTGGATTGGTGGCAGCCGCCAACATCCGCAGGAACGCATCAGGAGGCAGCCTACAATGCCCCGCGGTCGACGACGCCAAGCGATACATGGGTGCCGACGGCTCCGGATGAGGCGTGGGCGAAAATGCCTCGAATGGTGTCAGTCCTGGTGGCAACTGCGCCGTCCCACATATCTGATGTCTATGTATGGTCGATCGTGGATTGATAACGCGAGGTAGCAGGATATTACAGGTGGCACTGGGGAGAAGATGAGCTTGCCATGAAAAAGCGCGTCATGCTCGCGTTCCTGACGCTGCTGTTGCTGAGCGCTCTTTTCGTCATCTGGGGGCTGTGGCAGTTTAACCACGCATCGTGCGACCCACGCGGGCTCAGACGGCCATGGACGCACTATGCTGTTGACCTGCCTGCGGCACTCCAGCACTGCAGTGTACCTTCGGGGACTTCGGAAACAACATTGATCAGGCGCTTCGGCAACCCTGATGATGTATTGCACACAGGGACTGAGGCATGGGCGAAACACACGAAGGGGCGTAGTGCCACTGGCTGGACGGTACCAGAGACTGAGCGCGATGCGAAAGTGTTGATTTACAACGTCAACAGCAAGTTGCAGGGGGTCGTCGTGTATCACTTTATTGACGATGCTGGCAAACTGCAGGACACGTTCATCGGCGAAACATAGGGCGGCGTTTGTAAAGTCATCATTTTCTGTGTTTTGGCGTCTTCAGCGGCATCGACAAAATAGGAACCATTTACTTGACCGTCCACGCGGCGGGAACGAGAACGGCAATACCGAGACGAGAGGTGTATGGCAAATGTGCAATTGCGAGCACCGGACTGATGATGGAGGGGGCAATCGGAGCTGTTTTTCAGCAAAACGATGTCTTCTGCTACTTGTGATTTGCCTGCTGGCCTACGCGTGTTTCTCAATGACAGTATTCGTGCTTTCCATAATCGTGAACGCAGGTAGAGGATACCATGGCTGGGGTGACGCCACGTTCGATTCCGAGGAGTGGAAAGCAGTCGAGGCCTTGCGGCCAGATAGTCCACGAGGAACAATGGTCAGCGACCTTCTCGACAATCACGAACTCATCGGTTTGACCCGAGAGCAAGTTCGCGAGCTGTTAGGGGATCCTGAGGAAGCCAACACAAGTAGGGGGAGACGTGCGCATCCGGTTGAGACAGCCCCCGAGTGGATCTATTACCTTGGAATGTACAGTGGCTTCCGCATTGATGAGGATATTCTCGTCATAAAATTTGACGCCAATGACCGGGTTAAGCGCTGGTGGGTAAGGCAGACATGAAGTCGTG
>CAYSRY010000298.1:0-4435 GCA_964433395.1 uncultured Armatimonadia bacterium | reverse complement strand
TACACGAGACGCCCACACCGTGCAGACCGCCCGAAACCTTGTAGCCGCCGCCCTCAAATTTGCCACCTGCGTGCAGCGTGGTCATGACGACTTCAAGTGCGGGGCGTTTCTCGGTAGGGTGCATATCAACCGGAATGCCGCGACCGTTATCGCGAACCGAAATTGCGCCATCGGCCATGATAACTACATTGACCTCGTCGCATACGCCAGCGAAGGCCTCGTCGACTGCATTATCAACGGCCTCAAACACGATGTGATGGAGGCCAAGTTTGCCAGTTGATCCGATGTACATTGCGGGGCGACGACGGACACCTTCGAGCCCCTTCAGGACTTTGATCTGTGCAGCATTGTAGGAATTCCCTTGTTCGGCCATGAATCACTGCTCCTTGCCAGTAAGTCGCAACTGCCTTGAAACCACGTACAACGCGAGGCTATATAGTATATTTTGTCATCAATCTCCGATGCGCACAGTCAGTCACCGACGCAAACAGGGAGACTCTGCGAAAGACAGCAAAAAAGCATATACTGTAGCAAATCGGAGGTGCGGGGCTGCTGCGACAAAAGCTTCATCTGATCCCCAATATGGCATGATTGGCAGGGGGGAAATGACACTATCTAACACTACTTATATAGTAGCTGAAAAGACGTCTGAAGTCAAGGCATACCAGCCCCTTCATGCATCTTTCTGTATATATATATTGTCAAACTCTAAATCGCTATACCTGCACAGATATTTACAGTTTTGCCCACATAATAGCCGCCCGAAAGCATCTACCGCCACCACAATTACCACTCCTGGATTGCGGTGCCACAAACAGGGCCTCGATACTCATTTCTGAGCCGCAGGTGAGGTGGAGACCCGCAGCGAAATTCCATCCGACGGTCTGCTTCACTCGCCCATATCTGCCTGAAAAGGAGTGTCAAATGTTCGGCAAAGACGATGTCATCCACGTGGGAATGATTGGCGCTGGCGGTAATGCTCGCGCCCACATGAGCGGTATGCTTGCCATTGAAAACGTGACAGTGGCGGCGCTCGCTGACCCCTCGCCAGAGGCCAGGACCGCTGCACTTAAGCGATGTGCCGACGAGGGGGCGGAGGTTGCTGCATTCGCCGACTATCGTGAGATGCTGGAGGCTGTTGAACTTGACGCGGTCGTCATATCGACGCCACACACGCTGCACTTTGAGCAGATAATGACCTCACTCGACGCGGGGCTGCATGTGTTTGCAGAAAAACCGATGGTCTGCACGGTCGCCGAAACTGAGGCTGTGATCCAGAAAGTGCGCGACACGGGACTCATCGCTGGCATTTCATACCAGCGACACCTGCTGGCGCCATATCGCTACTGCCGGGAAGAGATCGCGTCAGGGAAGATCGGTGACTGCTACTATGTATCCGCGTGGCAGTCGCAGAACTGGTACCGCAGCCAGGTCCTCAAAAACACCTGGCGCTCCAAACCGGAATGGTCTGGAGGCGGCCAGTTGAACGACTCCGGCAGCCACCTCCTGGACGTCATACTGTGGGTCATGAATGACCGTCCGGTTGAAGTCTTCGCATATCAGGATAATAAGGGGGCCGATGTCGATATTCTGTCTGCAATATCCATGAAATTCGAAAGTGGCGCCCTCTGTAACATGTCAATTGTCGGCCATGCCGTGAACTTCCACGAGGAAATCACGTTCTTCTGCGAAGATGCCACTCTCAGCATTCAGGGCAATGGAGCCGAAGTTTGGAGCTGGCAGGATGAACAGCGCGAAGTCATCGCACTGGACGATCTTGGCAAATCCTGGGCGCGTGACGAAAACTTTATCGCCGCATTGCGCGGAGAGCAGGATATTCAGGCCCCTGTGGAAGGTTTCTTGGCCGTGGCCAAACTGACTGAGGCAATCTGGGAGTCGGCCAGGAGCGGGCAACCTGTGAAAATCGGCATATAGACTGCATGACGCGCCGTTCTGCAATGCGCGCTTGCCCCTATTGCAAGCCTCTGAAGCAAGCGGCTCCCGTCAATGGCGTGGCTTGACACTCACTGCTGCTTTCGCTATAATCCGACGGTGAGTCTGCGCAGTAGCATTTGCGGCGGTGCTGCCAAATTTGAGCACCGCAACAAAGTGTACTACGTAGCTCTTTGCATAGCCGCATAGTGTGCAATATCATTGCTGATGCGGTTGAGGTTGCGCCCAAAGCATGGAAACGCCTGAATGAGACCGGGACGCCGACGTCTGTGGCTGAAGCTGGCGGCCAATGCAGAGGCGTGAAGCATCACTGGCAGTGGGCTCGAGAGAGCCTTCACAAGCACTTGACGGCAGTCACTGGCGCAGCTTCAGGCGGCAGAACTGCCTGCTCAATGAGCAAACAGGCAAATGACCAGAATGTTTTACGAACTCGCTCGTGCCTGCCGACGTTGTGTGCCGCTTGGTACGCCTCTAATCGGGCCCGTGTTCAGGGCGTCGGCCCCTTAGAAATCAATTTGGTCGCATCGCAGCAAATTGTACTGTTCTGCGATGGCGGCTCACGGGATGGCTGGTGACGTCATGCCCGACGATCAGGAACAACTGCGCAAAGAACTCGAGCGATACAAGCTCGTAGTGTCAGAGCTGCAGGGAAAAATCGCTGCGCTGGAAGAAGACCTGAGCACTGCTGCCACTATGGCGGAGGTGCCTTCGGTAGTTGTTACCCAGCCAGAGCTGCGCCAGACTCTGTCACGCCTGATTAGCAAAATTGCAATGATCCTTCAGGCCGAAAAAGTGCTGATTCTCCTCTATCAGCCAGAAGTCGGCGAACTCACGGTCCTGCAACCGACGCTTGGCATCACGGACGAGCAGATTGCGGAACTCCGGATTACACCCGAAGTAGGTGTCTCCGGTCTCGTTTTTACCAATGGCGAGTCGGCAATCTACAATGATGCTATCAGCCACGAGCAGACGGACAAAACCACAGTGTCCCTGCTGCGTGTGCGAAATGGTGTCGCCGTGCCCCTCAAAATTCAGCAGCGTGATGAAGAGGAACGCATAACTGGTACGAAGATTATCGGCGTTCTGCATGTCATCAACAAGCGTTTCGAGCAGCAGTTCAACACTGACGATCAGCGGCTTGCCGAAATGCTCGGTGACCAGGCGGCGGCAGTCATCTCGAACGCCCAGATATATATCGAGCTCACCGAAAAAACCGAACAGCTTGAAGGGGCATTCGAAAGCATCAGTGCTGGCGTTATCGTCATGGCTGATACTGGCGAAATCAAACTGCTTAACCCAGCCGCCCGCAAAATGTTCAGCCTGCCTGAAGATCAGATGACCATCGGCAAGCCCATTGATGAAATTGTTCGCTCCAATGAGATTCTGCAGATGTTCAAATCCGCTCTCAGATCCGGCGACGAGACGAATCGCGAAATCACAGGCCCTGGAGACAGCCGAATTTATCAGTGCCAATTGTCGCTCATGGGAGCCGACACAGAGCAGCGCTCGGTAGTCGCGATTTTCTACGACATTACTGAGCTGCGCCAGATTGAACGCATGAAGACCACGTTTGTCTCAACGGTCTCACATGAGCTGCGCACTCCGCTGACATCCATCAAAGGTTTCATCACTACTTTGATGGACGATAAACAGGAAATCTACGATCTCAACACGCGCCAGGAGTTTTACGAAATCATTAACTCCGAATGCGATCGTCTCACGAGACTTATCACAGATCTCCTGAATGTGTCCCGCATCGAAGCCGGGCGCGGCATTGATCTCCACCTCAGCGAGGTCGATGTGAACGCAATCGCCAATAAGCTGGTGGAACAGCAGCGTGCATATGCAAGCGAGCATACTATCACAAACCAGCTGCCAGCGGATTTGCCGACGATCATCGCAGACGCCGATAAAGTGACGCAGATCCTCGAAAACATCCTCAGCAATGCCGTAAGATACTCCCCCAATGGTGGGGCTATCACCATTACCGGCGAAGATGAGGGCGAAACCATCAGAGTGAATGTAACTGATCAGGGAATGGGAATCCCCGAACGCCATCAGGACATGATTTTTCAGCGGTTCCATATGATCGCTGATGATGACCATAGCGCTGTAAAAGGCACCGGAATCGGCTTGTACCTTGTGCAGCATCTGGCACAAGCACATGGCGAAAAAAGTAAAGTTTGGTTGGAAAAATCCGTCGAAGGCGAAGGTTCCACATTTAGTTTCAGATTGCCAAAAGTGCAAAAAGGCGCTGCAGGCAGCGAATAGGATCCAGCGCAATTCTTCCCGGCCTTCGATCTGTGGAGGCCGGGTTCAGTATGTCTACAATTGACGAAATGGCCTCGTGTCGCCACGGGGCCGTTTTTGCGAAATGGTATATAGCCACGAGGGAGGGGAATGACCGTGAAAATTGCCGTTGGATTCGACCACGGCGGTGTCACATTACGTGAAACGGTGCTCGACCTTCTCGATGAACTTG
>CAYSRY010000297.1:1202-4442 GCA_964433395.1 uncultured Armatimonadia bacterium | reverse complement strand
GCAGGACTCATCGTCGCGGCGGAGAGCTTCGACGTCATCAACCTGCCAGGTCATTGCGGCCGGAATGGTGTCTCCCTCACGGCCGAACCATGGGCCATACGTGACACCACATGAGGAATAGAAGGCGTCGCGGGGCAGAATGGTTTCGACGCGCAATGGCGGAATTTCGCGCGGGATGAGATTGGTCCATGGTTCGACGCCAACCGGGCCGATGACATGGGCAGCCGGCCACTGTGAATCGTCGAAGCCAGCGTCACGCCAGCCGATAACTTCGCGGGAGGCATCGCAGATTTCCTTGAAGGCGCCACGATGCCCGCTGATATGCTCGGTGCGAGGTTCCCGGGCAGGATCGCGGAGAACGCGCCAGTCGGCATCAGTGCAGAGAATCGGCTTGCCAGCGGCTTCAATCTGAGTGAGAAGGCCGCCGGGGCCGGGATCCTGCCTGAGGGAACTCGCCATGGTCGGGCCGAAGTTGTATGCGCGAACAGCGATGACATTGGTGCCTGGCTGAAGATATTCGGCAATGTCATAGGCATCGAAATATTGCCATTTGGGGTAAGATGGGCTGGGGCCGAAGCCGATTTTTTCGCCATTGACGTAGAGCTCGTATATGTTGCCGGCGGAAATCCAGCACGACACTTCGGATGGGACCTCGTCGAGGTCAAACTCGTGGCGGGCAAGCAAGTGGAAATTATCCATGAACTCAAGGGGCGTATGCCAAATCCACTGCGCCAGCCATGTGGCCGGCGCCTGCGAAGGTTCGTAGCAGCTCATCTGTTTTTCAGCTCCTCGTGTAATGATACATAGCGCCTATAGGGTATGCAGGCGCCAGCATGTCGGACATGCGGGCGCCCAGTTATCAAAGCAACACGTTCTTCGCCTCATACTGTAGCTCAACGGGCCCGGATAATAGCACGAGCAAGTTCTTCGCGCACCCTGTAGAAATCCTCTGAGTCGCGGCTATAATTTGTGAGAGATTTTATGAGGCGACCAGCAATCTCTTCGCCAGCTTCGCGACTACCTGTTGCCTGTTCGAGCAGCCAGAAGTATTCATATTCTTCGAGCCCGTCGCGGACAGCTTCGAATCTCATGCCCGTCATGGGGCCATCCGGGCCGCCATACATGAGGCACCCGTCGCCATTTGCGCTGTTGAAGCTGGCGGGATCCCAATCGGTGCGAGGCGCACCCTCAAGAGGCTTATTGTTGACCGGCCAGCGATCAATCGCGTAGTAAAGGTAACCGTCAGCGGCCGACTGGTAGGTCATCCACCACAGCAGGCGAGCTTCGATGAGCGGATATTCAATAAACCAGTTTGCATACGGGTGATGCGGGACGATGCAGGTATACCACCATATTTCTTTGCCATCAGCACGGCGTGCATCGGCGGCCCCGCGGTTGTACTGGGGAGTAAGTGGCGTCCAGAAATCGATATTTTCGATGTCGGTGCGCACGCCGTAGGTTTCATCATAGGAAGTCGTGCCAAAAGGCACATCAGGATAGTTTGCCTGGAACCAATCCGCCCATGCTTTGAGATCGCCCCATGAGCGCGTCTCGTCAAATCCATAGACGACTGCGCGGTCAATCCAGCCTTTTTCGCGCATGTACTGTACGGTGGGGTCGATTTTTGTTTTGACGGCAGCGGCAGCCTCTGGAGTGAACTGCTGGTTCTGAATATAGATGAGGTTGACCGCATTCATGCCGCGGGGGATGTACTCGTCGAGCAGCTCGACGGGCGGCGGCGTAGTGTTGTATATGCGCCAGGGATTGATGCGATGCTGAAAGACGAACTCCTGCGTCGTCTTCAATACTTCGGCGGGGTCTTTGTCAGGATATGGGCCGGCAGAACCGCGAACGTCGAAAAGCGTCCGGCAATGTGAAACCTCGGGCAAAGCGAAATCCCATACAGTGACGGCGAACGGAATGCGTGTGGCCGGCGCATTGGAAGGCGTGATGGCTATGGTGCCTTCATACAGGCCTGGCTGAATGGTTACCGGCGTTTTGAGCTGAATCCAAATGCCCTGCGTGTCACCGGACGCCACATCAAATGTGTCAGCAGGGATGAGGGGATCGGGATGCCAGCCAATGAAATCGTGATCGTATGGTGGTGGCGGCAGGTGGGTCTGCACATGGCCGACCTGATAGATGGTGATTGCCTGCTCCGGGAATGCCTCGCCTGAGGCCGTGTTGCGAAGGTTTTCAACGGTGACATGCATATCCTTGAGATCGAAACCAGGGCGAGGTCGAACAGCCACCTGAGCAGCTTCGTACTCGTTGCGGGCGAGTTTGAGTTCGACATTTCGGCGGGTCAGTTGGCGCTCATCAGGGCGACTGGTAAGAGTCACCTCTTCGGTTGAATGCAGCGGCCACCAGAGGTATGCGGGTGCTTTTTCGCTTCGCACTGGAACTACGCCGAGTTCGCGCCTGACATCCCACCCCGGTTCACCAAAAGGCCCGCGCGCAACAATGCTGAGGGTATAGTCGCCATCTGGGACCTGTGCCCCATCGCTGTCGTGGCCGTCCCATTCCCACTGCACCCATCGCTGCGAGCCGCGTGCAATGCGAATGAGTTTGCGCTGTGAATCGCGGATTTCAATGCGATAGCGGGCGGTACTGGAAAATGTGCCTGAGATGAGTACATGACCCAGTATGAACGGGTCACGTGCGATGTTGAAATCGATGATTTCGAGTGGTGCAGATTCGAGGCGGATATTGTCAAAATAGAGGATAGCGCCATGTTGCGGTTGCGACATAAACAAATTGATATGGCGTACACCATTTTTTACGAACGATGCAGACTTATCGAACGGGACAGAGAAAGTGTAGGGCGTACCGACCGGAACACTCGCACCAGTGGTGTACTGTGCTCCGTGAATGTCGTCAATGCGTAAGCGCAGCGGAATTTCGGAGACGCCAGCAAGCTCCGGTGTGCGCTCGACAAAGACATCAAATTTGAGCACAGAATAGCGCTGAATCGTGTCAGCTGGGATGATGCCCGCCGCATCATTGCGGAAGACAGCAGGCCACTTTTCGGCATTATCGACCCATTTTGGGTAAGCGACCCGCAATGAGTATTCGCCATCTGTGACATGCTCGCGGCTGAGCTGTGCAGTGACCACGTGCGTTTTCCACAGAGAAACGGCATCGGGAGTTTCAAATGATTCATAGATGAGAGTGGCAGTCTCGTCCTGACGGGCCAGCGCAGCACCAGACAGCACTGTAATCACAGCACAGGTCATGACA
>CAYSRY010000297.1:0-1192 GCA_964433395.1 uncultured Armatimonadia bacterium | reverse complement strand
AGAAAGACAGCGGGGCGTACAGCGTGCATTGTAACAGACCTCCATACGACGGCGGACAGTATTCATACAATAAGCAATTTACTTGTAGGCGCTCAATTCATCAAGCCACAGCGTATTGATGACATCAGTCTGATTGAACAGGGATGTGGCGTCGATGATCATCACATCCTGGATGAGTTCCGGTTCGAGTATGCCATTTGGATCGGGGCGATCATTGTCGGGTGCGAATTCATCGAAAGGCATATCGAAGGTAGTCCATTCACCCGGTTCAACACGGAGGAACTTGTTGTATGAGGCTTTCTGGTCTTCGGCCGGGCCATAGCGTTCTTCCATGCTGATAAGCAACGTAGCAGCACCAGCGGATCTGATGCGCAATTCAAGTCCACTGCAACCGGCGAGCCGCCCAATGCCAGTAACATGAATTGCAGCAAAAACTCTGCTCTGGGGTACGGTGTATTCGATGCGTGCGGTTACCCCACCAAAAGTGTCTTCATGCTCAATAGTGAGGTCTTCGGCACCAAGGAAAATGGTCCCGAGAAGAGGGGTGGCGTAGTTCTGGAGAAGCACGAGAGACGGGTCGTCAGGAACCGGCCTTACAGGGGCTACGGGAAGGAGGCGCAATCGATCAAGCATGATGGTCTGGCGCACAGGAGGGCGAACGAAAATCAGAGGAGATTTGAGCGCACGGAAGAAAGCGTCAGCGTCGATGATAGCTATGCCAGCAACCTCGGAGGGCGTCAGCTTACCATCGGGGTCGACCGGACTATCATCGTCATGCTGAAAATCGCAGAGCGCGAGAGTAATCTGCTGCCATTTTCCTGCAGGACACCAGAATTGGTGAGTATAGCGCGGCCCCTCGTCCCCCTCGATGAGCGCAACGGCAATGGCGGTCGAGCTGGCGACTTTGATTGCGAATGAGAGAGACTGCAGCGAGCCGAGCGGGCCCTGGACAGGAGCGAACACTCCGCCGGGAATATCGCCATTGGTTTTGGTGTATTCACGCTGCATGAAGCTCAACTGCAGCGCACCCTGACCTTCGAAGACTTCGTCCGCGTTCATGTTGACGTCGAGGGAGGCCTGCTGGTCGATGGAGACAAAGCCACTGAGCTCACCTTCGAAGCCAGTGGCGAAAAGCTCCTCCTCAGCGGATAGCACGGTAGAGGCAAACAATAGAACGCAGACCGATATTAGC
>CAYSRY010000296.1:0-4476 GCA_964433395.1 uncultured Armatimonadia bacterium | reverse complement strand
GTCTATCCTGGCGCCGGAGGCTACGCGATCCGCACGGTCCACGACCCGTGGGGCACCGGCCGCAATCTCGTATGCATCGGCTCCACTGACCTCGAGGGAGCCAAACTCGGCGTCGATGCTTTCGCAAAATACATCACCGAAGGCGACGAGCTCATCATTCCGCGAATGATGGAGCTCAAGCTCACGGGCGAGGCATTGAAGGCATACGCAGGCGCATTGGCGAATCCCCCGGACGCCAAATGGGAAGAGTCCCAGAAGACCTCCTCAGAAACTCACCTGCAGACTGCCGGAACCCGTGGTCTGTTCGCCAAAGCAGAGGGCATCGGCCGCAGCTACGCGATGACCCGCCACGATGAATATGCCCGCATGTTCGTCTGGATGATCAAGCGCACATACGAAAACTACCTCAGCGACCCCAAGACTTACGGCGGCCCGTGGGGCATGGACTCCGACTTCCACATCTTTGGCGTTCTCCCCGCGTGGGACGAAGTCGAGGAATCTCCAGCCGTCACCGATGAAGAGCGCATGGAAGTCACGAAAATACTCTTCCGCTGGGTGACTGAAGTCGGCCCCAGCAAAACCGCCCCGGTCGGCAGTACTATGGTCCGCTTCAATCATCAGACATTCCCAGCGCTCGGCTGCCTCGTCGCCGGACAGTATTTCGACCGCTACTATCACTGCGCCGAGGGCGCCGACTGGATTGATGTCGCCGATAACACATTCAAGTTCCAACTGAATGCAGCTAAGCCGCATTGTGATTGCAACACATACCAGTGGCACACACTCCAGCATACGCTTCAGTACTGCCTCACGAGACCTGATTTCAGCTATTTTGAGAATGGTAATTTCCGCAAAACGGCTGAATACGCGATGTTCACGATGAATAACCTCGGCTATCAGGTGCCTTACGGTGACATCGGTGGCTGGGCAGTCATTGGTGGCGAACTGCATACTCTGCGTGTGGCCGAATGGCGCGACCGCAACGGGCGCTATCAGTGGGCACTCAACAAAAAACGCGACGTATCCAACCGTCCCGGTTTCGGGGACTATGAAATCAACAATCCCGAAGTCACCGAGCCAACTGATCTCCTCGGCACACTTGCATTCCCGCTCGATGATCTCTGGTACCAATCATTCAAAGGTGCCGACTGGGTCCCACAGGAGAATGCATTCGATAAGATATCATTCCGCGACAGTTTCGATCCCAATTCGGCGTATCTCCTGCTCGACGGCCTCAACCTCGGCGGCCACGGCCACATGGACTGCAACGCTATCCTGCAGTGGACGGAGAACGAGCGCGTATGGCTGGCTGACGTCGACTACATCAAATCACTGCCAAAATACCACAACACGCTCCTCATCCTCAAAGACGGCCAGTCCACATCTGTTCCCGCATATGCGGAGCTTGAGAATCTCGCTGACCTGCCGACTGTTGGCGTCTCCCGCACCTGCATGCGCGATTATGCCGGCGTCGACTGGCACCGCAATATCGTATGGCTCAAAGATCGTCTCTTCGTCACAGTCGATCAGATGCGCGCCAAAGAAGCCGGCGAATACAGCTTCCGCGCCATATGGCAGACAATCGGCGACGTCACGCTTGACGGCGCTCGCCTTGCCATCGACCAGAAGGGCCAGCACGCGGTATTCGCCATGACCCCCGACATCCAGGGGCTGCTCACCAATGATCCAGCCACCGGTGGCAACTGGAGCGGTTATCCATATGCCAGCGAACCCGTCGTCAGGGCATTCCAGGGCATTCTCAGCACGGACCTTGAACAGGGCGAGCAGGCCAATCTTTTCACCGCCCTGCATGCATCCGGCGAAGAGGCGTCCGAGGTGCAGGTGACCAGACTCGGCAACAACATGGCCGCGATCACCGGCGCAGGCGATCCAATAATCATCGCCGTCGCAGACCCCGACGGCCATATCTCAATCCCGGGCGCAATCGAAGCTCAGGCTGAACTCATGGTGATCACGCCGCAGAAAGTCTCGGCCATCGCCGTCAAAGACGTCACATTCATGGGCCAGAATCGCTCATTCCCAGTGCCTGTCGACATTGAAGTTGACGTCGAAGCCGGTGAGGCGGTCATCATGACGCCTGCGAAAACAGACATGACGATTGAGCAGAAGAGCGACAAACTTGCCCTCGACGGCAGCGCGTCATCACAAGAGGTCCGCGGCTTCATGCAGCTTCTCATCTCAGCTGCACAGCCTCAACAGGGCGGCGAGGCGCAGGCTGCGGCCGAAATCGCCGACATGAAAGCCCTCTGGGCCTATGCCGAAAAACCATCCGGTTTCCTGCTCACCGATAACGCCACCATCCCGGAAGGTGTCCCGGCCATCGCGAAAATCACCGCTTCGCCTGAACCGCTGCAGTCCAACATCTTTGGTGGCGGCCCCAGCATCATTGACGCGCTCTTCAATGGTGGCGATGAGAACACAACAGACGCCACGATGTGGGGGGACGATCAGGAAGTCACCATCGACATGGAGCTCACGACTGCATGTGAAATCACAAGCATGAACATGAAGGGATGGTTTGTCACCTCGTCCAGCCAGAGCAAGCGATTCCAGATCGACCACATCCGCCTGCTCGCCAGTGACGACGGCTTCACGGACGACACGCGCACCCTGATCGACTGGACGGACACCGAAGAGCATGGTAACTGGGGCGCTCCCGGCCACCAGCCGCATCTCTATGAGTTCCCGAACCTCTCGGGCAAAGCCAAGCAGTTGCGGCTCATAGTCACGCCACGAGCGGGCACCGGCCTCTATCTGGCTGAGCTCGAGATCTGGGGTGAAGGTGCCGGCCTCGAAGCATTGCGCCAGGAGCAGACTGCCGCAAGTGAGGCCGCCTACTGGTTCAAAGCCGTCCACTGCGCCGACATCAACGGCGATGGCATCGACGAAACTATCGCCGGCAGTTCCAACGGCTTCGTATATTGCTTCGATGCCAACGGCGACCTGCTCTGGAAATTCGATGGCCACGGTCCGATCAACACTGTCACCACCGTCGACTTCAACGGTGACGGCAACCTTACAGTCATCGCAGCCGGGCAGGCAGCCACAGTCTTCGCAATCGCTCCGGACGGCACCGAAGTCTGGACATATGATGTCCCGCTCTACAAGCGGCCGGGCAATGTCGAGACGGTCTTCCCGGCAGACATCCGCGGCGATGGCACACAGGTCGTCATAGCTGGCGCCGACAACTGGCGCTACCATGCGCTTGATGCAAATGGCAAACTCCTCTGGCATCTCGAAAGCGTCCACCGCTCCACCGCCGGAGTCGCAGTTGACCTCACAGGCGACGGCAAACAGGAAGTCGTCTGCGGTACAGAGTACTACTGGTGGCCAATCGCGGCTCCAGACGGCTCGCAGCTCTTCGGTTTCGGCACCAAAGCCGGACCACGCGTCAATGCCGTCGACGCTGGCGACATTGATGGCGACGGCGACAACGAAATCGTCTTCGGCGGCGCTGGGGCGTACATTCAGGTGTCCGACAACAAGGGCCAGCTCGTCTGGATGTTCAACACAGGCGACGAAGTCAGCGGTATCATCTGCGCAGACGTCAACAACGACGGGGCCGACGAAATCATCGCCAGCTCCATGTCGTTCAACATCTACTGCATAGATGGTCAGGGAAAGGTCCTCTGGCGCACCGACCTTGGCAACCAGATACAAAACATCTCCCTCATCAATACCGAGGATGGGCCGGTCATCGCGGCCGCATGTGACGATGGCGCCGCATATGTTCTCGGGGCCACTGATGGTGAGATCGCAGCCAAATTCCAGACAAATGGAAAAGTGGCACGCGTCACCGGCGGTAATCTCATCAAAGGCGAATATCCCGATGTCATCATCAGCAGCCGCGACGGAAGCGTCTACGCGGTCCAGATTCCTCGCCCCAATTAGCACACGCAACGAAGCTGACTGTAGCGGGGCCTCACTTTGAGGCCCCGCCTGTATTATCAGCCCAATTTCATTCTGCCCGAGGCGCACTAACCATGAAAAAGCAGGCAATTCTCGCCACAGGCTATTCCCAGCCCGCCGCAGCCTACAGTCAGGCCATACTCACCGAAGGCCGCGCCACCCTCTACATCTCCGGTCAGGGCCCCGTCGACAAAGATGGCCATCTCGTCGGCAAAGGCGATCTCGCTGCACAATCCCGCCAATGCTTCGAGAATATCAAAGCCCATCTGGCGGTCGCTGGCGCAGACTTCTCAAATGTCGTCAAATTCACCATTTTCATTGCCGACGACATGGCAAATTTCGCCGAATTCAGCAGCGTTCGCAATGAATATATTGAGCCGGATTTCCCGGCCGCCAGCGCCATCGGTGTCACATCGCTGGTCAACCCCGACTGGCTTGTCGAAATCGAAGCCATCGCTGTCATCGACTGACAACTTACGGTGGCATGACAAACTAGTGGGATGACCACTCGGCGCCCCCGTTTTGCTTTTTCGCCAAATTTCTGAA
>CAYSRY010000295.1:883-4479 GCA_964433395.1 uncultured Armatimonadia bacterium | reverse complement strand
CTGGTGAAATGTCTTTGTCTTTTGCGCCGACAATTTCGAGCATCGCGTCGATGTTCGCGTCTGCGTCGAGATCAGGTTCGATGGCGTAATGCTCAAGCATATCCCCGATGGTGGGTTCGTCGGTTTTTCCGTGCCTGCGCAAGTGCATTGCCTGATTGATGAGTTCGGCGATCGGGCGGCGGAGGATTCCGTTCCACTGATCGCGAGTTTCCCTGTCAAGCTTATTATCGTCATATATTCTGTGCAGGAGTATCTGCGTAAGCGCATGTGTCTGCAACTGCGCTTCTGAGAGACGCTGGCCGATATGTTCGGACACATCGACGGAGCGCGTCCCTACCAGCGTCGGCTGAAGGCGGACGTGCGATCCGATAATGTCATTTATGATGCCACGGTATTTGGCTTCCTCAGTTTTGTAGATGACGTCCGGGTGGTCAATTCGCGCGATAGGCTTGTTTGTTGGTATTACCACAACACGCGCTCCGTAGACAGTAACGAATTCCTGCTCTTCGGATTTTGCAGTACCGGTCATGCCGGCAATTTTGTCATAGAGCCGGAAAAAGTTCTGGTACGTGATTGATGCGACAGTTTGGCGGACGCGGGGTGTGTATACGTGCTCTTTTGCCTCGATGGCCTGGTGAATGCCATCAGAGTAACGGCGCCCGGGCTGGAGGTGGCCGGTGAATTCGTCGACAATCACGACCTCCCCATTCTGGACGACATATTCGTGGTCTTTGTCGTAGAGGAAATGAGCTTTGAGGGAGTTGTCGATGAGCTGTCTGATTTCGAGATTTTCGGCATCGACGAGCGACGTGTCTTTCATGCCGAGCTGATTTTCAACCCATATCATGCCGGCTTCAGTGAGAGCGGCCTGGTGGTCTTTTTTGTCCCAGAGGAACAGTGCCCCCGCTTCCTCTTCAGTCTCGCCAGCGTTGGCGCGTATGAGGCGTTCGGTGAGTTTGTTGTAGGCTTCGTAATCGGCACCTTTGGATTGAGCCTCGCCGGAAATGATGAGTGGCGTGCGTGCTTCGTCAATGAGAATACTGTCAGCTTCGTCTACGATGGCGTAGTGTAACTCGCGCTGCGTGAGCTGCGCGGGGGAGGTGGCCATGTTGTCGCGCAGGTAGTCGAAGCCCAACTGGCTGTTCTCGACATATGTGACATCTTTGCGATAGTTGACCCTGCGTTCGGCCGCGCTCATGCTCTGCTGGATGTAGCCGGCAGACATCCCAAGGCGTGCGAAAACCTGTCCCATCCATTCTGCGCCCGTTCGGACGAGGAAGTCATTGGTGGTGACGAGGTGTGCGCCCTTGCCTGGGAGTGCGTTGAGGTAGAGGGGGAGTGTTGCGACAAGCGTTTTGCCTTCCCCCGTTTTCATCTCAGCGACCATTCCCATGTGAAGGGCTACGCCGCCCATGATCTGGACTTTGAACGGGCGTTCGCCGAGTGCTCTGTCGGCAGCCTCGCGGACTGCGGCGAACGCCTCGGGCAGCAGGCTGTCGAGAGTTTCGCCATTTGCGAGTCTCTCGCGGAAATGTGGCGTCAGCGCAGCAAGTTCCTCATCGGAAAGCTTGCGCATGCGATCTTCGAACGCGATGACCATATCGGCTTTTTTTGCGAGCCTGCCGACTTCGCGTTCGTTGGGGTCAACAACTTTTTTCAGCGTGTTTAAGATCGAAGCCATGTAAAGCATCAACCATCCTGTATATGTAGTGCGTCATTGACGCAGCAGTCACGGTAATATAATCGTCGGGCTTTATGGGACTCAGCCCGACGACATGGCGTGCAGGCAGAGTGTCAGAATTGGAATTGCGAGCCTTCGTGCACCCATTCGGGCGACATTTGTACCTGGTCGTCAGTGACAACGGGGGTAGTTTCGGCAGGAGCGGTTCCGCCAGTCAGGCCATTTACCGCCAAGTTCAGTGCGACGCCCTTTTCGGAGAAGTCGTACCGTAATCCCCATGTCAGGTATCTGCTGCGCCTGCTGATCTCCACCCTGTAGTCGCGCAGTGCGTCTCGCTCAATGTCATAGCGTCCGTCGGCTGAGAGTGCCCATCGCTGTGATATATGCCAGTCAAGGCCACCTTTTGCTTCGTGGTTAATGTCCACATCGTCGAAGCGGAATGGCGACGAACCGGTTGTATGATGATTGACGAGCGCCACTGACGCGTCGACATTTCTGAGCACTTGTCCCCCCGTACCTAATTCAACGCTTAAATCACGGAATCTTGTTCCATCGGTATAGAAGTTCTGGGTAACACGCGTCTCGGCCCACTGGCCTCGCAGCTTCAGTCTGTTGTCCGGTCTGTGGACATAGGCGAGCCATGCCGAGGTCCTGTTTTCGCGGACTTTCGGTGCATAGAGCTTTTTCTCGCTTTCAATGAAGCGTCCGAAGTTGGTGCCCACTTCAAAGGTGTGTGTTGGATCGAGCGGACCAATTCGGCGGGCGTACGATAGTTCAGGCACGCGTGACAGTACGAGTTGTTTGGTAATGTCGTCGGTTACGTACTCTTTGTGACTTGCATAGATGCCGAGGGTGTCGCGCGAGAGGTCGCGGACATAGTCGGCCCTGCCCCTGAAATGACTCCTGGTACCCAGTGTGACGTTAAGGTGCCCATACCAATCATCTTCCTCATTTGTGAAGACCCAGCCGAATGGGATGTACACGCCATCAAAATATGAATACCCAGGGATTGGCAGGTCCTCGCCGCCGATATCATCCTTCATTCCGTGCTTGAACCTGATGTGGGGCAGCAGCGGGATTTTGTGTCCGAGCAGATTGAGGCCGCCCCCATAGACATTGACGTATCCGCTCTCAGAATTGTAAATGAGGCGTTTGGCTGATGCGCCAAGTACGATGTCGTCAGGGTCATCACATGGGGTGACCGTGCCATTGATAATGATGTACTCGCTGCCGCGGCGTTCCATTTTGTCACCATAGAAGAAACCACGGAAGACCGTGCCATCTTCATTGGGGGCATCGACACTGGCAGCGGCGTGTTCAAGTTTGAGAGTGTCTGTCACAATATCGTATGTGATGTTCGAGGCCCTGAACGCTGCTCCATCAGAGCGCATGAGGACGTCGCCAGTGGCAGTCACGAGTCCCGCTTTGAAATCGACGGAGACTGCTTCAGCAGAGATTGCCGCATGCGGCGTATCGGGGTCGTCTGTGTATGCGTAGACGCGAACATCGCCGCGTATTTCGGCTGTGTTGTTCGCTTCGTCCCTCTCGACATAGTCACCAGAGATGTGGACGGTGAGTGTGGCGGTGGAAACCTCCACTGGCGCTTCGCTGGTTTGCGCTGCTGCCATGACGCCGAGAGCGCACACGATTGTGAGGATGAGAAGAGCTGTCGAAATAGCGCGCATAATCCGCCCTGCCCCGGGTCAATGGAGATAAGTGATGTCTGAACCAGATTATAACATAGAGTGAGAAGCGCAGGCAAAAGCTGCAGAAGCACGGTGAAGTAGGTGCGACCGGCTGGCTCCTCACACTGATATTGAGACAGAGCGGGAATTCAATCGTTGCTGCAGGAATGGCGCATCACGAGAGACGGAAATGATGCCGGGGCGGCACGGCAATTGCATGTGTTGGGGTG
>CAYSRY010000295.1:0-873 GCA_964433395.1 uncultured Armatimonadia bacterium | reverse complement strand
AGTTGCGTATCCAAATATGCGAATCGGCGGCAAAGCCGGTCATGCAGGTGAGCTGGTATTATGCTTTTCAGCAGCGTTGCAGATGTCGAAGCACTGAATGAACGTATCGAGAGATCTCCGCACGGGTCTGCACCAGAATGGGTGCGGCAGGTCGCAGACGCGGAACATCCGACGCAGAAACTGCTTGAGAATTACCAGTATTGCCTTCTGGGCGCAGATATATTGACGGGGATTGCGGCATTTGTTGCCGCAGCGCTTCTGCTGCCAGTCATGGACCTGACAGAGATGCGGCTGAATGTTGTAGCGCATGTGAGTATTTTTGTGCCATGCTGGATGCTCATGGCTTTTGTGATGCGGCACTATACACTTTCGCTGCGTTCGCCGCTGATGCGCATTGGCGACATGATCTCCGTACTTACTCCGGGGACGATCGCAGGTATTGCGATTACGTACATGCTGAATCCGATGTGGCTTACGTTTCGGCTTTACTATGTGCTTGCTTTTGCGATCGGCGTGATGTGCTATGCGGCGACGCGAGCGATAACCGCGGCTGTCATCCCGGAGGAATATGTTCTGCGGCTGGTGGCAGTCATGGGGACTGGCGAAGAATCCGTAGCGGCGGTGCGGCATCTGACGGAACGGAGCAAAGGCGCCGGATATAGCGTAGTTGGATTGGTACAGACCGAAGGTGAACCGGTTGATGTCGATGCGGTTGACGGGTATCCCGTGATTGGATCGCTTGCCGATTGTCCCGGCGGCCTGTTCAAACACTATGTGAATACGCTGATTTTTCCGCAATCTGGCGCGCTTTCGGAGATGATGACGCGGAGTCTTGCGCGTTGTGACGCGGTGGGCATTGATGTGATGCGTTTT
>CAYSRY010000294.1:0-4525 GCA_964433395.1 uncultured Armatimonadia bacterium | reverse complement strand
AGATAGCCTCAAAGCGGTGGAACAGTCCATTCCCGGGGCGATACAGCGTGTCGAAGCGGCAACCGATGAAGTTTCGCGCCTGAAAGCGGAGGTCGACGAAGCACAAGCTGCGGCCAGCCTCAGAGCAGCGGAACACTCCATTCCCGAAGCGGCACAGCGTGTCGAGGCTGCTACTGCTGAAATTTCGCATACGGAAGTGGAGATCGAAGAGACACAGGCTGAACGAGAAAACGCCGCAGCAGCTAGCAAAGCTCCCTTTGCTGCAATCGGCCTCATTGCCGCTGGCATAGTCATTCCATTGGCGATTTGGCAGGGCATCATCGGCAATTGGCCCGGCTGGATTGTTTTGCTCTTCGCAATCGCTGGAGGGGCTGTCTGTTTCCAGAAAATTCGCCATGCCCGTGGCGCTCGCAATGCTGCGGTTACTGCTGATGAACGCATGCGCCAGCTAGCCAGCCAGCTTGACCTCCTGCGCGAGCAGCTTTCCACCCGCGAGACTGAGCTGGCCAGTGCGCGCGAAACATCAGCCCGTGATAGTGCCCGCATTGGCCAGTTGCAGAGCCAGCTTGACCTCCTTCGCAAGCAACTTGTCACCCGTGAAACTGAGTTGGCCAGTGCGCGTGAAGCATTTGCAGATATGCTGCAGCACTCTGGCTTCCCCTCGGTGGCTGAATATGTGGCCAGCCATACTCAGCGTAATGCACGGATGGCCGATAAACAGGCGGCAGAAATTCGCCTCTCGGCGATTCTGCGCGACGACAGTCTCGATGAGCTCCGCGCACGACTGGGCGAGCTTAACCTCGAGCGTATCGGCCTTCGCGATTTGCTTGATACGCCAGAGATGCTTGCCGCTGTCATGGAGCCGGCGCAAATCATGGCACACGAGCGCAAAGTAAAGCGCTTGCGCGAGGATATTACACGCCTTGATATTGATTTACGCAGGCACCGTGACACCCTTGAGCACTCCCGTTACGATGTCGAGGACGAACTGCGCGCTGAAGCGGCTCTGGCTGCAGCCCAGAAGCGTATGGATCGCCTCGCACAATACGAAAAAGTGCTTGCACTTACCACATCAGCCATTCAACAGGCGCGACAGGAAACCGTGCGCACTGCCGCCGATCTATTGGCTCCACAGATCGAGGAATACGTTGAGGTGCTTACTGAGGGGCGCTACAGTCAGGCGCGGTTGGGCGATGATCTTGAGCCGTCCGTTTATTCCGAGGAAAAGCAGGACTATGCAACTCCCAATGGTGAGTTGAGCCTGGCCACGCGTGAACAGATATATCTGGCTTGCCGTCTGGCCATCAGTGCCTTGCTATGGCAGGATGGCGCGCCGCCAATTCTGCTTGATGATCCGCTGGTCAACTTCGACGTTTCACGCAAGGCTGCTGCAATGAGCTTGCTGCGTGAAATGTCCCGCGATCGCCAGATCGTGCTCTTCACATGCTCCGACGAATACGATGAATATGCTGACAGTGTCGTGGCGCTCAATTCAGCAGATGCCTGACGTCACACTGCCACCGATTACATATCATATCCGCGCCGCTTGTGCAGAAGGTACAGGAAGAATGGCGCGCCGAGCATTGATGTCACAATCCCGATTGGAATCTCGCCGCCAAGTCGCACCATCACATCTGCGAAGCCCAGCAGTACTGCCCCCATCAGACCTGCGCAGGGAAGCAGCCAGCGATGGTCCGGTCCGACGATCAATCTTGTGATGTGGGGAATAATCAGTCCTACAAAGCCGATGATACCAGACACCGCGACTGCCGCTGCCGCCAGCAGAGATGACAGCGTCACCAGCACCAGTTTCACCTGCTCCACGTTCAGCCCAAGATAATGTGCTTGCTCATCACCGAGCAGCAGCACGTTCAGGTCCCGCCCATACAGGTAAACAAGCACACACCCGGCAAGCGCAAACGGCCAGACCATCTGTACTCGCGCCCAGTCGGCGTTTGCGAGGCTTCCGAGCATCCAGTAGACCACTCGGTCCATCTGGCCGTGTCCGCGCGTTATGAGGATGAGAGACGAGGCTGCCGACGCCATAGAGCCGACTGCGATGCCTGTCAGCAGCAGTACGCTCACTGGCGTTCGTCCCCCGCGGCGCGAAAGCACGTAGACTATCGCAGTCACAGCCAGCGCCCCCGCGAATGCCGACACTGTCACCGAGCTCAGCCCCAACACCCAGAAATCAAACCCCAGCATCAGCGCGGCCGTAGCCCCGAGCGCGCCTCCCGATGAGACGCCGATAATCGACGGGGCTGCCATGGGATTCTGGAAGAACGCCTGCATGACTACTCCAGCTACTGCCAGACACATGCCTACAAGCAGGCCCAGAAGCAGTCTTGGCATGCGGATATCCCGCACTATGGCAATATCCTGCGTCGAAATGTCTCCGCCGCCTGCTCCGCCCGCTGCCGCGATAAGCACACGTACAGCTTTTCCAGCGGGCATCCCCGAAGTTCCCTGCGTCACCGAGAGCACACAAACGCCAGCTCCTGCCAGCAGCAACGTTATGACCAGCACGAGTGCGCGCTTATTCACTGCGCATCCCCTGCCCCAGGCGCTGCAATGCTGACTCGCGGCTTACCGCTTGGACCGGTATCCACTGATACCTCCGCGCCATAGACCTCTGCAATCCGCTCTGTCGTGATGATCTCTTCAGGCGAACCTACTGCTACGATTTTCCCTGCCTTCATCAACGCGATCTTGTCGAAAAACGCTGCTGTCAGGTTTAAATCATGCGAAACACACAATATCGTTTTTCCCTGCGTTCGGTTGAGTTTTTGCAGAAGTCCCAGCACCTGCAGTTGATGGTTGATGTCCAGGAATGCCGTCGGTTCGTCCAGAAGCAGTGCCGGTGTTTCCTGCGCCAGGCATCGCGCAATCGTGAGCCGCTGCAGTTCACCACCGGATAGCTCCGTAATCAATCGCTCAGCCAGATGCTCCGTGTCTGTATCAGCCATTGCACGATATGCGACTTCCCGATCATGCTGGCTTTCGCCCTGAAGCCGCCCCAGATGTGGCGTTCGCCCCATCATCACATACTCAAGCCCGCTGAATGCAAAGATTGCGTGCCCCATCTGAGATACGACACCAACTTCGCGCGCCACTTCGCGCCGTGACAGGGTCTGCAGGGCTTTCGCATTCAGCAGAACATCACCGCTCGACGGAGACAGCACTCCCGACAAAACCCGCACGAGGGTGCTCTTCCCCGAACCGTTCGGCCCCAGCAGCGCCATCATCTGGCCGCGCTCGACAGTCAGGTCTACGCCATGCAGAACCTCGCGCCCATCGTAGCCGGCCGCAACTTGTCGCACTTCGAACACTGTGTCGCCCATAATGCGCCGTATTATCCTTCTGTCGGGTGCAGAATCTCGGCCATTTGTTCCAGCGCGCTGATCAGCCGGGGGCCGGGGATAGTCACTATGTCATCATCGATCACGTACACGCGCCCGTTCTGCACTGCCGGCATTTCACTCCAGGCAGCATCCTTCCGAAGTTGGGCAAGTTTCGTCGACGCATTGTCTGCGCCATATTCGCCGCCGTGAAGTGAGGGATACACAAGTACTTCGGGCTGGGTTGCGATGAGTGTCTCCTTCGATATTTGCGGCCATGGCTGTTGCTCGCCACCGAGTTCCACCGCAATCACAGGCTCGCCGCCGGCTTCCTTGATGAGCTCCGCCACGAACGAAGTCTCACCCGCCACGAAAAGCGGCTCTTCCGACAGTACGAATACTGTCCGCGGCCGTCCATCAGTTGCCATCGCATTGGCCACGAGTTCCCGTATTGCATCGCGCCTCTGAGTGAGGCCGGCGACTGCCTGCGACGCCTCAGTCGTGCGCCCGGTAATCTCGCCAAACAGCTTCATCGTCTTCAGTACTTCGTCCACGCTCTGCGGGTCCACGCCCAGCACCTGCAGCCCCAGATCTCTGAGCTTCTCCAATACTTCCGTGGGTGTCCCGCGTGATGTGATGATCAGATCCGGCTTCAAACTCACTACCAGCTCATAATCCGGGGTCAGGATGCTTCCGATTTTCGGCTTGGCTGCCATTGCCTCCGGATAGTCCGTATACTCATCAACTGCCAGCACACTCTCTCCGGCGCCGATTGCGGCAAGCATCTCTGCAATATTCGGCTGCAGCGATACGACGTGGCGGGCTGGGGCCTTCAGCACCACATCAGGGCCATAGCCGCTCGCGAATGTCTTCGGCCAGCCAGCTGCCTGCTTTGGTGGTGGGGGAGGCGCCTCTTTCTCCTCATCCCCCGCCCGGCAGCCGCTCATCAGAACAAGCCCAAGTAATGCCGTGATTCCGAGTATCGTCATCTGCCAGTTGTATTTATTTCCCATAAACACACAAAAAACAGGTCGCGCGGGCGACCTGTTTGTCACTCCTTTGCCCGCCCTCGAAGGCATTCTTTGCATCCCACAGGGTCGTCTCCTGGCTTCCGGCTCAAACCTACTGGCCCTGCCTTCCCGGATTGCTCCAGTGGCCGATGTCGGGTCCGTCCCACTTACCGCTGC
>CAYSRY010000293.1:0-4526 GCA_964433395.1 uncultured Armatimonadia bacterium | reverse complement strand
ACTTCGCCTAGCGGAAGTTTCCCCAGTTCCAAAGGTCCCAGAGCCACTCGCTGGAGCCGCATAACCGTGTGGTCAATCGCCCGGCAGAGACGCTTGACTTCGCGTTTCCGGCCCTCATGGATGGTGATGCGCAGAACCGTGAAGTTGCCTACCCGACGTTCGAGACCAACTTTGTCCGCCCGTGCGAAGCCGTCATCCAACTTCACGCCCAGCAGCAATTGCCGCATCTCACTCCGTTTCACGTGCCCCTTTACAGTGACAATGTACGTCTTGGGCACTTCAAAACTCGGGTGTGTAAGGGCGTGAGCCAGTTCGCCGTCATTCGTCAGCAGCAGAAGGCCTTCTGCGTCATAATCTAGGCGCCCGACCGGGTACATATACCCACGGAGGTGTTTCGACAGATACTGCATCACTGTTGGACGGCCCTGAGGATCGTCACGTGTGCACAGAACATCCGGTGGCTTGTGCAGCATCAGATAGTGTTTCGGTTCCGAAAGCTGCAGAACTTTGCCGTCGACTGCAATCTCATCAATGCCCACTGCTGCCTTGGTGCCCAGCTCCGTTACTACTTGGCCGTTCACTGACACCCGCCCGGCTGCTATCAGTTTTTCGGCGCCTCGCCGCGATGCGATGCCTGCGCGCGAGAGCAATTTTTGCAACCGTTCCATGTGTCAACACTCCGATGGAAAGAGCCAGAAGAACCAGTATAACTCCGGCTATTATGTGATTGTCTACAAGTCGCCACCAAAGACTTTTTCCAACAGCTGCCGTGGCAACGAGCGGCACTGTGTATTCCTCTCCACGATAGTCCACACGCAGTCGACCGAGTTCCTGGCCTTCTTCTACAGGGGCCTCGACGCGTTGCAGTTCAATTGTTGGCTCTGGCTCGTCGCCATCAACAGACACTGGCAATACCAGCGCCTTCGTTGCTGCCACTCCAACCGAAGGACGGATGCCCTTACCCACTCCGCACGACAGCCTTGTTGCGCCCGCTGAAATGAACGTTTTCGGCCTGAATTGGGACATACCCCACTCAAGCAAAGTCCGGCTGTCATCCCACGCATCTCCGCATTTCAGGCATACGCTGATCAAACGCCACCCGTCTTTGCTTGCCGAGGCCACAAGGCACCGGCCGGCCTGACGCGTGTATCCTGTCTTTATCCCATCGCAATCAGGCCACTGAAGGAGCAGCCGATTGCGGTTCACAAGTTCCCGATCCCAGTCCTTGCCCGGCCACGGGATCACTGCACGCTCTGTATTTACGATTTGCGCAAATGTCGGGTCCTGCATCGCCGCCCGAGCTATCTGCGCAAGATCCGACGCCGTCGTATAATGGTCTGCATCATGCAGACCATGCGGATTCGCAAAATGCGTACCGCTCAGCCCGAGTTCCCGCACCTTGGAATTCATCATGTCAATGAAAGTGTCATAATCTCCGCCGATCGCCTCGGCCACGGCCACCGCGGCATCATTGGCGGATTTGATAAGCATTCCCTGCAGCAAATCCTTCAGCAGGATTTTCTCTCCTTTTTCGAGACTGAGAGAGGATTCCCCCACTGCTGCTGCATTGCCGCTGACCGTCACCACCTTATCCAGATCGCCGCGCTCGACGCAAAGCAGACCTGTCATGATCTTCGTGGTGCTCGCAGGATACATCCGCTCATCTGAACGGTGTTCGTACAGCACGGCCCCGCTCTCGGCATCAATCAGGATACATGCGCTCGCTGAAATTGTCGCATCTGAGCAGGGCAACTCTATCATCGGCCACTGCGGGCCCTGCGATGCAGCGCCATCATCGACGGCGAATGCTGTTGCTGCAACAAGCAGGACTGCGAGGCACAGTATCCCTGCCGTGCTTTGTCTATTACGATCGTATGAACTCGTGATCTCTCAATCCTCTGCTGTGGGCATTCCCTCATTTTCGGGTACTGACTGCTCGATGGAAGTTGCCGCAGCGTCTGTTGCCTCTTCGGATGCTCCGGTCTCTTCGCTCGAACCACTCGCGTCGGTCGAAAGCTGCTGCGTACTTTTGCCGGCCGATGGCAATGGAAGGTCAAGTTCCGGAAGCTGCGCAAGATCGGCCAGACCGAATGTCTGCAGAAAATAGTTCGTCGTTACCAGCAGATACGGACGCCCGGGCGCATTGGAACGGCCGGTGATCCGCAAAAGATCTTTCTCAAGAAGCGAGCCGATCGTGCCGCTCGAATTCACTCCGCGAAGAGCATCGATCTCCGTGCGCGTGATAGGCTGCCGATAGGCGACGATTGCAAGTACCTCCAGTGCCTGCCGCGAGAGTCGTTGCGGGTCGGGCTCCAGCAGGTTCTGGACGTGGCTAGCGTATTCGCGACGCGTCGCCAGCGTATAGCCGCCAGCTAATTGCAGGACGTGCAGGCCAGTCCCTTCGGTGCGCGCATCCAAAGCGTCAACAAGCAGTTGTACGCGCTCTTCCTCGATCTGCAGGACATCCGCTATTCGTTTGGCCGGAAGCGGTTCTTCCGCTGCGAAAAGCACACATTCCAGAGCATTAGTCAGCTCACTGTCTTCCATCGATGTTTGCCTCAGAAGTGTTTGAGCGCTATCAGCGCATTGCGCAGATTCTGCGGTCATTCGGCCATACTCCCCTAACTGCTTGCGCCTGAATCTCTGCAAATCATTGCGTCTGACGACGCGGCCGATCTACCTGCGCACTTTGTGTAGCGTAATACTGTCTGCGACTGCCATTGCGCATGTTATGGCTGTGGCTGCCGCTCGCTCTTCACGATCGCCCAGATGCGAAAATTGGTGCCGCCCTCCACCGTACCTACGCGAATCCGACCGCGGCGAATGAGCTCCAGCACCGACAGGAAAGTCACCACGATATACACGCGCGTAGCGGGGAACTCAACGAGCCCGGTAAACATAATCCCTTCGCTGCCGGACGCATAGAGCTCGGTAATAATCTCGGGAATCCGCTGCGCGACCGTGACCTCACGCCGATGTACGATGCGCGGAGGACTTGGCGCGGCACGTTTTAACATGTCGCTGACAGCCGCGACCATGTCAAAAATCGAGACATCCTCCAGCTCAACGTAGCCACTGCTGAATTCATCCTCATTGGTCGAACGAAGAAAGATCCGCTGGCGCTCCTGACGAACGGTGTCCAGGATGCCTGCGGCTTCTCGGTATACTCGATACTCCTCAAGCCGCCGCGCAAGCGCCACTTGAGGATCGAGTTCCAGGTCATCCTCTTCCTCTTCAGCATCCTCCGGCATCGGAAGCAGACTGCGCGATTTCAAGTAGATTAATTGTGTGGCCACAACGATAAACTCCGCTGCCAGATCTACGTTCAGACTTTCCATTGCCTGGATATACGAAATGTAAGCAGTGGTGATCTCAGTCACGTTCACTTCAGCGATGTTGACCTGCGAACGACGGACAAGGTGAAGCAGAAGATCCAGAGGACCCTCAAATATGTTTATCTTCACCTCAAAACCGGTGAAGAGACTCAACTGGTCCTCCGGGATGTTGTAACGGGAGGCCATGTCTGCCACCTGTATCTAGATCACCCTTATTTGTGCCATGTCACCAAGGAGCAATGTCATTGGGTGATCGGTGAAACCAGAACCCACCACGACCACCTGTTCGCCGAGTACTGAGCCCTTCAGACCGCTTGTCACATTTGTGACAAGCGAGCCCGACTGGACGATTGCATCCTCAATGGCGCTGTTACGTATCTCACAGCCGCTGCCCAACGACACATATGGGCCAATGGTCGAATCTTCTATGACGCAGTTTTCACCGATGTGGCATGGGCCCAGAATCCGGCTGCTCTTAATCCGGCTTCCTCCATCCATCTCAATTGTGCCAGTCACATGCGATGCGCCGTTCGCTGTGCTCCCGCGAGCATCCTCAATCATATTCAGATAAAGCCGGTTCGCCCGCAGAAGGGCCTCCGGTTGCCCTGCGTCTTCCCAGAAACCAGTGAGCCGAGCTGATGTAACAGTCGCGCCACCATCAATGAGCGCCTGAATCGCATCCGTTATCTCATATTCCCCGCGCGCCGATGGGTTGATACTGTCAATCGCGCTGAAAATCCCGTTGCCAAATGCGTATACCCCGACAACCGCCAAGTTGGTCTTCGGCATCACTGGCTTTTCTACCAGACGTTGTATTGTCGTGTCTTCGTTGAGCTCTGCGACGCCGTAGCGCTGCGGATCATCCACTTTGCGCAATATCATCGCGGCGGCGGGCTGCTCGCGGCGGAAGCGCTCCACAAAATCGCAGATGCCATTCTCCAGCAGATTATCGCCCAGATACAACAAAAATGGACTGTCGCCGATAAAATCCTGGGCGCACTTTACTGCATGTGCAAGGCCAAGCGGTTGCTGCTGCTCAATATACTCAACTTGCATATCCCAGGCGGAGCCATCCCCGACATGGTGCCGGACTGACTGAGCCTGGTGACCAATGACAATGCCGACTTTTCGGATACCCGTCGCACGAATGGTATCCAGTGAGCGTGCAAGAAGTGAGCGGCCAGCGACGGG
>CAYSRY010000292.1:1590-4551 GCA_964433395.1 uncultured Armatimonadia bacterium | reverse complement strand
GGCGACGGCGAGCAGGTGTCTCCCCGTTTTTTCTGTCGGGTGTACGATGAAGATGAGATAGGCAGCCTGAGTGGTACGGAGCGCGCGGGGCTTGTGGCCGGGCGTGGTCCGTCCGGAAACATCTACTGGTCAGTGGCCCCAGATCTGCCGGCGTCACTTCTGAGCAAGTTTGCCCTGGAGAGCGGAGTACATCTGCTGACCGAAGCGCCTTTGGCTGTCAGTGCGTCTGGCAATTTCGTCTGCGTGCGTGCGGAGAAAGCTGGTACATATGCAGTCAGTCTGAGTGAGGCGGCTGACATTTATGACAGTCGCACCGGAAAGACCATAGCATCCCGGTCAGATCGGGTGACGCTGGAGATGGAGGCGGGGGAAACCGTCCTGCTGTATATCGAGGGCGGGTCCTCAAACGAGCCATGACACCATTGCAGCATCTGCTGGTCGCAGAGAGTGTGCGCAAACGGATAAACTGGAGTGTTGCTCATCGTTCGCTCTTGATGCTTGGGGCCGTTGCGCCTGATGCTCACCGGATTTCAGCGCAAGTTGACCACCGTGACGTGCATTTTCGCAGTCGCAGCACCAGAGATCGACGTCTCACGGATTTCCTCCAGACATATCTGCGCCCTTCACTGGGTTCAGAGCCTGGCCGGCTCGAGTTCTTTGCTGGCTGGCTGACTCACATCGTGGCCGATGACGTGTGGCGTCGCAGGCTGCAGCGAGAGCTTCCCGAGCTATGGGAGGGCATCGTCTTCGGACGGCGAGGCGAGGCTGACGAGCTGCGCAGGACCTACCTGCACGAATGCAATCAGCTTGACCGTGAGCTGTATGGCACATCACCCCAGACTGTGGAAATGCTTCGCGAGGAGCTTCTTGCGGCCGAGATTGCCTATACAGCCCCTCCTCTGGGCTTGGTCGATATTCATACATGGCGGGTTACCGTGGTGCAAACCATGTTGCCCCCTCTGGGCTCCGGCGGAGATGATTTGTTGTATCTCTCAGTTGAATTTGTTGAGCAGGCAATTTTTCAAGCCACAGAGGAGGCCTACCGGATTCTGCAGTGGGAATTCGAGGAACCCGAAATATCCCCAATCTTCTGATGGTGAGGGCACGTTCCAAAAAATCTGGGTAATCAGGTTAAAAGTTGCAGGAATCGCCTGTTGGGCTCTCGAATAGTTAATAGTGGTGTGTTTTGGTGTTATTGCGCACAGGTCGTTTCGGTGCCGGTGGCACTTCCGTCAGGCTCATCGCGATGGACTAACAAACTAGTCTTATTCAGGTGGTGACGAAAGTGAAACGGACGTACATATGTTTGGTGTTGTGCCTATGCGCGGCTATCCCCCTACTTTTGTCAGGTTGTAGTGGCAGCAGTGATGATTTTGGCCCCGAGCCGGAGAATGCCCCAGCTGTCAGAGAAGCACTGGCAGTGCAGACTACTATAGCACCAGAACCGAGTGATGCGGCCTCTAGCTGTTCTCAGGCTCTCGTTGCGCTCATCGACAATCCGCCTGAGACGAAAGCTGAACTGGCTGAAGCTCTGGCTGATTGGTCCGCAAGAGCGCAGGCTCACCCGAATGGTGCTGCTTGTCAACTTGGCCTCAGTCTGGTCATGTTCGCAGCGGCACTCGATAATGTGGCCGAGGTTGCCGGCGCCGACCTCTTCCCTCCCGATGTTGAGCCAGTCAGTGTGGCTTTCCTCATGAGTCTGCCCTCGTCGACGAAAATGGGCGGCCTGGTTGGGGTATACCGCGGTTTCTACGAGAAGTTGAGTTCGGGTGTTGGGACGGAGCAAATTCCCGATGATACCGAAATCACCAGTGAGCGTATGCGCGAGGCCATTCGGCGCTATCTGCTCCCCGTGCTTTATACCGATAGCGGGTCAATCTACAATCGACTGGCTCCGTTCGCGGATTCAAATGTTACCGAGGCTTTGGTGACACTGAATTCGGTAGCTTCAGATTCGGTCGGGACGCTTGATGACGGTGGCGACATTGTCAGGATGTACACCTGCGATTTCAACCTCATAGTGTCAGGTGTAGTGGGCCTCTACGGAGCGGTGCTCGAGGCCATGGCCTACCAGTGGCCTGAGCTTGATGAATTGTCACTGCCCGGTGATATAGTCAGCCTGGATGCCAATGGAGACAATTTATTGACGCCGAACGAGTATTTCCCACCGAGACCATTTGCGATTCTGGATCCGGCCTACGGCCTAGCATATATGAGGGGCTCCTATGACGCTTATGTTGAGGCCGTAAATCGGGCTCTGACATCGACACGGACCATCCCGAGCGATGACACCGACCTGCTCAACATGCTTTATTCAGACATGGGGTGGGTCGGCACTACGGCCCTTCCAGAGACTCCATTTGACACATTTGTGCTAATTCTTGAGCACTTTGATGCTCTTCTGGATGGGCCCCAGAGCTTGACCATTGAGTACTGGAGTGAAGGCCAATCCCATTCCCAGACCAGTCTGGTGGTGGATCTTCGACAAATCTTTATCGATCCAGTACGGGATATCAGGGACATCTTCCCTAATGCCCACATAGTGTGGGAAGTACAGAGAGACGGGGCAGTACAGCCAACAGTGACCGCACCGTCATATGATATTGAAGTCTCATTGCTTGATTTCCCGGATCTGACATTCAATGGTGTTCTCCCGAATTTCCCGACGGTTGCCGTCACGGTGGCGCTGCATGATTACTTCATAGTCGTGCATCCAGGCTTTCCGGAAGAGCCAATTGAGATAGGTGACATTGGTGACTCATTGTTCAGTGATTTCCGTAGATAGTCGCGGGAAATATCAGTCTCTAAGGAAAGTTCTTACTTGACCTCAAACGCCGGATTCGCTACTCTAAGGGCGCCGCGATTGTGGGGCGCCCTTTTGCTTGACGGAGATAGTCGCATCGGATATACTGTACGTCCACTTGAGACGATTGCGGGGCGTGGCGCAGTTTGGCTAGCGCG
>CAYSRY010000292.1:0-1580 GCA_964433395.1 uncultured Armatimonadia bacterium | reverse complement strand
GTTCGAGTCCGGCCGCCCCGACCAGTATTACTCTGGAGGCGGCCTCTCCAGCGACAGTATGATTGAAAAGTCATCGTGCGGGTGTAGCTCAGTTGGTAGAGCATCAGCCTTCCAAGCTGAATGTCGCGAGTTCGAGTCTCGTCGCCCGCTCCAGAATAGACAATATCGTTGGCTGTGGTACGGCATCGGTTGCGTTTTGAAGAGCGCCCGTAGCTCAGCGGATAGAGCAGCGGCCTTCTAAGCCGCAGGTCGCCCGTTCGAATCGGGCCGGGCGTGCCATAGATTTTTCAACCATTCGGAGCACTGTGTGTTCCGCGGGTAGAAGTAATTTATTGAGTGGTGGGCGTAGCTCAATTGGCAGAGCACTTGACTGTGGCTCAAGAGGTCGTGGGTTCGAGTCCCATCGCCCACCCCAATCTCAGTTCGTCGTTTTTGTGGCAGCCATACGCGTGGTTTATCCCATGCGCAGCCACAAATGTGGAAGTGGTTTGCGCGTCTGTAGCTCAGCGGATTAGAGCAACGGACTTCGAATCCGTAGGTCGGGGGTTCGAATCCCTCCAGGCGCGCCATACACGTTGAATGCACTTTGGGTGGGCCGGTAGCTCAGTTGGCAGAGCAGGGGACTCTTAATCCCAAGATCGAAGGTTCGAATCCTTCTCGGCTCACCATGCATACAATGTCAGTTAGCTTTGACGGCCGCTGCGCATAGATACCACGTTGCGCTGGCAGCGGTCTTTTGGCGTGCTTGTCTTGTTTGCAGTGATGTGGGCGCGTGATGGAATTGGCATACATGCATGACTTAGGATCATGTGGGGGAACCCGTGCGAGTTCGAGTCTCGCCGCGCCCACCATTCTGTCGCACGATGCATCGTGTACCGAGTATTAATGCTGCAGCAGGGGCATGGGACCCCACGAAATGGCATGAAAAGTTTCCCAATAGCAAGCGTACCCGTCCGACGTCGTCCAATGGCCTTGGACGGCGAAACTGTATCTATGCCGGATTTCTCTTGAGTTGGTTGCCTGACGACGCGTCAGGTGCCATCTTGGCTATTGGCCGGCTATGACAGGAGCGATCGAGTTGGAAGTCCAGAAGACAGAACTGCCCGGTAGCAAGTTGGAACTGATGCTGCAATTGACGGCTGCAGAGGTCGGCAAAGTGTATACGGGTGTGTTCCAAGAATTGTCGAATCAGGGCGGCATTCCCGGATTTCGTCCAGGGAAAGCGCCTGCTGCAATTCTCCGGCGTCGAGTCGGCGAGGAACATATTCGTGACATGGCGTGGATGCGCCTCGTTGAGGAATATTATCCCAAGGCTCTTGAAGAGAACGAAATCGACCCAATTGAAGATCCGACATTTCCAGACGTCGAGGATCTGGACTTCGGCGAGGGGAAACCGCTGGAATTTACGGTTTCCGTTGTCGTTCGCCCCACTCCGAGCATTGCGCAATATAAAGGCCTCAAGGTCTATTGCCCATCTGCCGAAGTGACAGAAGAAGATATTGAGCAGGCAATTAACAATCTGCTTGAGGGTGCAGCCGTAGAGACTGAGACTGATCGCGAAGAGGTGCAAGAGGGCGACG
>CAYSRY010000291.1:0-4572 GCA_964433395.1 uncultured Armatimonadia bacterium | reverse complement strand
CGAAGCTGGAATTGCACAAGGACGCGACATCTCCACAGGCATCTGGTGGGCCGAAGACGACACATACAACTACTTCCGCATGGATCTCGCAGGCGATCCAGGAACCACCGACAGCTATGCACTCATCTACGGTTTCTACATCACCACTGACACTGGCACTGGTGCTGCAGGAACCGTCGAGAACTACACTCCTGACGCCCTCAACGACATTAATTATATTGTCGATCTGCACTATGACACTGTTAACGGATATACAGTCGCACACCTCCATGACTGGGGCGGCAGCGCCTGGAATACCACAGCGTTCAACTCTGCAGACTGGCTTGTCACCGACAACGTAGGCGACGGCACCACCATTGAGTGGCGCGTAGCCAATAACCTCCTCCCCGATGATTTCTGCTTCTGGGGTGCCACCCACGACAATCAGGAGCCTGACGTCACACACGACCTCACAGACCAAGGTTGCACTCCCGAACCAGGTACACTCGCCCTGCTCGCTATCGGTCTTATCGGATTGTCAGCACGGCGCAATAAGAAATCCACGTAGGCCCTCCCTACTGTGCATGCAAACAAAATAACAGCAATCATACAGGCCATCCCCCGCAGGTGGCCTGTATGCTTTATCAGTGCCGCTCACATTTTTTCGCCGCTACAGAGTTTTTTCGCGCAGCACCCTTGAACAATCAGCAATTTCCGGTTATCATACTCCCCAACGCAGCGGCATTATTGCAGAGCACGTGTGTTACAGCACTGTCGCAGCACCGGTAACCGCTGCACACAATCGGATATATATGATTGATGCGGGCGCAATAGTGCCCGCCGTTGTTTCACACCTTCTGCATAGACTTCCAGCAGTAGTACGCAGATGTCCAAAGTCGCGACAAGTCGGCCCCACCTCCATAACGGCTGATCTGTCACGAACAAAATAAAACAGTGTCGTCAAGCACTACCGGATGCGGTCTTTCCGGCCACCGCAGGAAAGACCGCTTCGGAAATCAGAAGGGGAGTTGAAAAATGCGCTTAGCCGATAGCTATAACAGGCTTGGCACCGAAACAGCTTTCAGCGTCCTGGCTCGCGCCAAGGCATTGGAAGCACAGGGCAGGGATATTGTCCACCTCGAAATCGGCGAACCCGATTTCGACACACCGCAGCACATCATTGATGCTGCTTGTGAAGCGCTCAATAGTGGTTGGACACACTACGGCCCCTCTGCTGGCGATCCCGAATTCCGTGAAGTAATCGCAAAACACATCAACGAATCTCGCGGCACCAACTACGAAGCCAAAAACGTAGTCGTAGTTCCCGGGGCAAAACCAATTATATATTGGGGTATTACTGCTATCGTGGATCCGGGCGACGAAGTCATATATCCCAACCCGGGGTTCCCAATCTACGAATCCATGATCAACTTCGTCGGCGGAAAGCCAGTCCCAATTCCGCTGCTTCAGGAGAATGCATTCCGCCTCGATGTCAATGACCTCATCAACTTGGTCACTGACAAAACTCGTATGATCATCATCAACTCCCCGCAGAACCCAACCAGCGGCGTACTCACACAGGAAGATCTCGAGGCAATCGCCGAGGTCGCTATCAAAAACGACATCATCGTCATGTCTGACGAACCATATGAACAGATCATCTATGGCGACGCCAAGCACTACAGCATCGCCGCGATCCCAGGCATGCAGGACCGCACCATCATTCTTGACTGCTTCTCCAAATCATTCGCAATGACCGGCTGGAGACTCGGCTACGGCGTCTGCCACGAAGATCTCGTCGACGCCATCGCGAGATTTGAGACCAACTGCAACTCCTGCACGACCTCATTTGTACAGCGCGCGGGCATCGCGGCACTTCAGGGCCCGATGGATGAAACCCGCAAAATGGTCGCCACTTTCCAGGAGCGCCGCGACCTCATCGTCGACGGCCTCAATGCGATACCCGGCTTTGACTGCCTGCTTCCAGACGGTGCGTTCTATGTCTTCCCTGACATTACGGGCACCGGCTACTCCTGCGAAGAACTCGCAACCAAGTGCCTTGAAGAGGCTGGCGTCGCATGTCTCGCCGGAACGGCCTTCGGCGAATATGGCAAAGGGCACCTCCGCTTCTCATATGCAAACTCAAAAGAAAACATCCAGAAGGCTCTCGACGCTATCGCTACGATGCTCGGCTAGAACCGAGCACTCTGTCAAACCTGTAGCGTAGTATCGAGTCGCCATGCGTAGAACCGAAAGGGTGCAACGCTTGTCGCGTTGCACCCTTTTTGTGTCCGGACACTTGACCGGGCTGCAGGCGTCTCTGCAGCCCGGTTACTGTTTTTTCTCGCAATTCTTCAAAGAACACGACCAGCGCGGATTTACAACATGAAAAAGGAGGATGACAATGGATCTGCAACTGTCTTCAAGCATGAGTAGACTCGGCACTGAAAGTGCGTTCGAGGTGCTGGCGCGCGCTAAGCAACTCGAAGCGCAGGGCAGGGAGATCATATATCTCCACATTGGTGAACCAGACTTCGATACTCCATCTCACATCTGCGAGGCAGCGTGCGCAGCTATTCGTGATGGCCACACACACTACGAAGACCCGGCGGGGATGCCGGAATTCCGAGCAGCGGTTGCGGATCACCTCAAGGCAACTCGAGGGCTTGCCTACGAGCCTGAACAGGTTGTCATTTTCCCCGGCGGCAAGCCTTCCATATTTCTTGGCATCCTGGCACTTGTCGATTGTGGCGATGAAGTCATCTGCCCCAATCCCGGGTATCCTATCTACGAATCCGTTGTCAACTATTGCGGCGCAAAGCCCGTTCACATCCCTTTGCGCGAAGAGAACCAGTTCCGTCTCGATGCCGAAGAGCTCATCAGCCTCGTAACGCCCAAAACGCGCCTCATAATCCTGAACTCACCCCATAATCCAACGGGCAGCGTACTGACATGGGAAGACTACGAGGCCATCGCACAAGTCGCCATTCGAAATAACATCATGGTGCTCTCCGATGAAACCTACGAATCCATCATCTATGACTGCCAGCAGCACAGCATCGCGCAAGTCGACGGCATGCAGGAGCGTACGCTTATCACTGACTGTTTCTCCAAATCATTCGCGATGACTGGCTGGCGCCTCGGATTCTCTGCGTCCTGCAAAGAGCTTGCTGGTGCTCTTACACGCCTTATCATCAACGCAAACTCCTGTACAAACAGCTTCGTTCAACGCGCGGGCATTGCTGCTCTTCAGGGATCACGGCACGATACCAGGCATATGGTCGAAACGTTCCAGAAGCGACGTGATTTCATCGTCGACGGCCTCAACGCGCTCCCGGGTGTCACATGCCTCAAACCAAATGGCGCATTCTATGTTTTTCCCAATATTACAGGTACAGGATATTCCAGCGGCGAATTATACACGAAGTTATTGGATGAAGCTGGGGTTGCGGTGCTGTCTGGTCGAGCGTTCGGTTCTGAGGGCGAGGGCTATCTGCGCATCTCATACGCAAATTCTCTGGAAAACATAGAGAAGGCACTCGACCGATTCGCACGCATTCTTACCTGACTCCAGCAACTGACGTATCGACTGTAAAACTATGCATGGTGGGTTGATGCGGCATGATTCTTGTCATGTGTGCCAATGCTGGAATTGACCGGACATACGAAGTCGAAAATTTCCAGACTGGCAAATACCATAACCCCAGGCGTTTCCGGGCTGATGCGGGCGGCAAAGGCGTGAATGTCGCCCGCAGCCTGAACGTTCTTGGTGATGAGGTACTCCTCACTGGCTTCGCCGGAGGGGCTTCCGAACAGCTCATGACGGAAAAGCTGAGTGCTCAGGGAATAATAACCGAGTTCGTCCACATCGGCGAAGAATCCCGCCTCTGCATCAATATTGTCGACCCTCTGGCAAAAAACCAGACGCAGCTTGATGAGACGAGCCCCCTCGTCACACCAGAGGAAGTGGCTCGTCTCAAGCGCAATTGGGCCCGGCAGATTACACAGGTCAAGCTTGCGATTATCTCTGGAAGCGCCCCCCGTGGCGTCCCATTCCACTTCTACGAAGAACTTGTACAGATAGCCCGCAAACGCAAAGTGCCGGTCATCGTTGATGCACATGACCAACTGCTTCGGAACGCGCTCAATGCAGCGCCTGAGGTCATCAAGCCCAATATTGCGGAATTTGAAAGCATCGTCGGAGAACAACTCTCCATACCTGAAGGCATCGTAAAAGCTGGAAAGAAAATGGTAGCTTCAGGAATCCGCGTATGCGCTGTCTCACTGGGCAACCAAGGGGCAATCTACATCACCCCACGCCACGGAATATGGTGGGCCACCGCCCCAAAAATAGACTTCATAAGCTCTGTTGGCGCTGGCGATGCAATGGTCGCTGGATTCGCACATGCCAGCGTAAACCACATGCCGATGCAAGACCGAATGCGATTCGCTGTAGCTGCCGGCGCTGCTGTCACCTCAACGTTCGGTGCGGCACTCGAATCACGCGAAACCGTCGCAAAACTCACCGAAGCCGTCGAACTCAAGCCTATTGAACCACCCGTTCCACCGAGCCATCAATAGAATCCATGCGCA
>CAYSRY010000290.1:0-4594 GCA_964433395.1 uncultured Armatimonadia bacterium | reverse complement strand
CGGAGTAGTAGTGTTCGCGGCATGCCGGACACAAGCCGTGCGAAATGAGCGCGTTAGAGTGGCGGCGTATGAAACGTCCGATATCCACCCACGTACCGTCATCGTCGAGAATGCTGTTGCAATGCGAGCAAATTGAGATGAGACCATGCGATTTGGCCAGTTTTGCCAACGCTTCCTCGAGCCGGAGCTGCGCGATGTGCTTGCCAAAGTGCTGCGCGGCGGCGGCTACTCAATCTGACGAGCAATCATCGCGAGGTAGTCAATCAGATCCTCACTGAACATGTCGGTGCGATGGTCATTGAGTTGCAGAAGGCCAATCGTCGCTCCAGCGACGGTAATCGGTATCAGTGCAATGGAGCGGTAGCCATCGACCATACAGAGACCTCGTACCAGCACTGTACGCTGTTCTTCAGTACATGCCTCAATGAAACACTTTGTATCGTTAGTGTAGAAACTTCCACCAATAGTGCAATAATTGCATACTGGTGGTGTGCAGCGACCTTCGATCACGCTTCCACAAACACATTCGAAAGGATGGTCTGACCCGTTCAGATTGGCGTCACCATCTAATGGGCGAAGTGACGATTCTATACGGACGTGTTCTTCAGAGAAACCATCGTAGACATAGTATGGGTAATCGCCATTTTCGTAGAGTCGAATACCAATTGCCTCGCAGCCAGAGATATCCCTGATGCTATCGATGACCTTGAGGAGTCCAGCTGACAGGACAGTGCAATCGTTAAGCGTTTCGGAGATGACTTTTATGGCGTTTTCCCGATTTCGAAGGTTGCGCAGTTCCGGCAATATATCCCTCCACTCTCTCCAATGAGAATTCGTCAAAATATTATATTTGACACAGGCTGGTCTACTTCCTCTATTTTGCTGCTGATGGAAGGATGGCATGTGGTCAGGCACGAAATTGTGAAGAGAGGATGAACCACATTTCAGGATGGTGCGTCATGTAAGGCAACGCCGTTTTCACGGACTATAGACAGACTCAAACATGGGAGAGACCACATGGCTAAGCTAACCGAGCTGGGCAGCGCCAATTTCGAAAAAGAGGTGCTTGATGAAAAGACCTGCGCGGTCGTGGTGGATTTCTACTCGCACACCTGCCCGCACTGCAAGAAACTGAGCCCGGAATTTGAGGCAGCCAGTGAGGCCGATGAGAATGACGTGAAATATGCGAAAGTCGCCGCCCAGGACTATGTGGAGATATTCCGTAAATTTGGCGTCAGTGGAGTGCCGACATTAATAGTTTTCAAGAATGGCGAAGAAGTAACACGCGAATCGGGTTTCAAGACGCGGGCGGAAATTCAGGAGTTCGTGGCACAGCACTGCTGAAGTGCGTGTCGCTGGCAGAAGGTACGGCGTGCGCCCCTTCGCATGAGCGGATTCCTCCGCATCGGCGAAGGGGCTTTTGCTTTGCGGTTATGAAGTGCGAGGGGTGATGCTCGGGACTGCTGGCGCGATTTTCTCGCGTATGAGGGATTCGAAATTCGGATTAAGCTCGTAGCCGAAACTGCTGCGGCCCTCCATTTCGGCCGCAAGCGCAGTTGTTCCGCTGCCCATAAACGGATCGAGGATGGTTTCGCCCCAGAAGCTGTACATTTTGATGAGGCGGCGCGGGAGTTCGATCGGGAACATCGCGACATGGCCATTCTGGCGCTCAGGCGGTATGTCATTCCACATACCCCGGAACCAGGTGAGCCGCTGCTCCTTCGTGAGGCGGCTCTTCTCTTTGGTTTCAGGATCTGGTCGCGGCCATCGCCCTGGCTTTCGGAAGAGCAGAATGTACTCATGCTCATATGTGACGTGTCCATCTCGTGGGTAGTACATGGAACCCATGAGCACGCCGCCACCAGATGTGTGAGTGGTGGAGATTTTTCGCCATACGATGCTGCCCATGAAATCGAAGCCGCAATCGCAGCCGACAGTGGTCAGGTCTGCAGAGATCGGCTTGACATGGTAACGGCCATGCTCGCTTGCGCGGAGATACTGATCACCAATGTTGACGGCAAAGCGGCAACCGTTGCAAAGCACACGGAATGTTTCAGCGAACACCAGGCGCAATGCGCAAATGTAGTCTTTGTACGGTTGGTCGAAGCCAATCTGTCCATTCGGCCCATAATCCTTTATGCACCAATATGGGGGAGACGTAACCGCAAGGTGGACACTCGCGTCGTCGAGTTCAGGCATTCGCCGAGAGTCGCCAATTATGATGGTATGCTGATTCATATTGGGAAAGCCTAGCACCAAGCGATAATGAAGTCAATCATGGGCAGATGAAAATGGCAGCCCCGCCGCAGGAGAGCACGGCGGGGTCATGGGGGATGGTGCAACGAACTTGCCTATGCTGCGACAGGTTTGTCTTCAATCTGGTATTTGTCGAGTTTTGCGCGCAGTGTTTTGCGCGCAATTCCGAGAATTTCAGCGGCCTTTGTTTTGTTGCCGTCAACGGCATCCAAAACGTGAATGATATGTTCGCGTTCGAGAGATTCAAGGTCGCGGAACGGATTGTCGGCTATCGGCTGAATGTCAATCTGACGGGGTGCAGTGGCTGGCTGGGCCTGTTCGTCGCTGCCGCGACTGAGTGCGCGCAGATAATTCGGGGCTGAGGATAGATCGCCAAGCATGAGATGGTGCGGCTCGATTCGACCACTGTCCGCAATCAGCAGCGTTCTTCGCATGACATTTTCCAGTTCGCGGAGATTTCCCGGCCAAGCGTAGTTCTGGAGAATCGCTTCGGCGTTGGGTGAAATTGTATATTTGCGCGCACTGCCTTCGCCAGCATGGCGATCGATAAAGTGGCGCGCAAAGATGAGGACGTCATCCGGTCGTTCAGCGAGTTTTGGGAGGAACAATGGGACGACGTTGAGGCGATAATACAGGTCTTCGCGGAATTTTCCTGCTTCGATAATCTGAGAGAGCGGCGCATTGGTGGCGGCAATGATGCGCACATTGACTTCGATGGGCTTGACGCCCCCCAAACGTGTGAAACGGCGCTCCTGGAGGAAACGGAGGAGTTTGACCTGCATCTCCATGCTCATCTCGGCAATCTCATCAAGGAAAAGCGTGCCACCATCGGCAATTTCGCATAACCCCTGCTTCTGGCTTGTAGCAGATGTAAATGCGCCTTTTTCGTGGCCGAAAAGCTCACTTTCAAGAAGCGCCTCCGGGATCGCGCCGCAATTGACCGGAACGAATGGTTTGTCGGCGCGGTCGCTCATGTAATGTATGGCTCGAGCGAGGTATTCCTTGCCTGTGCCGGTTTCGCCCTGTATAAGCACACTTGCATTACTGTGGGCAACTTTTGCGGCAGCGACATAGCACCCAGCTACCACTTCGTTTCTGGACAATACATTATCAAAGCCGAAGCGGGTGCGGAGGGAGTCCCAGAGATAGTAGTTGTCCAACACAACCGCGGATTTTGAAATGATTTGTTCGACTTTAGAGAGCAACTCATCAGCCTCAAATGGTTTGAGAATATAATCGCACGCGCAATTCCCCAGAGCCTGAATGGCAGTTTTGACACTCGGATAGCCAGTGATTATGAGAGCCGGCGTCATGCATCCGGCTGCTCGAAGCTCGCCAAGCAGGGCGACGCCATCGCCATCAGGCAGCTTACGATCCAGTAAGATGAAATCGAACTCTGAGGATTGCAGCAACTTTCGCGCCAGCGCGGCACAGTTTGCCGCAGTCACGTCGTAGCTACCTCGGCGGAGTATTTCGCAGATAATCTCCAGCATTGCAGGTTCGTCATCAACGACCAGTATTCGCACAGCCTCGTATGTTTCGATCATTTCGGTCGCCCCCCATGTAATTCGTAGTGAACCGCGCACACCGAGGTCACCGCTACATCTGCCCCCACTGGTAACCATGTGTTCTGCGGGTCATAACGCATATCGGCACATATCTTCCCTCGCTTTAGCAGAATCGAGCAATAAAGTTTCGGTACGGGTGACACAAAGTTTCCCGTCGGCCCCTGCAGTGCGGGGAATGATTGCTCAATAACAATTGCCGCAGGAGAAAACGTGCCAGCGTGGAAGTTATGAGCAAGACACCGTGCGTCCGGCGGCATAGAAGGACGCTTAGAGAATTCAGCGCACGACAGAGGCTGACAATTTTTTGCAGGAGGATCTCACATGAAGATCGGTATCGTGTCATTTGGAGACGGGCGGAAGCGTGTGGCGGACAGCCTGGCCGCTGACACAATGGGATTTGAAAAGAAGATCGCTGACTGGTTCACTAAGGAGCGTCACGAGGTCATCCGGTACAACAAGGTAGTTTACAATTATGCCGGCGCCCGTGAGGCCGCGGATCTTTTTGAGAACACGGAGTGTGACATTGTCGTCTTCAATTACTGCATCTGGTCATATCCGGACTTTTCGGTTCAATGCGCGCAGGACATCGGATGCCCGATCCTGCAGATCGGGAACATAAATCCCGCGTATCCGGGATGGGTCGCTTTTTTCTGTGCCGCCGGTTCACTGGATGAAGTTGGAATATCGTATGGGCGCGCATTGGGTGATATTGATGACCCGGTAGTGGCGGATCAAGTGCGCAAATTCCTGAAGCAGAACAACCCCGACCA
>CAYSRY010000289.1:0-4621 GCA_964433395.1 uncultured Armatimonadia bacterium | reverse complement strand
TCCATTCGCCTCCAAGCCAGAGTGCGAGCACCTGCACTTCGGCAGTTATCTCATCGAGTACCTTCAGGTGGAAACGGTGTGGCCGCCAAGGCGTCCAATGGTATTGGCCTAGGCACCGAGTGGTGCGAGAAGGTGCGATGCCAGCGTAAGGTATATTATAACCGCCACAACGTCATTCGACGTGCTGACGAGCGGGCCCGATGCAACTGCAGGGTCAATGCCGACGCGTTCAAACAGCATTGGTATTACCGCACCCACCGTGCTCGCCCAGGCGACAGAACAAGTCATACCAATGCTGACTACAACGCCCATCTGCCACTTACCCATTATCAGGTCACCGGCAACCCCGGCAGCAATCCCTGTTATCACTGCCATTACGGCAGCGGTGCCCAACTGCCGCGCCACAACGCGCCAGACATTTGATGGTTGCAGGTATCCAAGTGACAGCGCGCGCACCGAAATTGTGGCCGACTGAAGACCTGCGTTTCCGCTGGTCGCGTTGATGACTGGGATGAATGCTGCAAGTTCTACGTATTGTTGAAGAAGGCTGCCAAAGCTCTTGATGACCCCGGCAGCCAGTAGCGTTCCAAGAAAACAGATGCCCAGCCATGGCATGCGGAGCCACACGATCTGGAGACTGGATTCGGCTGCAATGTCTCTTGGACTCGTACCGGCAAAATGCGCGATATCTTCAGTGTGCTCTTGCTGTATTGCATCAATGATGTCGTCGACTGTGACCTGGCCGAGCAGTTGCCCTGCTTCATTGACGACTGGCAGTGCACTGAGATCGTACTGGTCCACAAGACGGACTGCTTGGGTCTGGTCTGCTTCCGGCGTGATGCTGACGACATCCCGTACCATAGCCTTTGAAAGTGGCTGATCTGGCGGCGCCGTCACGATCTCTGCCATGTCCATCACGCCACGCAGGACCCGATCGTCATCAACTATGTAGATGTACAGCAAACCTTCTGGGGGAATTTGCTGCGTTTTGATGTGTGCGATGACCTGACCCGCAGTCACGTCCAACGGCGCGTAGATTACTTCGCTGGTCATAATACCACCAGCAGTATCTGGCGCATATTGGCGCAGCAGCTCAAGCTCATCCGACTCCACATCTGGAATGCGCTCAAGGATCCGGTGTGCGTGCGCTTCATCGAGCAAGTTAACAACGTCGGCACCCACGTCTGGAGGCATAACGTCAATGATCTGGGCCAACTCTTCTTCATCCGTCGCTTCGGCTAATTCCACTGCGACGTCATCGTCAACTTCTTCAAGGACCACACCGGAGTCCTCGGGGGTAAGCAGATCGAAGACAGCTTCTCGATGTTCGCGGCTGAGTTCTCTCATCGCGATCGCGATGTCAATCGGATGGTAGCCGCTGATAAGCCTGTTCAGCACAGCAGGCACACCAGAAGCTATGGCGGCACGAATGGCCTCCACGACTTCATCTGGGTTCTGAGCTCGCGGCAACTTCGTCTGTCTCACTGGACCCCCGTCTGTGATCGCTGCAGACCACAGGAAATAGCATGGACTGATGTGCCAGCACGATCAGTCATGAGCATTTGCGTGCATCATATCAGCTAATGCAGGATACGTCCGCACATAGAAATCAAATACTCGATCATATGATGATTTGTTCACAGGATCAGGCTCTATTCTGCGAGCGATTCTGACCATGGCTTCTGATGCTTCCACGATGTCCTTGTACAACCCTGCCCCAACAGCTGCACACACGGCCGTGCCGATTGCTGTTGCTTCCGGTTCCTCGGTAAGGATGATTGGCTTCTGGCATACATCTGCATGTATCTGCAGCCAGAGGTTGCTTCGTGTTCCACCGCCGCAGGCATAGATTTCCTCAGTCTCAAAGCCTGCGTTCGCCATGTCTTCCAGAATGTGGCGACAGCCCATCGCGGTGCCTTCATAGACTGCTCTCAGTATGTGACCGAGCCCATGCTTGAGGCTCAGGCCCCAGATCGCGCCGCGCGCAAGTGGATCGCGCAAAGGGGTGCGGTTGCCTTGCCAATAGTCAAGCAGCACGAGACCTTCTGCTCCGGGCGGCACTGCTGCAGCTTTCTCATCCAGGATTTCAAAGTGATGCCGTCCTTCGGACTGAGCCTGCTGCTGCTCCTTGAAACCGAAATTCTCGGCTAACCACGTCACTATGGCGCCCGTTGTTGTCTGCCCACCCTCAAGTACCCATGTCCCAGGTATCAGGACGTCCGGGTATGGTCCCCAGAGATTTGATTCAAAAATGCCTTCGCGCATTAGTGCCAGCGGACATGTCGACGTGCCCATCACAAGTGCAAGTCTGCCGGGGTGGACAACTCCCAATCCCAGCATCGCCGCATATGCGTCAATACCACCCTGCGCTACTGGAATACCGGGGCAGAGCCCAAGCTGCTGGGCGGCTGTGGAGCTTAACTCACCTGCTTGTGCCCCCATCGGGAGGACGGTGTCTGGCCATTTCTGAGCAAGTTCACGGAAATTCAATACTGACAACAAATCTGTCGGCCAGCCACCGTCTACGCTGGCATAGTTCCATTTAGCCGTAACATTGTTCAAAGATGCCGCCCATTCGCCAGTGAGGCGGTACATCAGCCAGTCGGTACCCTCGACGATGAGATCAGCCTGATCAAATATTGCAGGTTTGTGGTCACGCAACCACATTGCCTTTGGAATCATCCACTCGGGAGATTCTGACCCGCTCACGTACTTCAGGCGCGGATGCCGCGTCGCCGTGACCCGCTCGGCCTCTGAATGCGCCCTCTGGTCCATCCACAGAATGACCGGACACAGTGGCTTGCCGTCGCGAGTTGTGACAACCACCGTACATGATGTGCCATCAACCGAAATACCGGCTATCTCCGCTGCACTCACGCCGGCTTGAGCCATAGCCTCAGGCACGACGGCCTGTGCAGCCATCCACCAGTCATTGGCATTCTGTTCGGCCCATGCTACCTGTGGGTAACTGACCGGACAGGCGCGGCTTGCGGATGCGATGAGCTTACCCCTCACGTCGACAACCACTGCCCTGAGGCTCTGCGTGCCGCAGTCTATGCCGATCAGATAAGGGCCCTTTTCCGACATCAAGCATCACCTGCTTAACAAGCGTGGTGGTGTATTTGTGTTATGCGCCAGTCTGGCGCATAACGTATCCGGCTCATCAATCGATCAGGTTGTGGCTACCACTGGTCATGGTGAATATTTTCCATTGGGCCCGCAGGCTTCGGATTCGGAGCACTTGCGGCGTGTCCGCACGCAATAATGCCTGATACACGAATGTTGTCTGGGGCGCTTATCACGCGTTTCACGTACTCTTCACGATCATAGCCGCGTTTCTCACTGCCACGGATACCGATCCAGCACGTTCCCAGCTCCAGATCGGCAGCTTGCAGCAACATATTTTCTATCACAGCGGCGCAGTCTTCCTGCCACCAGTGATCAGAGGCTTCGGGGTCGCCGCAGACAACGAAGACAACTGGCGATTGAGCGCAAAAGCTGGCGTATTGATGAGTCTGCGAAAGTTTATACCTCAATGCTTGATCGCGCACGATAATTATGTGCCACGGGCGGGCATTCATGCCTGAAGGTGCGCGCATTCCGGCCTTCACTATTTCATCGATGTCGGCTTTGCTGACAGGTTCGTCACTATACGCCCTGCAACTGTATCGCTCTGCGATAGCCTTGTTCATGATATGCCTCCTCGGTTATATGGTGATCAGTCGCTGTCTGATGCAAGCGGCTGGACAGGCTTGCTGGTGTGTCTTGGCCTATCAGGACATTCCTCGCCATAGCGCTCATAGAGCCCTATTCTCATCTGGGCGATGCTATCCATCATAGCTTCAGTCGCTGTTTTCAGGCCCTCTTTTGCGCCGTCTCGTGCCACGAAATCATCGACGCAGATCGGTTGTCCAAACTCGACGTCCACTCGACCGCGGTGTAGGCACCAAGCCCCGCGAGGAAATACCTTATTAGTTCCCTTTATGGCGCATGGGATTATTGGGACACCGGCCTGCCGCGCAATGAATGCGGCCCCAGTATTGGCGTTCTGAAGTGTGCCGTCCGGGCTTCGGCTGCCTTCAGGATACATCGTAAGCAACTCTCCAGCTTGCAGAATGCTGATTGCATTTCGTATGGCAGTCCGGTCAACCGTGTCCCGGTCGACTGGAAATGCATAGCTCTTGCTTATGAACCAACCTAGTACTGGGACTTCAAAGAGCTCCTGTTTGGCAAAAAAGTAGCTCCTGCGTGTAAGCGCAGCCCCAATGGCGGGCGGGTCAAGGAACGAAAGATGGTTGGCCGCGATGATTGCACCGCCCTTGAGTGGTACATGGCCGTATTCTGTAATTCGGAAGCCGCCGGACAAGTGAAGAAGACCACGGATAACCCACATGAGCAGCTTGTAGTGGGGCCAGGTCCACGATCTGATGGGTTCCGGTTGTCTACGCATTGCACTCAGCTTCCTTCGCAGTTGCGAGTTCGACAATGCGCTCCACAACTTGCCGCTGTGTCATACCATCGGACACTATCTCTATGGCGTCCGCTGCTTTTGTCAGTGGCGCGACCTCACGGGAGCTGTCTCTGGCGTCTCGCTCAATCTGGTCTGCGAGAACCTGTTCAA
>CAYSRY010000288.1:0-4645 GCA_964433395.1 uncultured Armatimonadia bacterium | reverse complement strand
TGAGGAAAAGGCGGGTTTGTCCGTCACTGGGGAAAATGCTTGTCGTAGCGCCCAGCTCTGCGCCCATATTTGTTATTGTTGCACGTTCGGGAACGGTCAGGGATTCCACACCTGGACCAAAGTACTCAATAATTTTCCCAACGCCACCTTTCACAGACAAGTTCTGCAGCAGCGTCAGAATAACATCCTTTGCGGATACCCAGGGTTGGAGTTGCCCTGTCAGTTTTACGCCGACGACTTCTGGCACGGGGATGTAATATGGTGCGCCGGCCATCGCAACAGCGACGTCAAGGCCTCCTGCACCTATGGCGAGCATACCGATCCCTCCACCGGTAGGAGTATGACTGTCGGAGCCCACCAACGTTTTGCCCGGCACGCCAAACCGCTCCAGGTGAACTTGATGGCAGATCCCGTTGCCTGGGCGCGAAAAATACACACCATGCCTAGCGGCAACTGACTGAAGATATTGATGGTCATCTGCATTCTGATAGCCTGACTGCAGTGTGTTGTGGTCGACATATGACACTGACACCTCAGTCTGCACCCGATCAATCCCAATGGCCTCAAGTTGCAGGTACGCCATTGTTCCCGTCGCATCTTGCGTCAGCGTCTGGTCAATTCTGAGCCCAACCTCGGTGCCGGGCTGCAGTTCGCCTTCCACCACATGGGCTGAAAGTATTTTGTCCACCAGTGTGCCTTTCATCAGAACGCCTCCATATCGCGCAGGTGACACGCCAGCGGGCCAGCAGATGCTGCCCGCAGATCTATTGAAGCTGCATTATAGCCTAGACGCAACGGAGTGGGGAAGTACGAAGCACGTTACAGTGTCCGTGTTACCAGATACTTAGGAATGCTCAGACGGACTCCCAACATCGGGTTCACGATCTGGCAGACCGTCATGTTCCCGACCATGCTCAGCAGGCACGGGGCTTCGGATTCCGGCACGTCGCCATACTTCATCAGAAAATCCCAAGCTGATGCCACAGCCAACTTTGCCGCCTGATCAAGATCCTCACCTGCGGTGACGATGCTGTAGATACCATCAGTTTCCACAACTGGCCATGGACATACTTCGTGCTCGATGACCTCAAAAGTGGCTGTGACCTCAGAGGCAACCTCGATGCCCATCCCGCAGAGTTCTCCGTCGCCCTGTATGGCATGCACATCACCACAGCCAAATAGGCCACCCTCATGGGCGACAGGGAAATAGACAGTAGCGCCGGGACGCACTTCGATATTATCCATGTTCCCGCCGTGTTTCCCCGGTATTACAGTACTCACTTCACCCTCGGCAGGGGCAACGCCAATGGTTCCTATCATCGGATTGAGAGGCAGTTCAAATTGCCCGAAGCGTGCCACTCCACTGGTGACATCCACTGCCCGGAGAATTCTGTCTGCACCATCTTTTTTCGCTCCGGACATCAGCCCCTGTGGAGCAATTTGCAGCTCATCAATCTTGCATACAAGGGTGTAACCAGGCTCAGCTCCATTCACGTATATAGGACCAGTCGCGGGGTTTGCCCACTCCCGGTTTCTTGCAGAAAGTGCTGCTGGGTCGTCACAGAGTTGAACTTGTCCGTCAAAGCAATCCCGCGTCTTGAGGCGCACTGTGTCGCCACGCTCTATCATCAATGCAGGCTCATGCGCGCCACTCAGGCTGTATGTGCGAAAATCATCGCTTAGCTCATGAAACATACTTCTTCTCCTGTTTATGTTTTAGAGTGGAACTGGCCTATTGCATCTGCTGTGTTGGAGCGGGGCCATTAGGCGACGGTAGCTTATCCATGGCCACACGTCGCACTTGCACAGTTGCAGGCAGACCTTGAGGCGAGAGAGCTGGCGCTACGTTCTTTGCTCCTGCAGGAATCTCAAAAGCCACATACCCTTCGGTCATGCTATTTGGCTGCAGGTCCACTGGCGACAGGAAGCGCCGATTGGCCATGGCATCCATACCTGATGCCCACACGTACGGATAATATACCTGATTGTTGAACTGTATTGCTGTGATATTGTGGTCCACACTTATTACGGCGGTGCTCTTATTCACTACGCGAAAAAGTGATGTCACAAACTGCATTCCCGTTTTGGGTTGGACCAACGGCATATTTGAACGAAATGGCTGAACTGTCGCCGCCCAGTACACAATTCCCGTTGGCCCCTGTGGTTGCACTGCCGGTTTTGCCTCAGGCAGCGCTTGGGTTTCCGGCAGTTCTGCTTGTCGCTCATCACCTTCTGGAAGACTGTGCATATCTGGCAATGGGGGTGCCTCCACCGCTTTCGGGAGGGCATGCGCGTCAGGCAGATCTGGTGCTGGAAGGGTTGGCAGGTTATTGGCAGCTGCAGGCAACGCTTCCTGAGGACCCGCCATGCTCTTGATAATCAAATACCCCATACCAGCACCGATGATCAGCAGTGCGACCCCTGCCAGCACCCAGAACAACACTGGCGGGCCACTGCGGGTTACGGTCTTCGGAGTATACTTGCCCATGAGGTCACCTCGCATGAAACTTCTGGGAATGTCACCAGGGATGCCGCATTCGCCAGCTGCGCTCTGCTAATCATCAATTGCGGGTCCCTTATCAGAAAGTAATGGGGGTAGTCAACAATAACCGCCCTACATCCCTTGGCAAAATTGCCTCTATTGCGGTGGAAGTTCGTTATATGCCTGCGTACGTATCTCTTCGTCCGGGTGATTCTCCGCCATGAAGCGAAGTACACGTCGATTGCCCTTCTCAATAAGCTGTGGCATCAGGTCGGTGAGAGCGCGAGCGATATTAGTAGCTACCGATTCCATTTCACTGGCCATGCTGATCTGTACGAGTTCTCCAGCGCGCCCCGCAGCAGCAAGTTTACGCACTGTTGGCTCGCTATTGGCAATCTTCAGGGCAGCCAGACGGCGGGTGTCTTCGAACATGGCGCAGCAGGCGACGAGTACAAGTGCATTCACGCAATCTGCAGATTTCAGCACGGATTCGCCGAGGTTTTCAACGATAAAATCCCGAATTGCATCGTTGTCCTCAGCAAGACCTCGGGACAGCGCCCCAAAACGAAGCCGACTCGCCCCTTCCGAAATCTCGTCGCCCATTTCACGGATGTGATCAGGGATCCCGCCCTGCTCGTTGCTGTCGAGAGCGTCAATATCGCGGAAAATACTGCGGGTAAGCCGCCCTTGGTCGATTATTTCTGCCTTCTTGATTTGACGCCGGAAGCATGCAGGCAAAACCAGATCAAAGTATCTTCCATGCTCTACCATTCGTTCGGCCATTCGGCGGGCGGGAAGTTCGCTGGCCGTGAGCATCAACACGCTCATGAGTTCCCAATCCTCATTCTCCTCAAGGGCTTCAAGCCCTTGATTCATCTCCCAATCCAGCTTGCCGTGCATGATGCTGTCTATGCGATTGCTGTATCGTGCAAGTTTGCGCAGATCCATTGCTGTACCTCACTATTCAATCATTTGAAATCAGGCATCGCCGGTCATTGTGTCGAAAACTTCCCGTACACACTCTGCAGTAACTTGTTCGGTCATCCTCGCAATGCCATTCGTCTCGCCTCTCGCTACCATTCTCTTCGCTCTGGCTATGCAATCCTCCGCCTTCTCGCGGAAGCCTTTTTCCATTTTCCGGAGTTCCTTGAGGCGGGTGCGGCTCGGCATCGAACGTTGGTACAGTCGGCCGTCCACCAGTGCACGTGGCGTCGTTCGCGATGCAACAAAAATTGGCACGTATGGTGCGCGCTTCGGTTGCCCTAGCGACATCCATGCACACGTGAGATGTTCAGGATTCTCGATTTTGCAATCCACCGACAGCGACGAAATGGTTGACGGCATCGAAACAGAGTTGAGCCTTGAGGCCTCTGTCAATGCCCACGCATCCAGATATCCTGTCTGTCGCTTCAGGTCGCTCTCCAGTTTCTCACGATAGCAGTTTATCACGACACCATCTTGCGTGAACTGCAGCTCTACCTCATCATTGTTCTGCACGGCGCGCAGAATTGTCCCTGTCGCATCCGCAAACATCCAGTTCGTGATGATGCGTCCACCTGCATAGTATCGCTTTTCACACCATTCGACCAATGCTTTCGCGACGTCCTGGCATGTCATGCATGTCTCGGCGAAATACCGCAGACAAAATGTGTTCATCAGTCCATTGCCATAGAATGTTGGCGCCTGCCCGCCCGTATCTGCCGAGCCAGCCAGACCATGTTCATTCACGAACATCATCGTCGTCGCATCAGATGTGTCTGACGTTCCGACCCACCTGTATGGATTGTCACTCTCCGTCTTGACACCTCTCACAAACGCACATTGCAGGCGGCTCACATTGTCACGACTCTTATGGAATGTCGTTCCTGCAAACGGTATCGAGGCACCGGTCGCCGCATATGATGTGCATTCTGGTGCACCAAAAAACAGGCTTCGGTATTTTCCTATCGAGAAAGCCTTGTACACGTCTGGGCGAATATCGGCGGCCTCAGCCAGTGCATTCAGCTCAGCCTCCCACCATGGCGCGAGCAGTCGCATTATATCCAGCCCGCGAGCGGATTTTTCCACCACTTTGGCTTCGTCAAGACCGTGCTCAATGCACGTGTCCATGAAGTCTGCCACATGCCGCCGAATCATCTCTGCGTTGATGCTACCGAATGCAGT
>CAYSRY010000287.1:0-4651 GCA_964433395.1 uncultured Armatimonadia bacterium | reverse complement strand
TGGAGCATGTTGAAATGGAGCAGCAAGACCGGCAAACATTCAGGCTCAGTCGCCCGTGGAGCTATTGGGCAGTGTTCGGCAGTATAGCAATTCTTTTTGCCGCAAAGGCAGTGATGGCCGGTATCATAATTCACATATGCCATGCGAGCTGCGGTCCTGAGCTATATACGGCAATAGAACCGCGCGTGTACCGAAATCTTTGGGGCACAGTCGCTGCTTCCATATTGGTGGCCCTGGTGATGCTCTATCATTTTGTCATGGGGGCCCTTGATGTCAGAAATACGATACTCACACTCGATAGTGACGAGCTCGCCATTCGTGACCGCTGGGGGCGTCATCACTCATTGGCACTGAAGACGATCGAGGAATTGCGCGTACGTCCTAGGCGATGTCACTTTCCCCCAGAGATTGTTATATCGTCTCACAATAACCGCAAGCATGTTATTGAAGGTATTCGTTCACAAGACACATTCGTCATGGATATAGTCCGCGCAGCAGGACTGTCAACGCAGCGAGAAAATGCGCGTGAAACGGTCTACTCAAAATCGTGATGGTAACGGCAGGTTGTCTGCAATCAGGATGGAGAGGAAAAGCGCTATCTGACTGATGGGACGCACCAGGATGAGCAGGCCATCTGGAATGACGCACGCGATGAAATCATCTTCCAACGCGACAAAGAGCGATATGTGCCATATCAAGCAAAGGCGGGATAGTCCGGACGCTAAGCGAATAAACTTCGGGAAGGTGGTGCATAATATATTATGAATACATTAACATCGCAGCGAGATTTCACGACAACGCGGCTGCGATTTTTAAGTGTCTCCTATGCCGCGTTGGTGCTCCTTGCATTGCTACTCGACACCATACATTGGTATCTCTCGGGCACGTCATTCACAATTGCCTCGAGCTTCTCATGTCCGGTGGTAGCGATCGCGAGCGCTGGTATCGTCATGGCAACTTTTATCATGCTATTCATCCGCGAGCGCCAACTTTTCTGGATTCTACTGCTGGTGGTAGCACTTGCTGTCGTTACAATGATAGCGGGGTATCTGACTGTTGCCGCTTTGCCGTAGTCTACTCGGCTGTATGGGAAGCACTCTCTGCGTTGGAGGAGACGTCAAATGGCATTGCGATTTGCTCGTTCTCTCGCAAAAATCGTTGGAATTCTGTTGTTGCTCCGCATTTTCCTTAGCTACCTGTTAACTTTTGTCGACGCGCGCTACCCCGATCCAATGGATCGCCTATTCCACTTCGTCTTTAATGTCAAGTGTATATACTGGTACATTCCTGATTACTGGAAGGAATATGCGTTAAGTCCCGCCTGGTACGCTGAAGGGCTTGCTCTGGTACTCTCTATTCTATTCACACGAACGTTGGCACGGCGAAGCTCATGGTGGGCATCATGGGCCATAGCTTTTGTCAGTGTACCTATCATTCTTACCGGCGGCGTTAATCTGGTCTTCCGGCTGTCTGTTGGCCATTGGCTGGGAATCGATATGTGGCCTGTCGTATGGTACCAGCAACTGTACGCCTTTGCAGGCGGTTCGCTCATTGCTGCATCCTGCACGCACAATACGGTATCTCGCCATTGTCCTGCCAGAGAGGCAGATGAAGGGCACATTGCTCGCGGGAGGTTCGGCAGACAGTGAGGCAACCGACAGAAGCGTTTTACTACAGGCTGGCTCAGGCTTCCTTGCGGTTTGCTTCGGCCGCAGGACTGGCCAGCGACTATGGCTGGCCAAAGCTGAATGTATCGTTGGGAATAGATGCGGCTTACGCTGCCGGCATCATTCCGCCCACCACAGCGCCGCGTTCCTATGTGCGCCTCGATTGGTTTGTCGGCCTGCTACGTTGGCTGTACTGTCGAGAGCGGAAAATCATGTGCTGAGCAATGTCACGAGCAGCTGAAAATATTATTGGAGGCACACCATGGAAGACGAAACATGTCATGCAACCGACTCCCGAGAAACAGCGGCACCATCTTTGGCGAAGCGAGCCCTCAGAGGCGCAGGTCAGGCGCTGCTTATGCTGGTATTGTTCTGGGTGAGCTGGTGCATATTCAGCGTGATCTGTTTGTTTACCATGCTGGCCATCGGAAAAATTACAAGCGCTGGTATGCAGGGCGTGATGCAACAGATCGTTGGGCCAGCTGTCCCCATAGACATTGGGCTGAGCTCTCTGGCATTTGCATGCATTCCAGCAGTTCATCCGGCTGCAATCATTGCAGGCTTGGTGGCGTCACTGCCCTTCAGGCGGCTGGGGCTGCTGCGGCTGCTAGTGCCTGTGATAGGCCTGGTGTGCTTTCATATGGGGGCTGAGGCCGCTTCATCTCTTTTTATTGATACATTGCATGATGGCTCTGACACACTTGCATCTGCAGATAGGTGGGCGGCAGGCATTTGGGCATTCCAAGGCATCTCAACATGGTTCGCAATTCCGGGAGGCATAGCGGGCGCGGCATTGGGGATGATGCTGCGGCCTGCTAGGCGATCCGTCAGTAATGGTGATGGAGAATAAGAGGGTAAAACCTATGGCATCCATTTCAAAAGAGCGTCAACTGCGACAATTTCTGTCGCGCGTACTTGGTGTAGGTACCCTGATTACGCTTACGCTCGGGCAGATTGAGTGGCTGACGAATGATTGGCTAGCAAGGTTGCGTGGGGTCAGTTATGGTTACATGGCAACGTTATTCAATATCCCCAGTGTGGGGTTTGCCATCGCTGAGGCAGTAGCCCAACTGGCTGCATTATCATTGGGATTACTGGCGCCACAGCTTTGGCGCAGGAAGGATCACGCCGCAGTCGCTATTGCGATCACAGCGGTTGCAACAGGTATCCCACTATTGGTGCTGAACTACTATGAGCCTGCTGCTGTAGTCTGCAGCCATGCGGTCAGCCTTGTATCAACACAGCTTGTTTGGTTTGCGAGTGGATTTTTATTGATTTGGCGCGGCAAGCTACCAGCGACAATAGAAACACGGCGATGGGCGTCTATCACAGTTGCCGCACTGCTGGGGCTGCTAGGTCTGTTTGCCTGGTCAGTATGGATATTAGTCTTTTTTGTGTGGCCAGAACTGAATAGGCTGCATCAACCCGTAATGTAGAATGCAAGCTCAGTGCAAGCAGATACTGCGGACTGAGCGTGCATACGGGAGCAGAAGTTGCCCGTAGGAGTGTGGCGCTATGGTGAAAAATCTAACGCGCATCCTCGTTCGGATACTTGTCATTTTGGCACTCGCCGCGCTGGTGGGGGGAGCGATAGTCGCCCTAGTGCTCCTGTGATGACGACAGAAAGCGGACTTCCCCATAGCTACAAAGATAATTGCTTCACGTGTGACGCAGGAGCAGGAAGTAGACGTGCGTCCTCGCCCCGGATGACGGGCTGACATACTATGAATACGACCTGCTGGACCGGATCATTTCGGTGAAGAAGCCCTTCGGTGAGGTGACGTATTACGAGTACACGCCGGGGGGGCGGGTGAAGACCAAAGTCCTGGCATTGGGGATGGTATTGCGTATCTCAGGGGAAAGCTATAGCGATAATGAGAAGGCTCAGTGAAAATTGGCCAAGACGTTGCGCAAATGGTACATTGGCCCTTTCACTGATTGTTGGAGGTGAGCAATGGAAGACACCTGGGAGCGTTGGACCAGCCAACTCTTTGAAGGAACACCTTGCGATTTCGCCAGTGCCTCGGCTGCGCTCAAATTGGTAGTCATTGGCTGCGAAACTTGCATAGAAGAAATTCGACTGGACTCCCCTATCGGCAACCTGCTCCCCGATGACGTAAAACGTCTCGGGCGCCTTCACCCGTTCTTCGCATCCAGACCACTTGGGGTGGCCAAATTGCTCCACACACTGGTGCGCGACTACGGAGGTCGTGGCCATTGGTCTACTCTCACCATAGCTGATGTCGCCTCACTGCTCGCGGGACGTTCGGCAGACAGTGAGGCAACCGACAGAAGCGTTTTATTACAGGACCGGACAATTCATCTGTCAGCGGAAGACCTGCTGACACTGGCACAACGCAGAGACCTCGCATTGTGCGGTGAGGAGACCAGCCTGGATGCCAGAGCTGGCAATTCGGAAATCCTCGCCGTCATCGAGGACTGGAGCAGAATCCCTCATGGCTTGCTTCGGCCACAGGACTTGCTCCCGATTGCCCCCAAAGACGCACTGGAAATCGGCGGAGATGTGCGCAATCTGAGCCACAGACTGGCCAGCGACTATGGCTGGCCAAAGCTGAATGTATCGTTGGGAATAGATGCGGCTTACGCTGCCGGCATCATTCCGCCCACCACAGCGCCGCGTTCCTATGTGCGCCTCGATTGGTTTGTCGGCCTGCTACGTTGGCTGTACTGTCGAGAGCGCAAAACAGTGCGCTGAAAAAAAGCACGAGCAGCAGAGCCGAGGGCGCAACATTGGGGATAATTCGCATATGTCAGGGGAAGCCATAGCGATGGTCGCAACGCTGGGAAAGATGGGCCAACAATGTGGCGTCTGGCGACTTCTTTAAGCATTTTCTGAGACAAATCCTAGAGGATGTGAGGGGCATGAAGGCAAGCTATGGGGTCATTGTGCTGTTGGTATGTTGTGCGGCGAGCGACGGGAAATGGGCGTGGGCGCTTTTGACGTGAGGCATCTGATTCTGACA
>CAYSRY010000286.1:0-4657 GCA_964433395.1 uncultured Armatimonadia bacterium | reverse complement strand
ATCTGGTCCCCTCACTGGTCATGCTCGTGCCAGTCGCGGGATATTCGCTCCACCGCGTTATTTCGCGCCACGGCATCGTTCGGGCCACAGGCAGCACACTCACTGCGGTCTGGGCACTCTGGACGCTCGTGCCACTCACATTGACGCTCTATATGGCCTCACCTGCGCTGACTGGTGCTGCTTCATGGGATGACTATCTCACGGCTAGTCTGGACGTCTACGCGCCCAGCCGCTACATTGCCGAAAACCTTCCCGACGACGCCATCATTGCAACATATGGCGAACCGCGTTCCTACTACTTCGAAAAGCCGACCATATGGGCCGACGCAGGACACAGTCAGCTCATCCGCTATGACAAAATCACCACGCCTGCTGAACTGATTGCCAGATACCGCGAGCTTGGCATCACACACGTGCTCCTGAATCGCGCCTACGGAGCTGACCCAGCAACCGCCACAGAAGGCCCACTCAGGCTTGTGCAACTCGCAATCGACAACGGCTCACTCCAGCTTGTCCGGACTTTCTGCCGCCACGATCAGTACATACTCCTACGAGTCGAACCGCCGGAATCAGCTATTCCTGCGGATGCTGAAGGTTGAGCAGAGCACAAAGTTCGGGTATACTGTATTAGTTTCCACTCACAAGCATTTTCGGACGCGGCAATTGGAGAACAAAGGCCACAGATCCCCATCAGTGTAGGAGATTGGCTCGTGAAGACGGCTATACTTGTCGGCGGCAAGGGAACACGCATTTTCAGCGCACAAACCGCTGTACCCAAAGCTCTCTACGAAATCGGGAATCGCCCGATATTGTGGCATATCATGAAGCTGTACTCACACCAGGGATTCCGCGACTTCCTCCTGCTGCTGGGATACCGTGCAGATCAAATTGTTGACTATATGGCAAACCGAGCTCCCTACGAGGATCGGGATATACGACTTCAGATCCCCGCCTCAACCCGCCCTCAGATCATCAATGGAATTCCTGATGATCAGCGCTGGAACGTGACAATGTGCCACACTGGATTAGACACCGAAAAAGGCGAACGACTGCGCAAAATACGCCCCTATGTCGAAGACGATGAACATTTTATGGTTACCTATGGCGATGGGGTCTCTGACATTGACCTCCAAGCTCTGGTCGCCTTCCATAAGGCCCACGGTAAGGTCGCAACGTTGACTGCCGTCCAGGCGCGGTCACAGTTCGGGCATGTTGACTTCGACACCAACGGCAAAATCACGGAAATGATAGAGAACCCTTTGTTGCCGAAATGGATCAACGGTGGCTTCATGGTCTTCTCGCGGCGCATCTTTGACTGGCTCGAACCCAATGATCCTTTGGAAGCAGGTGCCATCCGCCGCCTCGCAGCGGCAGGCGAACTCATGGCATATCGCCACGATGGCTTCTGGGCATGCATGGATACGTACAAAGACACTCTTCGCCTCGACGACATGTGGAACAGTGGCGAGGCACCATGGAGGAAGTGGTAGCTCGATGGAGCGAGCAATTGTCAATGCTGAATTCTGGCGTTCCAGACGCGTCCTTGTAACCGGGGCCTTTGGATTTCTGGCTGGGCACCTTATTGAGGCACTAGTGAATATCGGTGCCGAAGTCATAGCCATGTACCGTGATTGCCCTGCTTCATCCTATCTGCAGATGCAGGGCTTGAACGACCGTGTGACACTGACGCCCGGAAACATTAACCAGTCGGCCGACTGTGAACGCGTCGTCAACGAACATGACTGCTCCGTGGTCTTTCATTTGGCTGCACAAGCCATCGTCGGCGCAGCCAACCGCTCTCCGCTCGGTACGCTCCAGACGAACATAATGGGCACCTGCAACGTGCTCGAAGCCTGCAGGCAACTCAATTCCAGCGACCGAACGGAGCTCATCGAAGCCGTCGTCGTTGCAAGCAGCGACAAAGCATACGGCGATCAACCTGAGCTACCCTACAAAGAATCAGCGCCCCTGCTCGGCATGCATCCATACGATGCGTCAAAATCGTGTGCCGATTTGCTGACGCGTATGTACTGCAATACCTACAAACTTCCTACCGCGGTTACCCGCTGTGGCAACCTCTATGGCCCCGGCGATATGAATATGTCACGCATAGTCCCTGACACATTCCGTGCCATCGTGCAAGGGCACAACCCGGTCATACGTTCAGACGGCAAACCCATGCGTGACTACATCTATGTAAAAGATGCTGCCGAAGCCTACATGGTGATCGCTCAGGCGACTGCAGAAGGGATTGCCAGAGGACAAGCCTATAACATTGGTACAGGACGTCCGCTGTCGGTGCTCGAGCTGGTAGAGAAAATGATCGCTGCCTCGGGACGCGTCGATTTGAAAGCCGACGTTCAGGGTACCTCATGGGGCGAAATCAGCCACCAATACCTTGACAGCGCGCGAGCCAATCAAGAACTTGGGTGGACCCCCAAACGCACGGTCGAGGATGCGCTCGAAGAGACATTCGTATGGTACAGAGACTACTTGGCCAACCAGTCAAAGGCGGGGGTCTCTCGGTAATGACTATGAAACTTTCTGTAGTCATCCCGGTCTACAATGAGATAGAGACAATCGAAGAACTTATCAAGCTCGTACTTGCTGTCGACGTGGACAAAGAACTCATCATCGTCGACAACGTGTCGACCGACGGCACCCGTCAAGTAGTCCAAGAATTGGCCTCGGAGTCGGAAAATATCCGCATCATATTACAGGAACGTAATATGATGAAAGGTAACTCAGTCCGCCGCGGAATCGCCGCGGCACGCGGTGAGTATGTCGTCATTCAGGATGGGGATCTCGAGTATAATCCGCAGGACTTCATACCCATGTTGCAGGTATGCGAGCAATCAGATGTACTGGCAGTTCTCGGCTCTCGAATTCTCGGTGCAAGAGCCAAAGGTGGAAAAATAGCTACGACATCCTTCTCAATTGGCCGGTCTTGCATTGATGCGTTTTTCAGAATCCTGTACCAGAGCAGCCTCACCGACACATCGACGTGCTATAAAATGGCACCTGCGATAGTCTACAAAAGCTTGGATTTAAGATGCAATAGCTTCGATCTGGATTTTGAACTCTCGGCCAAATTCAGCGTGCTGGCCCGTCGCATGAAGATGCGCGTTGCCGAAGTGCCGGTGGATTATTTTCCTCGGAGTGTGGAACAGGGGAAAAAAATCAAATGGCAAGACGGCGTTCACGCGCTGCGCACACTGTGGTGGTGTCGTTTTGCAGAACCGCTGAGTGATCCTGGCACAGATCTCGATCTCGGAGCATCGCCTGAATGACAAACGGTGGCAACAGGGCATGGTTTGCAGTGGCATTAGTGCTTGCAGCTGTAGTGCTCATAAGCATGGGCATCTACTACGGCAGCCACCGGTTTGCACCTCCAATTGAAGATATCATCCCGCCGGAAGAACCGGCTAAGCCCGAAGACACTTTATCCGGCAAAGGCGTTCGTATCGAAGGTGGAGAAGTTACAGAGAAAGACGAGCACGGCGTAGTCCTCTGGAGTGTTCGCGCCGACGGCGAGATCACCTACGATGAGACGAACGAGCTCCTGCGTGGCAAGGACGTCGCATTTGTTGTCAATCTACAGGGTCAATCTGCAATGAATATTGAGGCGCCAGAGTTCTCTGCCGACTATCATACAGGACGCATTATTTTCACCAAAGGCGTCGCGGGAAGCATGGCCGACAAATCGGGAGAGTTCTCGGTACAGAGGCTGGAATATCAGACCAATATCAAGAAACTCACCGGCACAGGCGAAGCAAAATTTCGCAAAGGCCTCTACACCGCCAGTGCAGATACAATAGTATTCGATCTAACCAACCGGCAGACACGCCTGCACGGAAATGTAAAACTGTCCAGGAGGCGGTAATTGTGCACCAAGCTATGTGTGCTCACATGATGGGATTCCCAAACGCTCGTGTTTTCTGCGTGACTGCAATCACCATCGCGTTGTGCATCACCGGAACATGCGCCGTTTTTGCCCAGCAGGTGACTAAGACTAACACCGCCGAGGTAAGCGCCGACAATCTGGTCGTCGACTGGGACAGCGGCCGTTTGGAGTTCTCCGGCCATTGCAAGGTAATTATCAATGCCGGTCATCAGGCTGAAATGACCGCAACCAAAATGGTCGTACAGCTCAATGATCAGGCCAACAGGATTGACAGTCTCATCGCATATGGCCCCGTGAATTTCAATGTCATCACCGAGCCAAATAGCCAGGGCCTCAGACGGAAAATCGTCGCTTCTGCACAAAGCCAGGCAACCTACAGCGAGGCCACCCAAGTAGTCGCGCTCTCTGGAGGAGCCCAGGCTGACATGAGCACGCTCGGGATTTCCGGTGCTACCGCCCATTTTACTGGGCAAACCATTACTGCAAACCTGAAGACAAGCAAACTCTCCGTCGACGACGCCAACCTGATGGTAAAGACACCCGTGAAGAACTGATTGCACTGGCCCAAAAGCGGGTAATGCGAGGGCCCATATGCCACTGATTGCGGAAAATCTGGTAAAGACCTATGGCGGTAAGCGCGTTGTCAACGGGGTAAGCATCCGCGTTGAAAGAGGCGAAACTGTCGGGCTGCTTGGCCCCAACGGAGCTGGCAAAACCACATCTTTTTACATGATTATCGGTGCGATCAGGTCG
>CAYSRY010000285.1:0-4678 GCA_964433395.1 uncultured Armatimonadia bacterium | reverse complement strand
GGAAATCCTCGATGCTGCTCAGGTTGGAGTCGTCATGGGAGGTGGCCCTGCATATACTCACATGCAGTACGTCTTCCAGGCGCTCGACGACGCCGGCGCATAACACTGACCAATCTATCAGACAACAAAAACGAGGCGGAGCAATATTGCTCCGCCTCGCACATTTCCCTGCTCGATTCAGAAGTCAGCTAATCCTGCGGCGGCAGGTGTACGCTCCGTCCGAGCGCATCCAGCGCAGCTTCGCCGACCGCTTCTGCCAGTGACGGGTGCGCATGGCACGTTCCCGCCACATCGCTCATCGTCACGCCCGCCTGAATGCCCAGCGTCAGCTCGGCGATCAGATCCGACGCCTCCGTCCCAACGATGCTTGCACCAAGCAGCGTATCGGTCTTCGCATCTCCGATCAGCTTCACAAATCCCAGCCGTTCCCGGATTGCTGCCGATTTCCCAAGTGCCTGGAACGGGAATTTGCCCACTTTCACTTCATAACCAGCTTCAATTGCCGCCGCTTCTCGCAGCCCCACTGATGCCAGTTCCGGGTGTGTATAGGTCACTGCCGGCACCACAAAATCATGCACATGCTCAGCTTCGCCGAGTGCCACTTCAACCGCCGCCATACCCTCGTGCGATGCCTGATGCGCAAGCCCGATGCCGCGCACGCAGTCACCAATTGCATAGAGCCCCTCGATGCTTGTCTGCAGGTCACTGTTCACCTGCACCCGGCCGCGATCCATCTCCACTCCAACCTCATCGAGGCCCATTCCGGCCGTATTCGCGCGGCGTCCGGCAGCCATCATTACCAGGTCCACTTCAATGGCGCCGACTTCTCCGCCCATCTCATATTCCACGCGCTTCCGACCGTTCACATCGCTGATTTCATTGCAGCGTGCGCCTGTATAAATCTGGCATCCGCTCTTCTTCAGCTCGCCGGCCAGCAGCTTCCCGACTTCCGGCTCCTCAGCCGGAACAATCGTCTCCATCATTTCGATCAGGTGGACTTTCGTCCCGAATTGCGAATATATATACGCAAACTCAGACCCCACTGCGCCGCCGCCGATAATGGCGACTTCCGCTGGCGGGCCGGGCAGGTCCACACCATTGTCGCTCGTTATTACGCCTTCGCCATCTGCGCCGGGAATTGGCGGCACCGACGGCAGCGAACCGGTCGCCCAGATAATCCGCGGAGCGCTCAGGACGCCTTTCACTTCCCCGCCGGCCTCAACCGTAACCTCATTCGGCCCCGTGAGAATCCCTTTTCCACCCGCCGAGGCGATGCCATTACTCTTTATCAGCGCTTTCACACCGCTCACAAGCCCCTTAACGGTGCGATCCTTGTGCGCACGAACCTTATCAAAATCGACCTGCGGGTCCCCGAAGGTTATCCCCAGAGCTTTACCTGCTTTCGCGTTCTGCAAAGTCGCCGCGCAATGAATCAGGGCTTTCGACGGGATGCAGCCACGATTCAGACAGGTCCCGCCAAGATCATCATTATGCACCAGGGCCACTTTCGCCCCGAGTTGCGCTGCACGGATGGCTGCAACGTAACCACCCGGGCCGCCTCCTACAACGATTATATCAACAGATTTCGCCACGGTCTCCCACCTCTGCGTTTATGGCTCCAGAATCAGTTTTGTACCCACTCGGGCTTCCGCCGCTGCAAGTGCCTCATTCGCTTCACGCAGCGGAAATCGGTGGGTCACGAGTTGCTCAAATGGATATTTATCGCTCAGAGCAAGCTGAATCGCCTGATACATGTGCTTCGCATCCGACACCCACACGCCCTGAAGTGTCAAATTCTTAAGCGCCACATCTTCATAAAATCGCACTGGCGTCGGCTCTTGCGGAACTGCTACTCCCACGACCGAAACTGTCGCGTTGCGCCCCGCAATATCAATCGCTTCCGGGACCGTCGATCTGTTCCCCGCCGCATCGATGACGACATCTGGCCCGATGCCATCGGTCATCTCCAGCACCATTGCCTTGCGATCTTCGGCGCTGACTTCATGCACGTTCACTGTTTTGACGCCGAAACTCTCCGCAAGTTTCATCCGCTCAAGACCGCGCCGCGTCCCGAACATAATCACCTGCCGCGCCCCGCGTTCCATCGCAAAGGCCGCCGAATATATCCCCAGAGGGCCGGGACCGATGACAAGCACACTGTCCCCGATCTCAATATCCGCCATCTCGATCGCATGCGCCGCGGTGGCTCCGGAACAGGTCGCCGAAACCAGCGTCGCCTCATCGACCTCTTCGGGCAGCTTGATTATCTCGCTCTCCGGCCGCACATAAAGAACTTCCGCATAGCAACCATTAAAATGTGGCGGCTCCCCGCACGAAAGCGAAATCCCATACACATTCCGGTGCAGGCACAGTGACGGTTGCCGCTTCACCGCGCAATAGTAGCAGCGCCCGCATGTCACGCCGCGATGCCACACGATCTTATCGCCCGGCTCCACGATTCGCCCGAACATGTCGCGCTTTTCCCCACCGGTACTGAGCACGCGCCCGACGCCTTCATGCCCGGGTATCAGTGGCAGCGTAATCCGCGGGTCCAGACCGCCCGTGATGTCCAGATCCGATCCGCAGATCCCGGCGGCCGTGACCTGCGCGATGACCGCGCCTTCTTCAGGCGTCGGAATCGCATATTCCCGGGGAACAAGCGGCTTCCCGAACTCCTCACATACCATTGCAAGTGCCGTCTCTGCGCTGCTCATATGTGCCTCCGGTGCCTATACCTTGTCTGCGCCGATCTCCCGTACAAAATCAACTGTCGCCGCGATGCCTTCCGCAAATGGCATCTGCGCGTCCCAGCCAAGCACCTCATGAGCCAGCGATGCGTCCAGCGCAACGTGCCGGATTTCACCTTTCCGCTCATCGAGGTAATTCGGCTTGCCATTGTATCCAACACTTCCTGATCAGTGGTCTGCACGCCGGTGCCGATGTTATATGGCCCGTTTTTACCAGTCGCATCAATGGCCAGCAGGTTCGCCCGCACCACGTCGCCTACGTACACATAGTCCCGCGTCTTATCGCCTTGCCCGAAGATTACCGGCTGTTTACCCTGCAGCATCAGCCCGGCAAAAATCGCCACAACGCCCGCTTCGCCATCAGTCCGCTGACCCGGCCCATATACATTGCTGTAGCGCAACACGGTGTAATCAAAATCCTCCAGCCGCCCGTAGGTCCCCAGATACTGCTCTACGCAATATTTCGCCGTACCGTACAGCGAAATCGGCCGCGGCGTCAGGGTCTCCGCAGCGGGCAACGGCACACCTTCACCATACATTGCCCCGCCGGTCGAAGCGAAGACTATTTTTCGCGTTCCTGCATCCACTGAATTCTTGATCACATTCAGACTGCCAAGCACGTTCACTTCTGCGTCATATGCCGGATTCTCCACGGATTTTCGTACATCGATCTGCGCTGCATGATGATCGACAACTTCCGGCTTGAAATCCTGCCACACTTTGCGCATGGCCGCCTGATCCGTAACATCAACCTCTGCGAAATCAGCCCCAGCGGGCACTCTGTCCCGACGGCCGGTCACAAGGTTGTCAACGACCAGAACTTCGTCCCCGCGGTCCAGCAGCGCCTGTGCTATGTGTGCCGCAATGAAACCTGCTCCACCAGTTACCAGTGCTCTCATTTGCTTTTGCCTCACATTTATTCATTCGTTGCCCGACCGGCCGCGCAATCCTCTATGCCACGACTGCATTGCCGCCGACGCGCTACATGCCAGGGCCTTCGCAGACCCTGGCGTGCGCACTCATTCGAGCCTATTATACACCGAATCCACCCTGAATGCAGAACTCCCCACCCCCACCATCCACCGCAATCTTCACCGCTCACGCATCACATCTGCAGTCGGCGTGCCATCCGATTCCAATTGCAACTCCCCCGCGTTCACCCTTTGAGAAGGGCCTCGGCGCAGCTCAATTCCAGTGTCAAGGTCTGAATCGCGTTCACCAGATGGTGGCGGCCCTCGCGCGCACCGACTACTTCCTCTTTGCCGAACACTTCGAGGATGAACTGCCCCCCATAGCCAATCTCATATGCTGTCTGGAAAATCCGCAGAAAGTCAATCACGCCTTCGCCACATGGGATATGCGATGCCGCCGGCTCAAGCACTATGTCATGCATATGAAAATGGCAGATGCGGTCTCCGCACGCGCGGATTGTCGCTTCGACAACATCGTTATACGCCGCGATTTCTTCCGCCCGATCGCCCGTCATCTCCGGACGCTCGCACCAGCCCACATCCACAGTCACGCCCACTGCCGCATGCCCGATCTCGCCCACAAGCTCCGCCAAAGCCTCGCCATCCGCTGGCGAGCCTGTCTCAATGCCAATCATCACGCCGCGCTCCTCCGCCATATCTCCGAGCGCTCTGTAAAACTCCGTGATAGTGCTGCGGTATTCCATTCGCTCTGGCGTAAGCACCGGCTTGATGTGCGTTGTAACCACGCTGGCGCCCAGATACCCCGCCGCCTCAATGCTGTGGCTTATCGCCACCCGAGATGCTTCCAGCACGCTCTCCTCAGCTGCAAACATCACCACATCTTTGAATGGCGCATGAACCGCGACCTCTGCATACTCGGCGGTCGCCGCCCACAGTTCTTCCCGGGCGGCATCGTCCATCTGATCAAAACTGAAGCCGGGCACCTGTCCCCCGGCAAAA
>CAYSRY010000284.1:0-4681 GCA_964433395.1 uncultured Armatimonadia bacterium | reverse complement strand
AGTGCTGCTGCAGCCACAGTTCGCGACATTCTCACGTTCCATTTTGCCCTGCTGCTTGGTCAGCAACAGCCTCAGCGATGCCCAGCTGGATTCGCACCCGACGGTCTGCTCCGCGGGGCATTCCACACACTCGGAATTCGTGTTGAGGATGTCAGCCTTCCAACTGCTCCTGAGCTCCCCTGTCCTCCGCAAGTATACCTGTTGCGCGATCTCGATGAGGGAGGCCGTATACTTACTGTAATGCGAACAGGCCCGGAAGCACAGGCCGAGGGCCCTGAATGGGATGCATTGCAGGATTTCCTGCAGACCGTCGACAATGATGTTGCGCCTGACGGCGCAATGTTTCTCGACCCATGGCCGGCACACGGTGTCGAAAAGTGGCTGACAGCTTCGCCATTGGCTCGCACACCACTGACGTCGTGGGTCTGGAATCAGTTGCCACAGGCCGCATCCGACTACCGCCTCAGGCTCACAAAGAGATTGTGGGAGTGGTGGATAGGAGCACTGCCGCCGGAGGTGGATCATGCCTGAGAGCGATATCTACCCAATTGGCTGTAGCATTCAGAGCATCATCGCGATGCTGCCGCTCAGTTTCAAAGGTGACAAGAACGTCGTCGTCAGGATAATCCTGCATAATGCTTCTGATGCCAATCTGTTTCACAGAAACGTGCTCAAAGCTGAAGGCAGTCGCCCACCGGATATAGGCCTTGCAATACGCGCCAGTGTCATTCCGGGACGTTCAATCGTCGAAGTCACTGACGATGGCGTCGGACTCACTGAGCAGGATTTCCACCGATATTTCTCCAACATGGCAGAAATTATCGCCAGAATCGCGCCGGAATCTCCTGGACAGCATCCGCCACGTACCGAAGCAGAGTACATGGACTATTTCGCGTTCTTCATCCTTTTCATGTCGAATTACGCCGAAAAGATAACTGTCGATTCTCTCTCCCGCAGGCCGGGAGCTGAACCTTGGCGTCTCACATACTGGGGCGAAGCTGCGTATTGTCTGCAGCCAGGCGACCGAGACCGCGTCGGCACAAGCGTCCGATTCCGCATGAAACCTGAATATCAGCACCTCTCCAATCCCGATGTGCTCCCCGAGCTGCTGCGGAACTATGGCGATTTTCTCGAATTCCCCATCATCTGGCAGGGCAGGCAGATAAACACAATGTCACCACCGTGGCATCAGCTCGAAGCGAAGCCCAGCGATTACCGAGCTTTCATCCGGGCGCGTTACCCGAATATGCCCGTACCGCTCCATGTCATACCAGTAAGACTCAAACGCGGCGATGTGCAGCTTCGCGGAGTTTTCTGGATTCCCGGGCGGCGGATGTCAATACTCTCATCCGATACTGGCACACTTGATCTCTACTGGAGACGCATGCTGATCGGCAGACAGGCTACCGGCCTATTGCCCGAATGGGCCAGATTTTTCACTGGCATAATTGATAGCTATGGCCCAAGATCAAAAGTATTCTCTCTGGTGCCTGAAGATGACGAGTACACTTTCACCTCGACTGTTGAAGACTTCCTCATAGACGAATTAGCCAGAGTCGCGACGGAAGAGCCAGAAGTGCTGGCTGGTATCGCGCAGCGGCATGACCAGTTGCTCAAACTCGCCGCACTGGAAAATGACAGGGTCTTCAATGCCATCGCCTCATACTTCCTCTTTGACACCACAGAAGGTCGCGTGACACTCGATGAATACCTCGGAATATCGGTCACCTCAAGTGGGCAGAGCATCATTCGCTACCAGCTTGCGCCGTTACAGTCATTATGGTCGGTGCTGCGCGCTGAAAAAATACCTGTCATCGACGCCAGCCGCGGGCTTGATGAAGCTGTTCTCCAGAAATACGACCGCCTCAATCCGACGGTCCGATGTGTCAATGTCGAGCATGCTCAGACAGAGCAGTTCAAAGAGATTGTAGACGAACGCTATGCGCCGCTTATAAAACTTCATGCCCGCTTTGACCCTCCGGTGAGTGTGCGCATCGCACGCTTCAGACCAGCCTCTATCGCGGCGATTGTTGCGCCGGCCGCCGATGACCCGATGCGCCCGGAGCTGGAGAGGCTCTTTCTCCTCAGTCAGATCTCCGGAGGAATGTCGGCCGATGCCAGGTCGGCGATGCAGAGGGCGCTCGCACGCAGATCCAGTCCGTCACAATCAAGCGCGGTTCTTCTCAATGCGGATTCTCCGGTTATTGAGGCAATGCTTGAGGCCTTGCAAAAGGGCGAGGTGGCAGCTGTGGAGCAGGTTGCGCGCATAAATCTTATGCAGGCGCTGATGTATGCGGGAAGACGTGTTGATCCACATGAGTTCAGAGAGCTTATCAATGCGACCAAGTGCACATATCTCAACTATCCGCATCTGCCGACTGACGACGGACAGTAGATGCATTGCCCGCTTTTTACAGGGCTTTCTCCCATTTCCCACTTGCCTGACTCGCATAGGCTGCTGCCAGGATCGCTGTTGCCTGCAGCCCGTCGTATCCATTGAAATTCGGCGGACGCCCCTCTGTAACTGAAACTGAGAAGTCCTGGAGCATCGGGATGTGGCGGTTTTCCTCAGACGCTGGTGTCTCTATCTCTTCCGCTTCACCCTGTCGTTCCAGCATTATCATTGACCCCGAATCAAATGGCGTAGCGATCAGTGTCCCCTCACTCCCGCGTATTTCAAATTCGTCGAGCGGGGATGGTGCATTTGAGCATGCTTCGGCCACCAGGTGCACTCCGCTGCGCATCCTGCAGATAAGAGTTTCTGTATCTGCCACTGCGTAGTCCATGGTCAATGTGTCAAACATGCCTGTAGCTTTTTCCGGTTCGCCCAGCAGGTAGCACATCGCATCCAGCCGGTGGCTGCCGATAGTTTGCATCTGGCCGCCTCCACTTTTCTCCGGCTCCACGCGCCACGCTTCCCAGGCCTCGGGCTCTGGCCTGTAATACATTCCGATTCGCAGGCGGGCGCTCACGGGAGTCCCGATTTCTCCCCGTCGAATGAGTTTCCGCATTATTTGCGTTTTGGGCCGGAAGCGCTGCGGACATGACACTGCAAGGTGCACGTCATTTGCCTGCGCAGCCGCGATCATGGCCCTGCAGTCCTCGACGGTGAGCGCCATTGGACTTTCGCAGAGGACGTGTTTGCCGGCTTGCAGTGCTCCTATTGTCTCTTTTGCATGGCGATGTGTGGGGCTTGCCACGTAGATTGCATTGATTTCTTCATCTGTCAGCATATCCGCGTATGTTTCATATGTTCTTTTGCCGTTAAAATGCTGTCGCAGTTCCTCGGCGTGTGCGTGTGTATTTGAGTAGAACCCTTGTATCCGGCTCAATTCGTCGGCCATCATTGCTGGGGCCACTGCTGTTTCGACGATCTTTCCACAGCCGCAGATTCCCCATCTGAGTACATTCATGTGATCACTCCTGGCAATGCTGTTAATCTTTTATGTTTTTCGGCATCTGCGGTGTTTCATCCTCTGCCGTTTGCCTTTTCCCTGTCATTGGCTGTTTTGCTGTTTGCCGTTCCTTCTAAAAGTTTTCGCGGGAGAGTGTGAGAGGGCGGCTTTTGCCAAAAAGGAGCCCTCTCGCGACGTTGCCGTTTTGCCATGCGCCGTTTGCCTTTTCCCCCCCCAATTCTGCCTTTCGCCGTTCCTTCTAAAAGTTTTCGCGGGAGAGTGTGAGAGGGCGGCTTTTGCTAAAAAGGAGCCCTCTCGCGACGTTGCCGTTTTGCCATGCGCCGTTTGCCTTTTCCCCCCAATTCTGCCTTTCACTGTTCGCCGTTTCTCGCGTTGGCTTGTATTTCGGGCTATAATACTATCCTCCCGGATTTGGGATGTGGAAGAGTAGTTTGCCTTGAGATTTACCTGAACAGGAGAAATTCATGAGTGACAGGTACATTGCTGTAATATCTGACGAACTTGAGATTAAGCCGGTGCAGGCTCGGGCCACTATGGAGTTGCTTGCTGACGGTTCGACTGTGCCGTTCATAGCGCGGTATCGCAAGGAGGCCACTGGTGCGTTGGACGAGGTCCTCATCACTGCGGTCCGCGACAGGCTGAAGCAGTTGCAGGAGTTGGATGCGCGGCGCGAGGCGATTTTATCGTCGCTTGAGGAGCGCGAGTTGCTGACTGACGAGCTCAAGGCTGCCATTGATGGGGCTGCCAGTATGGCTGAGCTTGAGGATCTCTACCTCCCATATCGGCCTAAGCGCCGCACTCGGGCGACTATTGCCAAGGAGAAGGGGTTGGAGCCGCTGGCGCAGGTCATCTTCATGCAGATGGGCACTGATCCTGAGGCCGAGGCGAAGAAATACATCGACGAGGAGAAAGAGGTCAACTCCCTCGAAGAGGCGTTGCAGGGTGCGCGCGACATTATTGCTGAGTGGATTAACGAGGACGGCGACGCGCGCAATGCGATGCGCGAGCTGTACTCCACTAAGGGCGTCTTCACCACTTCGGTCATCCCCGGCAAAGAGGAAGAAGGCGCCAAATACAAGGACTATTTCGAATGGGCCGAGCCGCTCGAATCCGCGCCGTCCCATCGTGTCCTCGCTATGCGCCGTGGCGAGCGCGAGCTTATTCTTTCGCTCGAGATTGCGCCTCCCGAAAACCTCGCCATCATGTCGCTCAACGAGCTCTTCGTCCGTGGCATTACTTCGGCTTCCGAGCAGGTTCGCATCGCT
>CAYSRY010000283.1:0-4732 GCA_964433395.1 uncultured Armatimonadia bacterium | reverse complement strand
GGATTCATCCACGATTTTATCCATTGCTTGCGTCCGGTCAATGGGTGGCGACGCGTGACATCAAGCAGTGGTCGGATGTGCAGTGGGATGATGTATTGACGCCGGGGAATTGAGACTGAGTGTGAGGGCAACGTTGATGCCGGCGGGGCAGATTGCCCCGCCGGCCTGTTTTGCAGCAGATTTGAAATAGCATGTTCACATCAGGGCATCCACATGTTCTTTGGGGCATTTGTTGCAGTGGGCGGCATACATTTTGCGTGGCCATCGAGGAATCCGAATGCGGCCCGGTCGAAATGGCGGGCGTCGACGCGGCTGAGGCGATTGGCCCGGTAGCTTGCGCCCATGGCCTGCGCTGCAGGCTTCATGTCGAAGAAGAGGATTTTCTCGCTGACGCCTTCTATATGTGAGAGGCTGTAGGCGAGAGGCGCCCGGCTCCAGCCGCTGGCATTAAACGTGAGATCATAGTTAATGCCGTAGCTGTGTGGCAGGTCTGTGGTGCGGCTTGCGAGTTGTCCCTGTGGATCGAGCGGGCAGATGAGTATTTTCTCATTCTTCATGTAGGGCTGGAGAATCATGCACCATGAGTAGCCGAGTGAATCTGGAGCTTTGCCGGCCCTCGCGGGAACAAGTGTGCGGTCGTAGTCCTGGGTGTAGAGATTCACGGCGGTGAGCAGTTGCTTGAGATTGCTGATGCATGTGGCCTGTCGAGCCTTCATCCGGGCCTTGGACATGACCGGAAAAAGTATTGCGGCGAGCACTGCAATTATGGCAAGAACAACCAGCATTTCGATGAGTGTGAATCCGCGCTTGAAGCGCATACCCACGTCCCCCCTTTTCATGGGCATGTTGATTTACTATAATTGTCCAGGCGCAGATAGAAACCTGCCAGTTTGATTAGAATGTTTGCCACAGACAATTCGGAGCAGACCAGAAGACCAGAAGACTGTACAAGGAGTTTTGAAAGGGGAGTCCGTCGAGATGTCCGAACAGGATCTCGCAATCAATGGTGGTAGCCCGGTGCGCACAGAGCCGTGGCCAGCGCGTATCCAGATCGGTGACGAGGAAGTCGCCGCAGTGAACCGCGTTATGGAAGCCGCAAAGAAGGGTAATCCCTTCGAGCGGTACGGTGGTGTCGAAGTAGACGCATACGAGGTAGAATTCGCTGCTACAATGGGCGTCGACTGGGCGACCGCGGTCTCGGCCGGGACCGCTGCCGTTCACACAGCAGTGGCAGCGCTGCGTATGGATGCAGGGAGCGAAGTCATCTGCCCGCCGGTGACCGATCCCGGTGGCATCATGCCGGTACTCTTGCAGAATTGCATCCCGATTTTCGCAGATTCGTATGATGACAATTTCAATATGGATCCGAATACAATTGAGCCATTGATCACCGACCAGACAAAAGCCATCATCGTTGCGCATATCGCCGGTCAGATGGGCGACATGGACCCGATTATGGAAATAGCCAAGAAGCACAATCTGTATGTCATTGAGGATTGCGCGCAGGCCCACTACGCATCGTATAAGGGTAAACTGGCGGGCACCATCGGCGACATGGGCTGCTTCAGCACAATGTCGGGTAAGCATACGACATCTGGTGGTCAGGGTGGCATGGTCATCACGAATAACGAGGATCTGTACTGGAACGCCAAACGGTTCGCCGACCGAGGCAAACCATTCAACAGCGACCAGGGCAGCAACCTGTTCCTCGGTATCAACTACCGTGTGACTGAGCTTGCCGCATGCATCGGCCGCGAACAGCTCAAGAAAATGGCCGGCATCACCGAAGCGCGCCAGGCATTTGCGAAGGCTTTCTTCGCCGCTCTGGCAGCCGAAGATGTTGTCTGCGTCAAGCCGAGCCGAGAAATTGAAGGCAGCTATCCGGCATACTGGTTCGGAACACTGGAATTTGCCGCTGACAAGTGCGCGAAGACCTTTGCCGAATACGGTTCCGCAGTGGCAGCCGAGGGCGTGCCGGTCGGTGGCGACTACATGGGCGCTCTGATTCCGGTCATGCCATGGATCAACAACATGGAAACCTATGGCAGCACCAAGGAGCCGTGGACTTCTCCACATTGGAAAGGCGACATCAACGCGATCGACTACGCAAACAGCGTACCGAATGCCAAAATTGCCATGACCAAGCTGATGCGCTATGGCATCCATGAGTGCATGGGCGAGCAGGAAGCCGTCGACATGGCCAAAGCCATCGCGAAAGTCGATGCAGTCTATCGGAAATAGTCCGCATCTGCCGCAAGCCGTTTGCATTGAAGCTGAACCACAGCCGCATGGGGTGCTGACTCCATGCGGCTTTTCTGTGCGCGCAGGTAGAATCGTGGCGAAGAGGGAAATTGAGGCTGGGGCCGCTCGTGGCTCATTGAGGCAGAATAGAGATTCGGGAGAACTGATATGGCGACATATTGCTGCGCGCATCGTGGAGCCCCTTCGACACATCCGGAGAACACGCTTCCCTCGTTTTTGGAGGCTGTCCGGCTGGGCGCCGATATGATTGAATTCGATGTTCGTGTGACTGCGGATGGCGAACTGGTGGTCATACATGACGCAACCGTGGATCGCACGACCGACGGCACTGGCGCGATTGCGGAGTTGACACTCGCAGAAATTAAAAAATTCGATGCTGGTTTGTGGAGGGCTGAGGAGTTCGCTGGGACACGCGTTCCACGGTTTTGTGAAGTTCTTGAGGTTTTCCCGGGCGATGTTTTGCTCAATATAGAATTAAAGAGTGGCGAGCACCTGGTTGAGCTGGTAATAGAAGAGCTTACGCGGCGTGATATGCTGGGGCAGAGCCTGCTTGGGGCGCGCAATGATCAGGCTGAAACTGCGCGCGGGATCTGGCCGGAGGCACGTGTGATAAACTTCTCGCGTCAAAACAGTGCGGAAGAATACGTGGAGAACACGATTGCGACCGGGGCGCAGTTTATCCAGTTCGGGCGGTCGTGGGTGACGAGGGAATTGGTCGATCGGTGTCATGACAATGGCGTGACTGTAAATGTGTTCAAATCAGACACCCCGGATGACCAGCGGCTGCTGATGGACCTTGGGGTTGACTACATATTGACTGACTGTCCGGGTGTGCTGCTGTCGACGCTTGGCCGGGCAGTTGAATAGAGACTATTGGCGGAGGCGACTATGCTGAGTAAGGCTCGCTGTAAGAAATGTGGCCAGGTGCTGGCTGAAGATGAACTGACATGCTGGGCCTGTGGGGCTCTGACGGAGCTTGGCGAAGCGCATAAACGCGCTCAGGCACCATCAGGCGCGAGCGACGAGGACGAAGAATGGCGTCGCTCAGTGGAGGCGGCGAAAAAGCGTCGCCAGCAGGTTCCTGCGGTGGATCCTGATGAAGTGCTCCAGCGTGCATTGGCTGAGCAAGGCGTGGAGCCTGCAGCACTCAAAACACCATCAAAATTGGCAGATCCGGTCATCGAGCGCAGCGAATATCGCGAAGTGCGGGATATGACGAAGCTTCTGACGTATCTGGCGGCGGGCACTGCAGCGATTCTGGGCATCATGGGGATTACGACACTGGCATTTTCGTTCACGCTCTTTGGCGGCGGCAATGACATCACCACTCCGATGCTTGGTTTCGGGATTGCAGTTCTGTTTGGGATGCTGGCTCTGTTGGCGTATTATCTGCTGCAGTTGATGGGGAAAATCGTGGGGATTGTGGCTGACATGGCTGACAACACGCGGCGTTCGGTGATTACGCTGCGGGTCATTGAGAAGCATTTGCAGGGAGAGCGAGCGGCGGATAAAGCCGAAAGCGCCACTGGGAAGACCGGCGACGCGTGAACAGGGCGAAATGCATATTGAGCGGGCCGGACTTCACAGTCCGGCCCTTTTCTGTTATTCGTCGTTGGCTTGCTCGTACCGGTCCCAGTTGCGGCCACCCTTGATTGCGCGGTAGAGCGAGTTGAGTTTGAGAGCCATCTCTTTGTAGTCAGCCAGCGCATATTCGAGAAATTGCGCAACGTCGCGGACGCGCTCGACTTCGTCATATATCGCGTCGAGATTGTCGCTTATCCATTGCGGGTCCTCGTCGAGATATTGATTGAGCTTTGGCAGCAGCTCTGCGGCGTCTTCGTAGCGTTTCGGGCCGCGAACTTCGGCCTGCGCGGTCTCGATGACTTCGCTGGCAAAGTCGCAGTAGGCATTGCGGCGTGTGGTAAGTCGCGCGATCATATGCTCAACATCTGCAAGCAGACGCGGCATGACCTCGTTGTCCGGGTCTTCGACGAGCAGTCGCTTGAACTCATCGAGCGAACCGCATACGTCGAGGTGCCTCGTCTGGGTGGCCGACGCGTCTTCGCCCTCGGATACGAGCCGCCATCCGCGCTCGGTCTCGGCCCAGCGTACCGTCGGAAGCGCCATTGCTCCGCCATCGTCAAAGACGAGCAGCGGAGACTGTCCGTGGCCACGGTGGACAACGTGGCAGGCGCCACCCCGCACCCACTCGGCGATCTTTTCGCGATGTGGCGATGGGGGCAGCCATCGCGGATTTACATTCAGAATTTGCTCAATCTGCTCTTCGGTATACTCCATGCTTCACCCTCACACAGTGCTGACAGATTAGATCGAAGTTACATTTTATGCTTCTTATTCTCCGGTGTAGCCGATGCCATCCCATATTTTGCGCGCATATGCTTTTGCCTCAGGTGACGGCTGAATGTCGCCCGTGATGCTTGGCCATGGATCGCTTTCGCGCTTGGTGAGC
>CAYSRY010000282.1:0-4741 GCA_964433395.1 uncultured Armatimonadia bacterium | reverse complement strand
CGGGGGAAAATGTGGATGCGGCAATTGCGCGGCGGCATGGGCCGAACCGGGTGAGTATTGAGCTGCCGGGCGCTGATGGGGGCACGTTGCGAGTCGCTGAAGGGTACTATCCGGGGTGGGTGGTGCAGGTGGGTGGCAGCACTCGGAAACCTGAACTGTGTGATGGAGCGTTTATGCACGTGAACGTCCCTGCGAATGCCGGGGACGTTGAAATGGTATACTATCCAGCGAGCGTCGTCGCAGGTGGTTTTGTGACGCTTGGTGGAGTGATGATACTTTCACTGTTGCTTTCGGCGAGTGTGGTTCGTCGCCGTTGCCGTGAAGATTGAGTGGTGCGTCATTGCGTTTTCTTCTGATATTCCCGAGGTTCAGATATCCCTCGGGTGATCCGCCTCTGGGTGTGGCATATTTGGCGGCAGTGCTTCGAGAAGCTGGGCATGCCGTCGAGATATTCGACGCAACCTTCGTCAAAGAGCCGCTTGATGCTCTGGCGAAACTGCTTGGGCAGAGGAGTTTCGATGTCATCGGCATCAGCATGCTGACGTCGATGCTTGATAGTGCGTCTAAAGTGGCGAAAGTGTGCCGGAAACACTCGGATGCGATGATCTGCGCAGGTGGGCCACATCCGACTGTGGAGCCCGAGAGTACGCTTGCGCTTGAGGGTATAGACGCGGTGATGGTTGGTGAAGGCGAGAAAGCGATCGTCGAGTTGGCCGAAGCTGGCGGAGAGCCTTCCGGAGTAGCCGGGATGTGGTATCGGGGCACCGATGGGCAGATAGTGCAGAATGCGCCTGTGGAGTGTGTAGAGGATTTGGATGATGTGCCATTTCCAGCAAGAGATCTTCTGGATATGAAGCGGTACATGGATATCTGGTATCAGCTTGATGCGGTGCGGTATGGTTTGACGGGGACGTCGGTGATTGCTTCGCGTGGGTGTCCGTATAATTGCGCATATTGCCAGCCAACGCTGATGTCGATTTTCGGGCGAAAAGTACGTCGGCGCTCGCCGCAGAATATTGTGGCGGAATTAGTTGCGCTCAAGCGGGATTATAATCCGGATGGCATAATGTGGCTGGATGACACGTTCCTGCTGGATAAGAAATGGATGCGGGAACTCTGCGATCTGATGATTGAGGCGGATCTGGGGCTCGTCTGGGGGGCGAACGTGCGGGCGGACATTACGGATCGCGAATCGCTTGAGATCATGCAACGGGCCGGTCTGCGTATTGTGCATATGGGGATAGAATCGGCGACACAGCGGATTCTGGATGAGTGGTATCAGAAGGGTATCACGATTGATCAGGTGCGCGAGACTGCGCAGATTGCACACGACCTGGGACTCAGAGTGCGCGGATATTTCATGCTTGGCGCACCGACCGAGACTGAAGATGAACTGTGGGCGACAGTGCGGCTGGCCGATAAGCTGCCACTTGATGATGTGACCTTCAGCATCACAACGCCACTGCCGCATACGCACCTGTATGATAAGACACAGGACCTGATTGCGAAGGATTTTTCGCAATTTGATTACTATAAAAGTGCAGTCTACGCGGATGGCGCAGTTGTGAATGAGGCGACGCTGAATCGCATCCGGAAGATAGCCTATCTTCGGTTTTATCTTGGGCGGCGGCGCTTCTGGCGGACTGTTCAATCGGTGATGGGCATCAGCGGAATTAAGAAGATGCTGCTGAAGATACAGCGTTTTTAGAGCCAGTGGGGGTACAGATGCGGGAAGTCACTCGTGGCGAAAGATTTGCTGTCGTGCTGGCGGCTATCGCAGTGATGGCCGTCACGATGATTCCGTATGTGGTAGCTCTGCAGCTTCCCTCAGGAGGCGGGGTGGACAGTCCCGTGCGGCCCGGGGATCGTTTTGGCGGCTTCATCTGGGGCGTCGATGACGGGAATGTGTATTTGTCATGGATACGGCAGGCGTCCGAAGGGCATTTGCTGTTAAGGAATCAGTATACGACTGATCCGCAGAACCCCCATTTTTTCAATCTCTTCCTCATGGTAGCAGGCCTGATATGCCGCATCACCGGATTGGCCCCGATTGTTGTTTTTCACGTATTGCGGATGCTTGGCGGCATTTTCGCGTTTTCGTGCCTCTATTGGCTTATTGCGCAACTGACTGATGACCGATGGATACGCTGGGGAGCACTGGGGCTTGCAGCTCTTGGGTCAGGTCTGGGATGGATTGTTGTGATGTTGGGGGAAGCAGGTACTGCGTTGCCGCTGCAACCAGTGGATGTCGGCGTGAACTGGCAAGTGCAGCCGGAAGCCGTCACGTTTGTCTCGGCGCTGCTCAATCCGCTTTTCATTATCTCGATGGGGTTGATATGCCTCGTGTTTGGGCACGCGCTTCGGGCGCTTGAGGATCGCAGCATTAAGAGCGCGGTCGTGGCGGGCGTGTTGTTACTTGTGCTCGGGAATATCCACTCATACGATATTTTTGCAATCCACGTGACGCTTGGATTGTGGATATTGTACGGAATCGTGACGCGAAGGTATGAGCTGAAGCAGGCCGCGATTTCATATGGCGTGATTTTCGCATTAGGACTGCCAGCGCCGCTGTGGTCGTATTGGGCGGCGAAGCAGGATCCCTCGTATATTGCAAAGGCAATGACATCAACGCCTTCAGCGGGATTTGCAAATTATCTGGTCGCCTATGGCTTGTTGGCAGTGTTCGGACTGGTTGGGGCAATTACGCTGCTGAAGAAACGGCAGGATAATCAAGAAAGTGGTACGGGCGAAGCGCTGCTGAAGTTTCTGGTCTTCTGGGTTGTGGCGAATTCGGCAGCACTGGCATTACCGCTTTCGTTTCAGCGCAAACTCGTCGAAGGCCTGCATATGCCGATTGCGATGCTGGCGGCTGTGGGCGTGGTGTGGCTTGGGCGGAAGATTACGGCAGGTGCGAATAGAGCCGGGAAACTGCAGACGGTGCGCGAGAGAATGGCGCTTACCATTATCGGCGCTATAGTGATCTGTGTACCAAGCAATGCGTTGCTTGTCGGGCAGTGCATCGAGAATGTGAAGACGAATAATTTGAGACTATTGCATGTGCTGGCTCCGCCTGTGTATCTGACGGAGGACTATGCGGCAGCGGCAGAGTGGCTTGGTGCGGTCGCGAGTGATGATGATGTGGTGCTTTGCTCGTCGCTCTTTGGAAGTCATGTTCCGGCAGCGGCGAAATGTACGGTTTATGCCGGACATTGGGCGGAGACGCTGCATTTCAGTAATAAGCTCAGTGCTGTCCAGCGCTTTTACGGCTTGATGGGCAGTCCTGAGGAGAAAATGGGAGTATTGCAGCAAACGGGCGCTGATTATGTAGTCGCCGGTCCCTGGGAATGGATGGTCGTGCAAGATGCTGTTGGGCGCTCGGTTGATGATATGCAGCAGGAAAGTGGTGGAATGCTGGAACCAGTTTTCGCCAGTGGAGAAGTTATCATCTATGAGGTGACGCAGGGTTGAGCTCTGCGTTGACGAGATTGTGCATATGCGAATGAGTGTGACGCGGCAACAGGATCTGATGGCACTGGGAGTTCTGCTGGTTGTGGGACTCGTGGTGCTGTGGCCGGTGACTGTGGGTGGCAAGGTCATGTTGCCAGCGGATCTGCTGCTGCGCATGGAGCCTTGGCACGCGCATGCTGGGGAATACAGCTTCACAAAAGTGCAGAATCCGATTTTGGATGCAGTGCAGCAGTTCTACCCGTGGCGAAAGTATGCGGCGGAGACAGTGCGGGAAGATGAGATACCACTATGGAATCCACTCTCATCGTGTGGGGCGCCATTCGTCGCAAATAACCAGTCGGCAGTTTTCTATCCGGAGACATGGCTTTTCTATGTGATACAGCCGACTGAGCGCGCATTCGGATGGGTTACACTATTTTTCTTTATGCTGGCCGGCGGATTTATGTACTGGTATCTAAGGACGGTGGGCTGCAGGCCAGTGGCGGCGCTTTTGGGCGCTCTGCCGTTTATGCTCTGCGGGTTCTTTGTCGGGTGGCTGGCATTTCCGACATTCCGGTCGGTGCCAGCGTGGCTTTCACTGATGCTCGTGGGGCATGAGAAGATGCTGCAGGCACGTGCTGGTGGGAATTTTGCCCGAAAGCCGTGGTGGCTGCTTACTGCAGTGGCAGTCGGAATGCAGTTCCTCGCAGGGAATGTGCATATTTCATTTTTTGTGTTGCTGACATTCGCCGGATATGTCGTGTTTCGAGCAGTGCAGGCGAAAGAGTGGAAGAGTGCAGGTTTCGCGGGAATCGCGTTTGGCATCGGGTGTATGATTGGTGCAGTGCAGCTTTTGCCGGTGGCAGAATTGGCACTTATGGGGAGTCGGCCGGCGTATGCGTATGAGTTTGTCCTGAAACATGCAATGATACCGATTTATCTGCTTGCGGGGCTGATGCCGGATTTGTTCGGGAATCCGGTTGACTATAATCATTGGGGACAACACCTCTTCGGGACGCTGCGAACCTACGTTGAGACAGCATGGTACGTTGGAGTAGGCACGCTGATATTCGCCGCTGCGGCGATGTATTGGCGGAAAACGAAGCTGGAATGGTTCTGGGCAGGTGCGGCTTTGGTTGGTTTTGGGCTTGGCTGGGGTACGTGGCTTTATTGGCTCGTATTTCATGTGGTGCCGCCGCTGCAGGGAATGCCGGGGATTGGTCGCGCGGTTATCATCGTTGATGTGGCGCTGGCAGTGCTGGCAGGAATGGGCGCCGAAGCGCTGCTGCGGACA
>CAYSRY010000281.1:0-4749 GCA_964433395.1 uncultured Armatimonadia bacterium | reverse complement strand
TCACCAAGCATATCTTTAGCCAGTTCGACCATCTTCACAATCCCCGGATGTGCGCAGCCTGTCACCATGACCAGACCCGCTCCGGTCTCTAGTACCAGTGCCTGCTCCACGATATCCGTCCCCATAGGGCCAGTCGTCCACACGTTACTGAATAGTTGCTGTGGGCCTGTAATCTCATGCAGAGCGGCGCCACTGGCGCGTACCAGGTTTTTTGTCTCTTCCGAAAAACCTGTGTGCAGCATCACGTTCATGCCTGCATTTTCAGCCAGAACGCTCTCAATGCCGCCGTTGTGATCCCAGTGGTCATGTGAAATGACCATTGTGTCAAATGATGCGGGGGAGAAGCCAAGTTGGTGCATATTCGACAGAAGCATGTCCCCATGCGCGCCCGTATCAAACAATATATGTTGCTCACCTGTCTCAATGGCGCACGCAAATCCCCAGTCCGCTGCGATGTCTTCGCGATGCATCACATTGTCATAGAGCACTGTCACTTTCATCGGGATGCCTTCCACTGCAAATATACCGCGTTGTCCAAATATGCACGTATCAGGAACATGATATTCCCCGGCACACCCGTTGGTCAACGTGGTCTCTACGGCCTTTCAACGGTTGAGCGCGTGCTATTCTGTAATTTGACAAAGTACGGTTCATACCATATCGTACCACTGTATGTATGGCAATTAAGTCTACCGAAATGGGGTAGAGGCCCTCATGCAGGTACGCATGCCTTCTGAGCACGAACGGTTCCGCTTCAAAGCGTGGGGCGACGTGCTGGCAAAACTCGCCACGCTGGGAGTAACTCTTCCATATTCCAATTCCGTTGAAGTTCTCCTGCGTTCTGTCGAAGCGGGCGGTTTCTGTTTCCCCAACGCTTTGGCCATCCATCCCATGGAGGGGTGTGATGGTACTGCCGACGGGCGGCCCGATGAACTCACTTTTCGCCGCTACGAGCGTTTCGCTACCGGTGGGGCAGGACTGCTGTGGGTGGAGGCGACCGCTGTAGTCCCCGAAGGACGCGCCAATCCGCGCCAGCTCTGGATAACTCCAGACAATGTCAGCGATTTCCGGAAGCTGCGCGAACTTATTACGAATACCGCCCATGATGCCCTCGGTGCCGATCACAACCCGGTCGCAGTTCTCCAACTCACGCATTCGGGCCGTTACAGCAAGCCGTTCGGCCCTGCGGCGCCCATCATCGCCCATCGCTCGCCGGTTCTCGATCAGCGTCAGGGATTGACCCCAGACTATCCGCTCATCACTGATGAGGAACTCGATGAACTCCCTGATTATTATGTGAAGGCCGCTAAACTCGCGTTCCAGGCCGGCTACGATGGCGTCGACATCAAGTCATGTCACGCATATCTCATCAATCAGCTTCTCGCGGCCCACACACGAGAGGGCCGCTACGGTGGCAGCTTCGAAAATCGCACGCGCCTTCTCATGGAGGTTATCCGTCGGATACGCGCTGAAGTACCAGATATGTCAATTTGCTCTCGCCTCAATGTCTACGATGCCCAGCCTTACCCATACGGTTTCGGCATGGCCACAGATGGTTCGATGGAACCTGACCTCTCTGAACCGGTTCGGCTCATCAACATGATGCACGATGCTGGGGTCAGCCTCATCAATGTCGCCTATGGCAGCCCGTACTACAACCCGCATGTCGAGCGGCCCTATGACAAAGCTGAGGCAGGCGGTTACACGCCCGCTGAGCATCCTCTCGTGTGCATTGCCACCATGATCGAAATTCAGCGAGAGATTGCCGCGAAGTGCCCGGATGTGCCTACCGTGGCCACTGGTTTCACATGGTTGCGGCAATTTGCTCCGCATGTAGGCGCGGCGCTTCTCAATGATGGCGACGCTACTCTGATTGGTTTCGGCCGACAGGGCTTCGCATATCCGGATTTTCCACGCGACCTGATGCGCGATGGTCAGTTTGACCCTCACAAAGTCTGCGTCTGTTGCTCTGGCTGTACTCAGATTATGCGTGATGGAGGACGGACTGGTTGCGCCATACGCGACCATGAAGTTTATGGCCCCATACTTGCCGAATGCCGAAAATAAGCCCGCTGAATCCTCATCCCATCCCCGAAAAATACGGCCCGTCTGGAATTCCAGACGGGCCGTTCCTCACTCTCTTTTCAGCTCAGACGTTCTTTTACGGTGTCAGGCAACTCACAGTATTACCCGTCGCCACGATGAGTTTCTCGCCCCCCGCAGTTTTCAGAGCTTCCACCTGCACTACTTCACCCTTGGCGTCCCATTCTCCCAGCAGCTCAGCGGTGCCGTCCATCAGATAAACCTTGCCATTTGCCAGTCCTGCTGCGATTACAGATTTCACCTCGCCGGGCATCGAAATAATCCCCAGATCGGTCACGACTTCGCCAAAATCTCGCTGCGCGATTGTCTCTGCGTCCGCGTCCAATATATACGCGTATCCGGTCTCCGACCCGACCAGCAGCTCATCTGCTTCATCGCCCTGTACGTCGGCCATCAGCACTTCCCGCGCTGCAAAGCCGTAGTTATTGAAATGCAGTGCGTCGCTACCTTCGTATTGCTGAAGTGTAAATGTCCCCGTAGCAGAGCCGTTCGCGATTTCGTATGTCGGATCTGCGTTCATAGTACCGATGGCCATCTGCACATCTCCGAGTTCGGAGTACGGGCCCCGTTTTGCAAGGCCCTTGGCGTCAAATATCTGAACTCCACCATAGTGGTTGGCAAGCACGATTTCCTTCTGCCCGTCGCCGTCCAGGTCAACAGTCTCCATCTCGACGCTGCCATGCGGAATTGCGTCATATCGCCAGAGTTCCTCGAACTCCAGATTATATCGCAGTAGATTCCCGTTAAGCAGACACACTATGACGTCCAGCACATCGTCGCCGTCAATGTCATCCACCACGATGTTCGCGACTTTCGGCGGCCTGACACTGCTCATGCCGACACGCAGGGGAATGTTCGTATGATGCTTGGCGATTTCCACTCCGCTTGAATTCAGCACATAAACGTGCTCATCGTCCGAGCCTACGAAGACCTCCAACTTCCCGTCTCCGTCAATATCAGCGCTCGCACATGCTCTGCATTTCTGCCCGGCTCCAAAGCGCCAGAGCTGCTTGCCAGACGCATCCACACACTCTGCCCAGCGTCCCCGCAATACCACGAATTCTTCGGTTCCATCCCCTTCTAGGTCCAATGGATAGATGCCCCAGATTGGCTGTTCATCTTCTTTGGCCTCAAGCGCAATTGGCCTGCTCCAGTCGGCTTGCAGTGCCGCTGACGCCTCAACGCCATTTCCATTGCCAGTCGGGGGCGCGATTTCTTCGACGCGGACTGCTTTCAGGCGCTCAACCAGTGGTGTTTCATTGCAGTCCAGGGTAATCTCGCCATTCTCCAGTTGCGCCACAGCGCCTGTTGCGAGTTGCACAGAACCGCCGCTGGCCCGGCGCAGTGTCGCTTTGCCTGTCGCCAGATCAAGTTCCATGGCAAATGGTGCGTCTGACGAGAAGACGCCCACTGCCGCCGTCAGACCCGCCACATACAGCGTATCCGCCGTCAGCGCACTCACTTTTGCTCCGGTCAGTAACTCTCCGGCTGGGTGCTTCCCGGTCGAAATGAGAGCATATTGCTCGCCATTCTTCAGCAGGATAGCCTGTTCATCTGATACCCTCGCGATGTCATATCCTTTAGGTTCAAGTGAGGTGTCGTTATAGAACACGTTGAACAATGCAGCCTTCTCGCCGGCGGCCATTTCCCCGCCTAGGCGCTGGCGCAGGTACGTTATTTTCATACCAACATGGCTTATGCGCGAAGCCAGAGCATTATGCGCATAACCGTCATTCTTCACATAGAAATTCGCGTAACCAGCATCCTCCCACAGGCCGTCCGGCAGTGGCGGGGCATTTTCTGCCTCAATCTCGGCCACAATTTCGCCTGCCTGATTGTGTACCACAAACCGGTCAAGCTCTGCTCCCGGCCCTTCGCGAAGTGTGAAGCTGAGAACATGCAGGCCGTCACTTTTCACCTCAACGTTAGGCGTGGGCGTATCCTTTGTCGACGCTGATGATGAAGGCCCGAATAAGCCCACTGGGATGTGCAATTGCGCTTTGTCCCCACCGTCAATACTCAGATAAAAGCTGTCTGCGCCGGTGCTGAATGCCCGTGCATAGGTTGTCACTGAATATTCACCGGCTGGGAGGTCGAGCGCAGTATCCAGTCGCGAGTGTGCCTCGACGAATTTCATCGCCTTTTCCACGCCTTCAGCCGGCTTCACGAGTTCAGCCAGTGCTTTCGTCCCTATGCCGCCTGTCGACGGTTTCGACGTAAGAAACTCCCCATCTTTCAGCGTCTGCTCACCGAGTGCGCGTGTCTTCCAGTTGCCCACGAATGTATAGTCACCATCTTCACGGGCTTCCAGTTGATCAAGTACCACTGTGCATTCGCCGGGGAACCACACTATATTCCGCGTCCAGTCTACACCGTTGTACTCATAGACTTTTGTCTGCGTTATCCCGGCTCCTGGCAAATCAGCAGACGCTTCCAGTGCCGTACAGGTCGGTTCCAGATTTTCCGCGCGTCCGTCCTTCACAATGCTCAGCATATTGTGGTCAGTCGTATTTCTGACCAGATAATCCCCGTCAATCAGCCAGTCTTCACCATCGGCGTAATACTTGATAATCGCGTTGCCGTCGTATTGCAGGTGCTTCCCGCGCGAGTAGCCATCCAGCAGGATGAACTCGCCCTGCGCATCCA
>CAYSRY010000280.1:0-4757 GCA_964433395.1 uncultured Armatimonadia bacterium | reverse complement strand
TCTGTCGCCTGTGACTGTATACGCCCGGCTCAGGCTACGTATACCCGGCACGACCGCCGTGTTATACGCATAATGTGAATACAGCCCAATGAAATGGTAGGTCCGCCCGTCTTTCACAAAACCTGCCCCATCATCGGGAAAATCGCCGCTGGTCATATCGCCGGCCATGAAGTCATTCGAGGGATAGGTCTTCCCATCTATCGGGCATTTCAATTTCCCTGGCAGGTTTTCCGCATCCACGATCCACGGATAAAATGCATTGAATTTATAGATCGCCGCCCCATGCTCCGGGCAGCCAGTCTTCTCAGATGCAAAATCATCAAATCCGACGCATGTTCCCCGCCTGATTTTGCTGGGCAGCAGCAGGTCCCACAGCCACTGGTCGTCTTTCTCCACCCATGTCTTCGCCGGCCGGTGTCCCCCTGCCGCAGTGAAACCGCATGCATCGCCGTTCATGACCAGATTGCGCATGCCTTCATCGTTTCGCCATACTTCAAGCTGCTCATCTGTTACCAGCGTCCGTTCTTGCTTCACCGGTGCGGCAAACGCCACCACAGACACCATCATCAGCATGACACATGCGACCCAACCTGCATTCTGCACCTACCATCACCACCCAATCATTGTACAGCCGCGCAAATCACTCTTCCCCATCTATTCCAAATCTCCCTCCGCCAATAAGGATTCTCCCCTCACTGCGGCGAAGCTACCCTCAGCACAAATTGCATCAGCAACATTCGCAGATACTCGGAGATAAACACAATGCCCGATGACCTCAAATCTCAATTTGCTACTCCGCCTGCAGAATATGGCCCGATGCCGTTCTGGTTCTGGAATGGCGAGCTTGACGAAGCTGGCGTGCGCCGTCAGATACGCGAGCTCCACGACCTCGGCATGGGCGGCTTCTGCCCGCATGCGCGCACAGGTCTTTCACGCGACGTTGGCTACATGACCGAGGCCTGGTTTGATCTCATCGCCGCAGCCATCGACGAGGCCCGGTCTCTCGGCATGAAGGTCATCCTTTACGATGAAGCGGGTTTCCCATCTGGCTCAGCCGACGGCATGGTCGTCGCCGAAAATCCTGACTACGCCGCCCGCTGCATCATCCCGCAATACCACCATGTCACCGGCCCATCAAAGGGCCTCTGGCTTGCCAACACCGGCGCAAACATTGACGATCGCCTCATCGCAGTAATTGCCATCCGCGAAATCGCGCCTGACGTCTTCGATCCGGCCACGCTCACGCTTCTCGACGTCAATCATCATGGCGTCGTCCACTACAATCTCCCCACCGGGGAATGGCGCATCGTGGCTGTCTGGGATGTTATGAGTGGCGGCCATGCGCGCGGGCTTTTCCCCGGCGAAGACGACGGCGAGGCCAATTCGCTGGCTATGGCGAGCCTCATGGATCCAGACGCAGTCGCGTCATTCATCCGCCACAGTTACCAGCCCTATTACGACCGCTTCGGAGATCATTTCGGCGACACGATTCTCGCCATTTTTACTGATGAGCCCAATCCTCTTGGCCGTGGGCCACAGCGCGGCCCCGATCCTAAAGCATACACTCCCGGCCTCCTCGATGAAGTCGACGCGCTCTGGCATGAATCATCCACCCGATGGCTCCCGGCGCTCTGGCTTAATTGTGGCGAACGCACCGAAGACTTCCGCCGCGCATACGAGCGCGCCGTCTACGAGCGCATCGACCAGGTCTACTACCGCATGATCGGCCAGTGGTGCGACGAGCACAACATCGCATTCACCGGCCATCCGATGTGGAGCGACCAGCTCGCCCCACTGCGGTTCTTCCAGTGGCCCGGACAGGATATCGTCCATCGCTACATTGAACCCGCCAAACCATCCGCTCTCGAAGGCCTCCACAGCGTCGCCGCCAAAGTCGCCTCCAGCGGCATGCTTCTCGGCGGCCGCGAACGCTGCACGTCCGAAATTCTCGGCGCGTATGGCTGGTCGCTCACACTCGACGAGCTCAAATGGCTGACCGACTGGCACATTGTCCGCGGCGTCAACCTCATCATCCCGCACGCCGCTTATTATTCGCTCGCAGGCCGTCGGCTCCACGAGAGCCCGCCTGACGTCTGTATGCAGAATAACTGGTCACCGTGGGTTGAGCGCATCTACCGCTACACCCAACGTCTCTGCTGGATTATTGGCGGCGAGCAGTGCATGCGCGTCGGCATTCTCACCGATGGCCAGCACGCGACATGGCTGGCTGCGCGCGACCTCTACCGCAGCCAGATCGACTTCATCTATCTCGACGAGCACGCACTCGACGCAGCCGAAATTACCGGTGACATGCTCACAGTCGGCGACGCCAGCCTCGATGCCATCATTATTGATGGTCCATGGCCTCTCACAGACCAGGCACACACAAAACTCGACAATTTTCGAGCAAGCGGCGGCACTGTCATAACCGAATTTTCTCCCGGCGACCTCGCGTCTCAACTCGCAGGCCTCACCCGCGACCTCATATGGCCCGGCGCTCAGGACATCCGCATGCTCCATTCCCGCCGCGACAATCACGATTTCTATCTCCTCATCAACGAGGGCGAGGCCGCCATCGAGGGCTCCCTCTCCCTGTCTGCTACTGGTTCCCTCGAACTCTGGGATCCCATGACTGCCCTGACTACTCCATGGCCCGCGCGTATTGCCGATGGTCGCCTTCACACGTGGCTCCGGCTCGAACCGCATGCATCAACTGTGCTCGCCATCAATCCCGGCGGCATTCCCGACCCACAAATCCCGCTGCCACCACTGCCGGGCGACGAAATCACCCGCATCACAACTCCATGGACAGCCACCGACGATGATGGCACCCCACTCGACATCCCATGCCCCGGCGACTGGGCACAATTTCCCGGCTTCGAAACATTCTCGGGCTCAATCACATTCTCAACGAACTTCACTGCCCCGGCTTCTGCCGCTCCCATCTATCTCGACCTTGGTCGCGTCGGCGACAATGCCGAAATCTTCATCAACTCCCAATCCGTCGGCGTGCCTCTCTGGGCCCCATATATCATCGACATTTCCAGCGCGCTTCTGCCGGGCGAAAATACTCTGCAGGTTCGCGTCACCAATTCTTGCGCTAACGAATACGAAGGTGCGCAGATGCCATCCGGCCTGCTCGCATCACCTGTACTCCGCACTGCCAGGTACCCGTTCTTCACAGGGTAGATGCCCAATATTGGAGGCCGCATCATGCGAAATATGGCAAGCGCCATGTCCATTTCACTTATCCCAGTCACTCTTCTGCTTTTGCTCATGTTTACCTCATGCGCACGCGCCGAAATACTCGCCCCCGCGGGCGATTTCGAGGCCCGTTACGAGCTCAGCAATGGCATAGGCGCAGAAGAGCTCGCCAAAAACTGGCGCCCCGCCTACACAGTCACCGCCGAGCCTGATGGCTCCTATTTCGAAATGTCTGGCGATCAGGCGGGTAATGCCATCGGCGTCGTCTATTACGGCGCGCCATTCGATCTCCCCGACCATGCTCCGGTCACTGCGCGTTTCAATTTTGACATGCAGTCATTCGACGCGCAGGCCGATCGCGCTGCTGGTATTTCCGTCGTCATACTCACTGAAGACGGCTGGAACTCCCTCGGAGAGACACCAGATGCCGACGTCCCTAATGGCGTAATCAAGGGCGGCGACAGGCTCTTCAGTCAGGGCGTCTACCCCATCACTGCCGACGATCTTCTCGAATGGACACCTGCCGCATCCACAAATCTCGCTCGCATCATCCGCACTGCCCCCACACGTCGTGTCTACATTGCTATCATGGTCACCACAGTCCATGCCGGAGCCGAAGAGTGGGCAAAAATCCGCGATTTCCGCATTGAAACCAGCAACGAGCCGCTCCCCCCGATTGTCCGCGAACGCAGATGGCCGCTCAAAACTCAGCGCACGCTGCACACTGACGAGGAAATCACCCTGGCGCGCCAGAACTGCGATACGTTCCAATCTGCCGCCGACATCCGCACCAACATTATCAATGCCGCGCAACGCTGGATGGACTTGCCTGACGACGAGGTCCGCCGTCGAATTCCCGGTGCTGATGTCCCTCGGGCCGCCAATGTCAACGCCGAAGGCTGCCCGATTCACGGCAATGAAGTTTACGAGAAGGCGGGCACATATCCGTGGCAGCTTGACTGGGACCATCCGTTCACCATCAAATGTCCGGTCGGCGGCGAGGTCTACCCTGCCAACGATTTCTACGCAACCTACACCGATCCCGAAAAATCATTTGGCGACGAACTCAAGCAGGACTACGCCGACGACGGCTGGGGCTGGGTGGCTCCCGATGGCAAGCGCTATTGGCTGGTCGGATATGCCTGTCACTGGTGGTGGCGAAACTTCGTCCTCCCGGGGGTGCTGAACCTTTCCCGCGCCTATGTGCTCACTGGCGATCCTGCCTACGCGCACAAGGCCGCAATCATGCTCAACCGCATCGCCGAAGAGTACCCGGCCATGGATTACGAGAGCCAGTCGCGCTACGGCTCCATCACTCCGGGCGATTACAATGGCAAAATTCTCAATCTCATCTGGGAAACGTTCACGCTCACCGACCTGGCCGAGGCATACGACAACATATACCCGGCCATCGACGCAGACTCTGATCTGCACACATTCCTTGGCAAATCCGGCGAGCAGATCCGCGACAATATCGAGACGAATTTTCTCCAGGAAGGCATTGATTGCGTGTTTTCGCAGTTCATCCGCGGCAATTTCGGTATGCATCAGTC
>CAYSRY010000279.1:0-4769 GCA_964433395.1 uncultured Armatimonadia bacterium | reverse complement strand
CTGATGGGCGGCTCAACTACCAGACGGTCAAATTTTCCAATCCCGAATACTCCCGCAACAGTTCCTACACTATCCAGCGTGTCTACAAAGACGGCGAGCTCTCCGTGCTCGACATGGGCACTCAGCGCATCATTCTCGGCCGGGGCACTGTCGCTGCGCCACCGGAACCCACCAAGATTATCAGCCTCACCCCGCATGAATATGTCAGCAAGCACGCTGGCAACTTCTTTGATGGCAAACTTCTGCGCACTGCCGACGGAAGCGCCGAAACATCAATCATCACTGCCACATTCAGCCAGCCGGCCGAAGTCGATGTCGCCTCTTCCGCAGGCTTTAATGAAGGCGACCTTTTCTACTACATGGACTTGCAGGTTGGCGATGAATTTATCATCGACAACTGGGCTGCCATGACCGTCACTGCCGATGGCCAGCTCAGCGTAAAAGCCACCGATGACGTCGAAATCACGATTGATGGCACCACCACGATGTTCCCGTGGAGCAACTGATTCTCACCATTCCTCCCAATCAAGACGGGCGCCGGAATTTTCCGGCGCCCGTCTCATTTCCACATTCCAGCTCTCTCTGCAAACCGTCTATAACCCGATCCGCGAACGGAATTCCGGCACTCCCCGCACACCTGCATCGATCCGGAAAAGCGCCCCCGCATCCGCGCCCTCGGTGGCTTTCTCATTTCCGCCAGCGGTCGTCACATACATATCCGCATAGTCCTCGCCGCCAAATGTACAGCACGAGGCTTTCAACGCGGGAATCGCAATCCGTTCCACTTCCTCGCCATCCGGCGCATATCTGACCACACAACTCCCATTCCACCGCGCCGACCACACGTCCCCTTCAGCATCCACCGTCATTCCATCCGGCGCGCCTTCCCCAGCTCCCCCCGGCGACTTCGCAAATATGCGCTGGTCGCGTATCTCCCCGGTCTCCCGCTCATAGTCAAAAACATAGATTGTCCACGCCAGTGAATCCGTGAAGTACATTTCTCCCAGATCCGGCGTAAAACCCATGCCATTCGGGCACCCGATGTCTTCCAGCACCACGGTCAGCGTACAATCCAGATCAAGCCGGTAAAGCCGCCCTTTACGTCCCGGTGCAGCCATGGTCCCACAGAACACTCGCCCTTCCGGGTCTGCAAACACGTCATTAAAACGCGTCTCCCGCTCATCTGGGATTTCCTCAATAATCGTCTCCAGACGCCCATCTCGAAAAATCTTCACCGCGCCTCGCGCCATGAAAAGCAGCAGCGCCCCATCGGCTTGAATCGTAAAGCCGCCGATCGGCTCGGTCTCCAGGCACATCTCATGTTTCCCTGCCGCCGGGTCATACCAGAACAACCGTCCCGCCGGAATATCCACCCAATACAGCCTCTTCTCATCGGGGTGCCACAGCGGCCCTTCCCCTGTATGGCATGCATAATCTGCAATCAACTCTGGCCTCATCTTCATATCTCCTGTTCACCAGACCACCAGTACATCCGCGGTCTGCCCTGCTCAATGCTCAAACAGTCTCTTTCGCCAACACGCTTGCCGTTCCTTCACATCATCTTCCACACTATCTCCGACAGAAACAGGATTCTCTCGCTCTGTGGAACAATATGCACCAAACGCTTTTCATCTTTGCATTTTCCGGAGGCATCCGCGATGCTCAAACAGCGCGACAACGCTCCTATTGTCATGCCGTACCCCAAGGACATGCAGCTCAGCGGCGGTTCAATCGCCATTACCACCGTCTCCATCATTGCCGCTGGCGAAGATGCTCGACGGGCCGCCGAAATACTCGAAAGCGGCTTGAGCACGTCCGGCGTCACATGCACCGAAGGCTACGAAATCTCACTCGTAAGCGCCACCGAACTCGACGACGAGGCCTACGAACTCTCCGTCACCAGCGATGGCACGCGCATCGCCGCATCCGGCTACGCGGGCTTCTACTATGGCGTCCAGACGCTTCTCCAGCTCATCAATATCGCCTCTGGCGAAGCTCCACAGGTACCACTCCTTCAGATATCCGACTCCCCGCTCAAACCCATGCGAGGCATCCACACATACCTCCCCGCGCGTGAGGATCTGCCATTTTTCAAACGTTTCATTGAGTGGCTGGGACGCCACAAGATGAACACGATGTTCCTTGAAATTGGCGGCGGCATGGAGTACTCACGCCACCCCGAAATCAATCAGGCATGGGAGAAATTCTGCGCCGAGGCCATGGAATATCCCGGCGGCCCCGACGGTCTCCAGGCATCCCAGTGGTTCGCCAAGGATTCCACTCATGTCGAACTCGCCGGAGGCAGCTACCTCCTCAAAGACGAGTGCCGCATGATTGCCGAATGGTGCGATGACAACTGCATCGAAATCATCCCCGAAGCGCAGTCTCTCTCGCACGCGTACTATCTCGTACTGGCTCACCCGGAGCTCGCCGAAGTGCCGGAAGATCCGTGGCCTGACAATTACTGTCCATCAAATCCCGCCAGCTACGAACTTTACTTTGATGTGCTCGAAGAGGTCATCGAGGTCTTCGACCCGCGCACCATCTCAATCGGCCATGATGAAGCGTACATTTTCTGCTTCTGTGACGAGTGCAAAAAACGCGACGCCGCCGAAATCTACGCCACCGACATCATCAAAGCCCATGATTTTCTGGCCGAACGCAACATCCGCACTGCCATATGGGGTGACAAGCTCCTCAATATTCACCATCCCAACGGCATAACATACGGTGGCGTCGAACGCCGCATGAATCGCTATGGCAGGGAGCACTACCAGCCGCCCACCAACAGTTGCGTGGACATGCTTCCCCGCGATATTCTGATTCTCGATTGGTACTGGAGTCTCAGCTACGAATCCGCGGGCATGCTGGCCGAAAAAGGCTTTGAGCTCATCTATGGCAATTACCACGCACCGAGCTTCGCCGACTGGGCAAAATACCGCTCCAATCCTGCCCTGCAAGGCGGCGAGACTTCCCTCTGGTGTCTGGCTGACGAATATTCCATCGGCCGCAATGGCGCGTTCCATCGCATTCTCTGGGCTGCCAACAATCTCTGGTCCGATTTCGACCCGGACTCTGACCGTGATGCGCTGCTTTCTGACATCGCCACCATTATGCGCCGCGACAGGCTGTTCCTCGGCAATCGCTCCTCTGTAATCTCTGGCCCTGACGCTACCCGTCAGCACACCATCGATCTCATTCCAGCCGCGGCTGGTGGAATGTATCCCGGCGAGGTCCCCGAATACGATTTCAGCGTCATTCCCAAAGGCAAAAGTGTCCTCGGCGATGTGCAGTTCGACGTTCCCGGCGCAGAAAACTATGTCGGCCCGCTGCCTGTCGTAGATTGGCATAATCGCGCCACCAATGCCATCCCCATTGGCCGCTGCGCTGATGCGCTGGCGTTTCTCCACACCACTACCGCCCGGTTTGCGCATGCACCGACATACTACTCGCTCAACCTCGGCCCCAACATCATCGGCCACTATCTGGTCACATACGCCGACGGTCAGACCGTTGAAATCCCGCTCGAATACGCCTACAACATCGACAGTATCAACACTGCTTTCATGGTTGGCAAAAGCGGCGATCAGTCCGAAACCATCGGCGCTACCGTATATGCTGCCGATCCGGTACTCTCAGGGGAAATGCCCGGTGGACAATATACGCTCTTCATGTACGAATGGGTCAACCCGCGCCCTGACGTCCCAGTTCAGGACGTCCGCATGCTCTGGAATGCCGGTTACGCAGAAGGCATCATCGCCCTGCTGGCACTAACCGCCATTGAAAAAGCCAGGTAACCCTCCACCAAAATTGGCCCGGATGGAAGGAAAATCACATGCGATTTCCCATTTTGCTCGCGTTCGCAGTATTTGCGGCGACGTTCACCGCCGCATCTGCCCAGGAGGCGTCTACGCCCGTGAATTTGCTTCTCAACCCGACGTTTGAATTTCACGCGTTCAACAATCACCGCGCTGGCGAGGCCGTCAGCTACCGCTCCCAAAGCGTGGCGTGCTGGAATACCGATACTTGGGGCGACATCACCGTCACCCGCGAATCGCATGCCCCGGCCGATATCCGCCCGGACTTCTCAACTGGCAATCTCGTCTCCATTGAGCCGGGTAAACGCTTCTGGCAGTTTTTCACGTTGCCCGAAGCGGGTCTCGCTCCCGGCGAACGGATCAGCCTCTTTGCCTATGGTCACCAGCCCAGCGCTGGCGCACTCCGCGCGAGCATCAAGCTCATGAAAATTGAGGCTGAAGATGGCGAATGGACGCCTGCCGACTTCGGCTATGCCGACAAGCGCACATTCGAAAAGCATGCACGCGGCGAACTCGTCGTCGCCAAGGAATATGCCGCCACTTCCGACGCTGTTGGCGCTTGCAAACTCACCATCGATGCCGCCGAGATCATCGCCCACTACGCCGACGAGGCCACTTCACACACTGACGACATGAACACTGTCGGCATACGTGTAGAATTCGAGAACACGAGCGATTCTGGCGATGTCTGGCTCTACTATCCATCACTCAGCCGCTCCGACGCTGCCGTCGCCAAACTCCCACCGGTCCGTGAAATGCCCACCGCTTATCGGCACATTCCCCGCACTATCCAGAAGCTCTGGAAGGGTGAACCCATCCATATTATTCTCATGGGTTCCAGCATCGACAGGGGAAGCGCGAATCCACCTATGTACCTCTACAATGAAGACCCTAATTCCCCTGATTTCAAAAAGCCCATCGGTTCGAATGAAAGGATTTTTGACGCGAAGC
>CAYSRY010000278.1:0-4782 GCA_964433395.1 uncultured Armatimonadia bacterium | reverse complement strand
CCGGAGCGTTTCACGTCAACAAGCCCTCGGATCTGATTCCCGAGTTACAGGGCCGGTTCCCCATCCGTGTTGAGCTGGACAGCTTGAGCAGGGATGATCTGAAGCGGATTCTGCATGAGCCGGAGAATTCGCTCATCAGGCAGTATACGGCACTCCTCGGGACCGAGGAGGTCGAAGTGGAGTTCACGGATGGGGCGATCGATCGTCTGGCCGACTTGTCGGAGCGGGTCAACACTCAGTCCGAGAACATTGGAGCGCGCAGATTGCACACGCTTGTTGAGAAACTTCTGGAGGAACTATCGTTCGTCGCTCCAGAGATCAGCGGGCAGCATGTTCTGATTGATGAGAATTACGTTGACAGGCAACTGGTGGGCATAGTCGACGACACTGATTTGAGTCGTTACATGCTCTAACAGGGAGTAACGTTGTCTGACATTTCAGTCTACGATTCGCAGGACCGCTTCATTGGGTCCTGCGAATTGATTTTGAGGGTTGAGCGCAGCGAAGTCTGTGTCGGATGCGCCCGGCCACCAGTCAGGCTGATTGAGCTTGTATGGATATGGAAATTCGGTAAAATTGTCAGGCTTCGCGCTGAAATGGATATCGCCGGTTGCCGTGGAATAGTGAAGCGGCTGATCTGTAATGGATTGATTTTCCCATGTCCAGACATCGGAGCTGTTACCAATGCAGTAGATCGCGTTGGGGCAGTTTTCAAAGACATTGCGATAGAGCCATCCGTGGTTGCCTCGCATCATCGCTCCGCCACTCATCATCGCGCCGAACATAGCGACATAGTTATCGTGAGCATAGATCCAACTGCACTTCGGGTGCGCATCGATTTCATGGGCTCTGAGTTGGTTGATTCCATCGGGGCTCTGGTTCCATGATTCGAAAACGGCAGCGTCTTTCACAAGCCTGTTGAAGCGGGCTATATACGAGGCTTCGTCTGCATTGCCGGCGATACCGTGGCGGTGATTTTCGAAGTTGTTGTCTTCAATGTAGAGCTCTGTCGTGCCAGGCGTCGCAATGCCATAACCATATCCGTAGCGGAAATTCTCGTGAAGGTAGCAGTGGTCCACGCAGTTGTCTTTTCCCCCGTAGAATATGATCCCGGCATGGCCGAACAGCTCGACCTCGCAACGGTCGACGCGGCAATTCGTGCAACTGGAGAACTCTATTCCGCGGCTTATGACCGATGGGCGGTTCGCATCTTCGGGTACGCGTGCGTGTTGCTTTTCGTTGTAGCCGCGGAAATCGGTGATTGGGAGGCTGCGCAGGTGGAGACGGGTGATGCGGATATTCGACTGTTTTTCGGCTTTGATAAGTGCGATGGAATCAGGCCACGTGCCCTGAATAATCGTAGAAGCGCCGTCACCATATATGGTGATATTGGAGCACGGAATGGTTACTTGCTTGTGAATAATGTACTCGCCAGCGGGAATGTAGACGACGCCACCATCGGGGCCTAAAGCGTCAATCGCGGCCTGTATAGAGGTGTCGTCATGGGGCTCGCCGACCGTGGCGTGTGGAGTCGGGAGGCGCTCGCCCCTGCATGTGATGCGCAGGTCAGTCACATCAACACGCTGGCCGCGTACGCGCATTCTGATGGCGCGTATCATCGAGTGTAAGGCATTGCTTTCAGAAGCAGCTTTGCCGGGGGGAACGTCGAGAGATATCTCAATGGTCTGGCCTGCTTTCAGCAGGGTGCGTGGCGAACGAAGTTCGCGGCCGAGAACGTCGACAAGTATGAGCACTGCGTCCGATGTGCCCCTGCCTGTGAGGGTGACAGTGACATTCTGATAGAGGCGCGGTGTGCGCTCCAAATCGCCAGCGGGCACGAGGTCGAAGAGGTCTGTCATCGTTGGTATGAGTTGGGCAGGGCAAAAGTTTATTGGAGTGAACGTCAGCGCGGACATCGCAACATCAAGGGCGGCGTGTGAGGGAACCGCTATCAGCAGAGCCAGAGCTGCAACGATACTGCATATGTGCTGGGAACGCATGACGTCACCTCGTGTTGATTGAGCACAGAGCTGCGACGATTGTAGACACGCGTTGCTTCAGTTCAGTTCGTTATCAAGTATTGCTTTGAGTCTGGCCATATCTTGTACGAGCAGAGGCATATACTCGGGCTTGTGCAATGCCGCTGCCGGGTGAAAGAGTGGGACCCACAATATGCCATGTCGTCTTACGGGCTGACCGTGAACGCGAGAGATTGCAGCGTCCGGGTCAAGCAGAGCCTGCAACGGAATGCGGCCGAGCAAACAGATTGCTCGCGGTTGAATGGTGGCAATCTGCCCGTCAAGGAATTCTGCACACGCAGATCGTTCGCTCTGGCCTGGGTCGCGATTTTTTGGGGGACGGCATTTGAGAATATTGGTAATGAAGATGTCAGAGCGTGCGATCCCGGCCTGTTCGAGAAGATCGTCGAGGAGTTTTCCAGCCGCCCCCACAAATGGGACGCCCTGCATGTCCTCTTGATAGCCAGGCGCTTCGCCGACAAACATGATGTCGGCGTCTGGATTGCCGGCACCAGGCACAGTATTACTGCGGCTCCTGCACAGATCGCATCGAGTGCACACCTGCACCTGAGCCGCAATAGCATCTATCATTGCGGCCTTGTGGGATGCATCCATTTCTATATCCCAGCGATATGACCGTGTGCGTCGTGACTATGCTAAGTTGAGCTTTTCGCACGCTGTACGGATTTTCGCAGTGTCGCAATCTGATGCAGGAACAACTGGAAGCCTCGTGCCGCCAGTCTCGAAACCGCAGATGCTGAGTGCGCTTTTGACGCACGGTGGATTCCCCGAGGCGAGGAAGCAGGCGTTGAAAAGAGGCATAAGGGCGTGGTGCAGTTCAGCGGCCCGCTCAGTATTACCGGCCTTGAATGAGGCGATCATCTCAGCGATCAGGTTGCCTCCGACGTGGCTGGCCACGCTTATGACGCCAACGCCCCCGACGGTGAGTATGGGGAGTGTCAGCGCGTCATCACCTGAATAGACTTCGAAGTCATCAGAGGCGTTCGCACAGATTTCGCCGATCTGGGCAAGGTCACCGCTGGCCTCCTTGATTGCTACGATGTTGTGAATATCATTGGCAAGACGCAGCGTTGTAGCAGCCTCAACGTTTTTTCCGGTCCGGCCGGGCACGTTATAGATTATGACCGGCAATTCAGTGGACGCTGCACATGCGGCGAAATGCTGGTAGATGCCTTCCTGTGAAGGTTTGCTGTAGTATGGAGATACAAACATAACGCCGTCTATGGGAAGCGTTTCCGCTTTCCTCGTCAGCTCAATCGCAGCAGCGGTGTTGTTGCTTCCGGTGCCAGCTATGATGTAAGCATCTCCAACGGCGTCTTTGGTGACCTCGTAGAGCTTAAGTTTTTCATCCGAAGTAAGGGTTGGGGATTCGCCAGTGGTGCCAGTGACGACGAGGCCGTCCGAGCCATTATCCACCAAGCGTTTAGCCAGTTCCGCCGCACGGTCATAATCGACCTCGGATTTATCATTGAAAGGTGTGACCATCGCGGTCAGAACATTGCCAAAGCGCGCCATTGTGCCCGTCCTCCAGTACATCAGTCCATGGTAGAAGTGCAGATTTGAAGAAATTTCGCCATCCCCTCCAGAAAACCTTCCTGGTACGGGATGAGAGCAAGCCTCTGTACGGATTACGGCCTAGAGAGTACCGAATGGAGCCCGCCTTCTGATGAGGGCGGGCTCGCGATGGGTTACAGGTAAGTGCTCAGAAACTATCCGATGATGCCGCGTTTGATCATTTCCTCCGCGATTTGAACAACATTGGTAGCCGCGCCTTTGCGGAGATTGTCGGCGACACACCAGAGATTGATCGTGTTGGGGCATGTCTCATCGGTGCGCACACGGCCCACAAGCGTGGCATCCTTATAATCGTCTTTCAGTACATCAGATTGTGTGGGGTAGCTGCGCTCGTCAATGTAGGAGTGGCCAGCCCAAGGAGATTTAGAGGTGTCAGCCTTGGTACGCGCTGCGCCGTAGTTCGGGTCGGTGCTGGGACCGTCGATGAGGACGACGCCGGGAGCCTGTTTTTGATCGCCGAGTATCTGCATTGCGATTTCGGCGTTCATCTCGCCCTCAAACTCAATGTTGATGGACTCTGCATGGCCGATTTCGACTGGCACACGGACAGCCGTGGCGGTTACAGCGATATTCTCATCGCCGAAGATTTTCTTGGTCTCATAGACCATCTTGAGTTCTTCTTTTGTATAGTAGTTGTCCATGAACGCGTCAATATGAGGGATGCAGTCGCCGACAAGCGGGCGAGTGAAAACGCATGGGTCCCATTCGCCGATGCAGCCTTGTGCGCACTGTTTGAGCTGGGACTGATATTCGTCCTGCCCACGGGCCCCCCATCCAGAAGCGGCCTGGTATGTGGAGACGATGATGCGCTTCATGCGAGCCGCTTTGTGAAGTGGCGCGAGCGCGACGCACATCTGGATAGTCGAGCAATTAGGGCTGCAGATGAACTTTGTGTTCTCACTGACAGCATCCATATTGACTTCGGGGACAATCAGCGGTACGTCGTCGTCGAGGCGGAAGTCTCCACCGTTGTCGATACAATATGCGCCAGCATTGACAGCAACTTCGCGCCAGACCACAGACGCGCCTTTTGCTCCTTCGCGTCCGGCAAAGAATACGACATCGAGGCCCTCGAAGAGTTCGGGGGATATTTCCTTGACAGCGACTTCCTCACCGCCGAGGCACTCTGTACGTTCACGCGTAGCCATTACGCGCAGCGGTTCGGCAA
>CAYSRY010000277.1:641-4790 GCA_964433395.1 uncultured Armatimonadia bacterium | reverse complement strand
CAGCATTCACCAGATAGCTTTTCAGTTGTACTCCATCAGTATAGCAAAGATACGGAAATGAGATGGTCAGATGCAGAACAGCATATTGGAGACAATAGGTGACACCCCCCTTGTGCAGCTTTCACACGTCGTTTTGCCTGACAGCGCGCGAGTACTCGTGAAGGTTGAGGGACAAAACCCCGGTGGAAGCGTGAAGAGTCGTATCGGCATAGCTATGATGCAGGCTGCAGCTGAAAGTGGCGAATTCAGATGGGGCAAAACCACGATTGTTGAACCAACCAGCGGCAATACTGGTATAGGCCTCGCAATGGCTGCCGCAGTCACCGGTAATCCATGCATACTCACAATGCCGGCATCGATGAGTGCAGAGCGCCGGGCATTGCTCGCTGCATATGGAGCATGTTTAGAACTTACCCCTGCTGAACTTGGCATGCAAGGCGCTATCGAAAGAGCAGCATCGCTCGTAGAAGAGCTGGACGATGCATGGATGCCAAACCAATTTGCAAATCCGGCCAATCCCGCAATCCATGAGGCAACGACCGGACCTGAGATATGGTGCGGCGCCGAATGCGCCATTGATGCATTTGTCGCTGGTGTAGGCACCGGGGGCACACTCACAGGCATCGGGCGATATCTGAAGCGTCAGAAGCCAGATATTCAAATCATCGCCGTGGAGCCTGCTGATAGTCCTGTGTTATCCGGTGGCCAAGCTGGCCCCAACAGGATTCAGGGAATTGGCGCAGGCTTTGTTCCGGAAGTTCTGGATGTGGAGCTGCTTGATCGCATCATCACCGTATCAGCTGAAGATGCGCAGAATATGGCGAGGCGCTTGGCAGCCGAAGAGGGAGTGTTCTGCGGTATCTCGTCAGGCGCAGCAGCACATGTGGCGATTCAGGTCGCAGCAGCAATGTCTCCTGAACTGACTGTAGTGACTCTGCTGCCTGACACAGGAGAAAGATATTTGTCGACGGGGTTGTTTCCTGCTCCCAGCGCATAGATGTGCATCTCATAAATCTGAAACAAACGGGCCGCCCATATTGGGCGGCCCGTTTCATTATATTGTCGCACTCTACTTTGTGAAGTGTGTCAGTGGTCAGCATTCTGCCGCAGTGGCAGATATGAGGTGAACGTGCTGCCAATGCCAAGTTCGCTGGTTATCTCCATGTGGCCGCCATGCCCCTCAGTGACCCTGCGGGTATAGACCATGCCCAATCCAATACCACCAGCCTGGCTTTTGGAGATCTCTGTGCGGAAGCCGGCTTCACGCCCAATACGTTTGATTTCATCCGGCGGAATACCGATGCCCTGATCCGTAACTGAAATTGCCACTACGTCATCCTCAACCTTGACGCGTAATGTGATCGTCGTGTCAGGATCAGCGTATTTGGCTGCATTCTTGAGGTAGTTATCAACGATTGAGATTATTTTGCCCCGGTCGCCGTCTATCATCAATGTATCGGGCATCTCACGTACCAGTATATGGCGATTCAAACGGTCCTCAAGTTCAAGGCATACTTGGTTGATAGCCTCAATCAGGTCAAACTCTGAAATGTCAAGTTCCAATTCCTTACCGACGTGGATACGCGAGAGGTTCAGGGTCTCATCAATGAGGCGGTACATACGACTGGTTTGGATCAGGGAAGTTCGCAAGAACTCGTTAATGAGTTCAGCGTCTCCTTCCTGAAGCTCGCCCTCAAACAACATTTCAACAGTCTGAAGGTTACCCTGTATCACTGTAAGCGGTGTGCGCAATTCGTGAGCGACTTGCCCAACCAGTTCTTCTGCGTCCTGGCTAATTGGGGAACTACTGAAGGCCATGATGATCTGGTCATCTGCAGTTGATTGCCCGCTGGTAATATAATTTACACCACTAGGGGAAACGAAAGAAATCTCAGAGGGATGCCCGTCTCGAACGTCCTCTAACATTGCAGCGAGCTGCCCTTGATAGTCGACCTCCATGACAGTACGACCTGTAAGGTTGGTCTGATCAAGAATCTGGCGCGCTGCCTGATTCGCTACGAGGACTGTGTCAGCGCGATCGATGAGCATAAGACCGATGGGCACTGTGGCGAACGCAGCCTGAATGTCCTCAAATTCTGCTAGCTGCTCCTCCACCAGCAATGCGGCTGCCTGAGAACTAAGCGTGTCAGCAAGATTGTGATCGTCAGCGTTGAAATCCTCAGCCCCTCGCTTACTCCACAACATCATCAGACCGACGGCGCGGCGCATGGTGTCTTCGCCCTCTTCAATGGGCTCGCGACTCCAAATGATCGGAATCATCAGGACTGGACCAGCAACCAGATTCTCCCCCAGCTTAATGCCATCAGCAGCAACTTCATGAACTTCCTGGTGGAGAACTCGCCAAACCATTGAGGCGAGGGTATTCTCTGCCTCAATGTCAATGGGGTCGATCTGTTCAATGTCGATGGCATTGTCTTCGCTCTTGACAATCTGTGGATACAGACGGTTGTCAGCAGCCGAGAGAGAGAAGACGCCGATTCCGTCAGCGCGCACGATCTGAAGGACCTTCTCGCTAAAGCGCTCAAGCGTCGTTGAATTCATGCTTCAGATTACTCCCATATCGATAAGGAAAGATAGCAATTATCAAGTGTGTAATTATACAGCAAACCGGATATATTCGCAAATCAAAGCAGCTGGCGCACCCACTGGCATTTCGCTCATAGCAGAAATCTACAAACAATATGTCAGTACGCACCCACCTCTATCTCAGACAAAACATGTACTCTGATTCCCCCAAAATACTAAACTGCCAGACGTGTATTGTGGTTGTCCTCACAGTATAGGGCACAACCGCATTGTCGATAGTATGCCCATTGCAGACTGTCATCACTCACATTGCATTCATCTTAGAACTCACCTGTGATTCAGGCAGGGTATCAACAATCTCCGAAAAGCAGCATCCTCAGTCGCCATTGTGATACTTTGATCATGTGTTCAAAAGACTTCCAACTCCGACAACCACATGTACTCAGCACGTCCAGAGTGTCCGCAGCCCCCTGGCTGCCATATGCGTATCGCTGTTGTTTTAACCGGTGCGAACTCATGGCGTGAAGATTGGGCTTCCTGCTGTCCATCAATTTTCACCTGTGTAGCCCATTTTTCGCCATCCCAAGTCTGCACCTCATATGCTGCCGAGGTTCTGAACGTCTCATAGTAGGCCCACCATAGCTGCACGCCACTGACCTCACGCGCCTGCGGGAATTCCATTTTGATCCAGTGGGGCGCTGCAGTCGCATCGGATAACCATGAATACCCCGCCGTAGTCGAGTAGGAGCTGTCCATTTTCACTCCGTCCACTACAACAGACCAGTCATTCCAGCCAGTTGATGGGGTCACTGTATCAACGGACAGTAAGGTCCCGTCTTCCATGCGAAACGGGGGCGTGTAGCGGAACGCGAGGCTACAGGTGAGACTGGCAACATCAAGTGCGTAATCGTCAATACTTACGGTCACAGCATTGTCGGCGCTCATGCCGTCGAGAATTCTGCCGACATCAATTACAATGGTGCCCTGCTTCGACGATGGCCGCAAAAAACTGATGCCTTCATCGCGAAGCTTATAGCGCCGTCCGTTAACACTCACCTGAAGTGTCCGTGTCCTGAGTGCATTCAGATCATCGGCCACGCTGATTCTGACCAGTCCAGGGGCTGATTGGACGCCCCCCAAATCAACTTTTGTGACAGGGCCAAATTCTTTGCCGTCAATTTCAAAACTCTCGACACGTGGAGGCTCCTGATCCTCCATGTCCACTCCCTGCGGAGGATCTATGACGATCATAGTCTGCCCATTCTTCAGCATGTCCATGCTTATGTGCATACGAAGCACACCATCACATTCCTCGATAGGCAGCGTCTTCCATTTTCCCATCGCATTGCGGTAGATAACAGTAGCTGCACCAATCTCGTCAGGCACAGAGAGGCGCACGTTACCCGTTGTATGAAGACGGTAAACTGCTCCACTGCCCGCAGACTGAGCAAATAAAGCAGTGGCTGTTGCCAATGTAATTCCGCCACCTTCTAAAACACCGTCAAATTGATTGTAAAATCTACTAACAAACTCGCTTGATTGCGAAACTGTTAGATTAGAACAATAAGCATAATAAGGTAATGGGAACAAACGATTAAACTC
>CAYSRY010000277.1:0-631 GCA_964433395.1 uncultured Armatimonadia bacterium | reverse complement strand
TAATACAACTGCTCCCAAAACAGCAAACTCATGTGTGATCCTCATCGTTTCACACTCTCCCATTGATTGCCGGCACAGCTGGGAGACATTTGACCATAGAGGCACACCTTACCTGCCTGCGCCGATAACTTTTTGTAACATTTTATCTGATGGGTACTGATAATATAATCGGTACTGGCACCAACCACTTTTTCCCCAATGGGGATTGACAGTGGAGAAAATATGTAGTAGGCTTTCGCAAAGTGAGGACAACTATGTGCGACATTAAACTAACCACCAATACCATAACATCAGTTTGGGCTTGGGTCTGGCTCCAGGCGAGCCGGCTCTAAGCTCCTGTTGGTCTGTCAGCACACTTCAGGTCGCGAGGGTCGGTTCGCCGAACAGCTCACGGCCTTTTTTGTTGTCTGGACGCAAGTAGTCTGCAGTATTACAGACTGTCTTAGCATTCGAAGGGCCGTGGGCGGAGGCAACCGCCGGCGGCTTTTGTGTTTGTGCCCATGTTCTTTCCCAGGCACTTCCATCCCCGCGTAGCGCTTCCCTCTGCTCACGGTCACATCAGAGGAGAAGAAACGCATGTACACCCCGACCTATGAAGAGTTTGTGGCAAAAAGCAAAGAGGGAAACCTGA
>CAYSRY010000276.1:326-4817 GCA_964433395.1 uncultured Armatimonadia bacterium | reverse complement strand
AGATACGGCTGGGAGCAATGGGCTAGTTCCTGAAGAAGTACGTGTCGGTTTCAACTGGGGCGCGTTCTGGCTTAGTTGGGTATGGGGACTGTCGAATGGTGTGTATGTGTCATTGCTTGTGCTCATACTACCGATTGTGTGGCAGGTGTATTTGGGTGTCAAAGGCAATGAGTTGGCTTGGCGACATCGTCGCTTCACTGATGTCGAACATTTTTATGCGGTGCAGCGGACGTGGGCAAAATGGGGTTGGGTAGTCGCGATAATCACAGTCGTTGCTGGCGTGGTTAGTGCAGTATTAGCAGGAGGGTTAGCGGTATTAGGCATGGCAGTCTGGGAGAGCGCTGGGCATTGAAAAAACGATGGAGCTAAACGGCTGCGAAACTATGTTTCGCAGCCGTTTTTTGTTGAGTATAGCCAGTACAGGCGTGCATGCATCAGATTGTGTGGAAACGCGTTCCTCTACGGAAATGATGGGCCAGCGCCCATCTCATCTACGATACGGGAGAGATCCTCGTCATCAAAATAGTGGATTATGATCGTACCACCACGTTTCTTTCGCGCTTTGATGCTAACCTTTGCGGCGAAGAGGGACTGGAGGCGGTCTTCTGCGGCTGCGATATATGGGTTGGGGTGCGTTGCAGGTTCGGCGCTGAATTCAGTAGTCTTGGCGATGGCTTGCGGCGTAGTGTTGTACTCGCGCACCAAATCCTCAGTTGCGCGGACGGAGAGGCCATTCTCGATAATGCTAGCAGCAAATGTCAGGAGTTCAGGGGCACCAGCGCCAAGACTGAGCAATGCGCGGCCATGCCCAGCGGACAATTTCCCTCCACGAATGCTCTGCTGCACCTCATAGGGCAGGTCGAGCAACCGCAGTGTATTCGTAACCGTAGAACGGCTCTTCCCTATTCGTTGCGCGAGCTCTTCTTGGGTCAGACCAAAATCGTCAATGAGTGAGCGATACCCTGCGGCAAGCTCTACTTCGTTCAGATTGTCGCGCTGGAGGTTTTCAATCAGAGCAATCTGCAGTGAAGTAGGATCATCTATATCCTGGATGAGACAGGGGACCATGTCAAGGCCGGCGAGGCGAGAAGCCCGGCAGCGCCGCTCTCCCGCCACAAGTTCATACGAATCTCCGCGCCTACGAACTATAACAGGTTGAAGGACACCGTGCGCTTCGATCGATTGAGCAAGCTCCTCGAGTGCCCCTTCATCCATCTCGGCCCGTGGTTGGTGCGGATTGGGGCGTATATCATCGAGCGGTACGTCAACCACAGTGCGGCTTCGAGGGTGAGAATCAGTAGCGAGAAGGTCTGATAGTCCGCGGCCGAGGCTGCGTTTACGCATCGGCGAATACCTCCTTGTAGAGAGCAAAATATCGCTTTGCGCCACGCGATGATGGCGCATAGAGGGGGGCCGGTTGGCCATAACTCGGGGCCTCAGCGAGCTGTATATTGCGCGGTATGATCGTTTCATAGACGCGCCCAGTAAAATTTGCACGGACTTCATCTGCGACTTCTGCTGATAGTTTGGTACGGTTATCATACATTGTCAATACTGCGCCCGATAGGCGCAGATTGGGATTGAGATGGCTTTGGACGAGGCTTATTACATTCAGGAGCTGCGAGACCCCCTCAAGTGCGTAATATTCACACTGCACAGGGATCAGCACTTCATCGGCGGCAACAAGACTGTTAACAGACAGGATGCCCAACGAAGGCGGCGTGTCGATGAGAATGATGTCATAGTCGTCTCGAAGGGGATCTATGACTGCCTTGAGGCGTCGCTCGCGCGCCATGACAGTCGAAAGTGCCATATCTGCGCCAGCGAGGTTAATTGTAGCTGGAATGATATCGAGATTCTCGATTGTGGTGTGATAAATAGCATCACCAAGCGAAGCTTGCACAGAAGGATCATCAGAGACCAATAGATCATAAATACATGCATTGAGTGTTGATCTGTCTAGGCCTATGCCGCTAGAAGCGTTTCCTTGGGGATCCACATCCACAATGAGTACCGAGCGGCCATCAAGAGCGGCCCATGCGGCAATGTTGATGACCGTGGTGGTCTTCCCGACGCCACCTTTTTGGTTGATTGTGGCAATAACTTGGGCCAACTCATGCACCTCCCGGTGCAACGCTATACGGATCAATAGTACGTTGATAGACATCTATGTTGAGCTCAGCAAGGTTGGTTGATTGTCGCGCAACTAAGTCCAGGTGAGCTGGCGTGGGCGTATTGTCGGTTACTTGAATGAGGGCAATATGGCCGTGTGGAGCAATGAACTTGGGCAGATAATTGAAGAGGATTGCAGTCTCAGCCAACGCCCGGGCAAATACAAACTCATATGGTTTGGGTGGAGGAACGGGATCACTTATATCTGCAATGACAGCAGAGGCATTTGTCAGAGCAAAACGATGTGTGACGAGCTCTGCAAATGCTGTAACCCGGCTTCGGCGGTCCAACATATAAATTTGGTTGTTGGGCCTGAGGCAGGCCAACGACAGGCCCAATGCGCAGTTGCCCGGCCCCATTTCTGCGACGTTACAATGAATTTGCGGAATGAATTTCTGCAGATAAATTCCAGGTAAGACGAGATTGCAGGTGAATGTCATGGGGTCGGCAAACTGTGTCAGGCCGAGTTTGGCAGCCTTGGGGGCCATCCACGCTATCATTGACGCACAAACGGCAACGCGTTCAGCGGAGACGCCAACTGAAGCCTCCATTGCCGTGGCGAGTATGCTCTGCGCTATTTCGTGTTTCACGTGAAACATGTCAACATTATACTGCTGGCTGGACTTCATTGCAAGCAAAATAGGCTGACTGGCAGCTGTGACCTACTCATATGTTTCACGTGAAACGTGTCAGCTGTTTCGAATAGCTGCAGCAATGGATGCAATATCTGCGGCAGTCACGCCAAAGAGATCGTACGCTTGTCGGAGCGTATGCGGACGCGCAGCAGAGAGTTGCTTTACTGCCTCGGATCGAATTGGGAGTGCAGCATAGTCTATGTCTGAGGGAATGCGGACAGCTTCCAGTGTGCTGAGCGAAGTCGCTCTGGCAAGTTCGCGCTGTGTATAGGTCTCCGATTTGATTTCTGCATCGAGTAAATATGCAGCTTGTACAGGAATTGGATGTGGCGTTGGAAAGGACATGAGGATGTCGTCGTATGATATGGATGGGTTGCGAAGAATATCGATGGCAGTGATGGGCTGTACGCGGTCAGCGGCGGAAGATGACAGCATCATTCGAAGTGGGTGAGCAGCGGGGATATAAATTGCCGAAAGGCGCTTTTTCTCGGCATCGATCGCGCTGCGCTGCGCTGCGACCCGTTCCACACGATCGTGTGAGATTAAGTGATGCTCTTGGGCGATAGAGGTCAATCGCTCTGATGCGGTGTGCTGCCCCAAGAGGATGCGGAATTCTGCGCGAGATGTGAGGATGCGGTACGGCTCATCTGCGCCTTTGGTTAGTAGATCGTCGATGAGGACGCCAATATATGCCTCAGAACGACTCAACAAAAGAGTTTTATCGTGGGCGACAGCATGGTGTGCGGCATTAACACCTGCAATGAGGCCCTGTGCGGCAGCCTCTTCGTAGCCTGAAGTGCCGTTGATTTGCCCAGCCAGATAGAGCCCCGAGACTTTTGAGTAGGCGAGAGTAGGATCCAGTACGCGCGGGTCGATGCAGTCATACTCCACAGCATATCCGGGGCGGGTCATGTGAGCATGCTCAAGACCAGGGATAGTTTTGAGCATGGCGACTTGAATTTCCCAGGGCATCGAATTGTAGAGCCCCTGTGCATAAACTTCCTCAGTGTCCCAACCTTCTTGCTCCATAAACAGTAGGTGGGAGTGTTTGTCTGGGAATTGAGCAATCTTGGCCTCGAACGAAGGGCAATAGCGCGGACCAGTTCCAGTGATATTGCCGGAATGCAGGGCGGAGCGACTGATGTTGGCAAGCATCAGTTGATGGGTATCTTCTGTGGTACGGGTCATGTAGCATGGAAGAAGAGGGCGTTGGGGCCTCTCAACGGTATCAATCGAGAATCTGAGAGGTCTTGCATCGCTTGGCTGAACTCGCATGCGCTCCAGATCAAGCGTAGATCTGAGCAAGCGAGGCACCGTGCCTGTCTTGAAGCGCCGAAACGGAAGGCCAAGAGCTTGAAGACTGGCGGTGAGGCCTTTTGCTGGAGCTTCGCCGGCACGACCGGCTTGGATGAATTTATCGCCTATATGAATTGTGCCATTAAGAAAAGTACCAGTGGCGATGATAATTGAGCGCGCACCAAAATAGAGACCTAACTGTGTTTTGACACCTGCAACTGCGCCCTTGTCGATCAGTATATCAGTAACGAGATCGGCGTATATGCGTATGTTTGGGTGCCGTTCAAGAGCATTCTTCATCTGAATACGGTAGAGAGACTTGTCGCATTGCGCGCGGAGTGCTTGTACTGCCGGGCCCTTAGATGAATTGAGAATGCGTGCATGGGTA